>JBCCHQ010000044.1:0-37843 GCA_039028735.1 Planctomycetota bacterium | reverse complement strand
CTCTCATTACCGCTATCTCCACCAAATGAACCGTAGTGGAACCACCAGGGAACCCATTTACCAAAGGTGTAGTCCGGCCAGTTGGGTGGTGAATAGATTTGCAGCAGCGGACGTGAAGGTCACGACTGCCAGATCCAAGTCTCCATCCAAGTCGAAGTCGCCGAACGCTCCCCCGAACGGAGCCGGGGCGGATACGCCAGCACTATTGGCAACGTTCACGAATCCAGTACCGCCCTCATTGCGATAGAGACGATTGCTGGTGTAGCTGGACACGAAAAGATCGAGCCAACCGTCGCGATTGAAGTCACCAACAGCTGCACCGGTACTTTGGTGCGTCGCTGCGACGCCCCAGGCTTGAGCCTGATTCGAGAACGTGCCATCGCCATTGTTCATGAACAACTTGTCTGGTTGTCCTCCGCCTCCAGGTAAGAAGATGTCTTGGAAGCCATCGTTGTCGAAGTCTCCGACAGCGCCGCCGGCGGGATAGCTGTGAGTGTAGGTCGGGGTGTGGTTGTGTCCGGCCAACCCAGCCGCTGCGGTCACTTCTGTGAAACTCGGCGGAGCCGCGAGCACGGGAAAGGTCAGTCCGAGAAACAACAGAGCCAATAGAGTTTGACAAGGTCTCATAGCGATCTCCCTGCATGATTACTCAATAACCCGAAACTACCCAAACCTGAAACCACCAGTAAACCTGGAGACTACCCAGGCATGATGCAGCCAAAGGGGCTGCAAGAGGGACTAGCAAGCCCCAGGAGCGGCTCAGTGTACTCTCATGTCCGGTACGGCGCGACCTCCATCACAGCCTGCGGCCCCCACTTGCCTTGCAAGTGACCGACTAGTGACTACTTTGGGCCTTTCTGGCCCCTCCTGGCTACTAGCTGAGACCTATGGGTCGGGAGTGAGATCAAGTGAGGCAAAGCATTTGAAACGTCCCAGAACCCCACGTGAGACGGACTCGCTGCGCGGCCTGATGGCTTCCGCATGAACGAAGAGACCCCCGCGCCGTCGCCTTCTGCGCCGCCACCTCGGGCCAAGCCACGCAAGGGGATCAGCTGCATGGCGGCGTTCGGGATCTTGATGTCGTTGTCGACGTGTTCGAAATGGATCCAACGGCAAGTCGAGTCGCGACGGCGCGAGTTCGTCGAAGAGCGCGTCAAGGCAGGACAAGAACTCCGCAAGGCTGGTGATTTCGAAGGCGCACTCAGGGAGTTCGACGCCGCAATCAAGAAGGATCGCTACAGCGCGTGGGCACACAACAATCGCGGCCTTGCCCTACGCGACCTCGATCGCACGGACGAAGCGATTCGCGCGTTCAAGCGGGCAACCGTCATCAATAGTGACTATGTATTCCCCTACTACAACCGCGGGCGCCTCTACATCGACTTGAGGCGCTATGAGGAGGCGGTCCTAGCGCTGAATGAGGCTGTCCGCCTGAAGCCAGAGAACGCGTACTACCACTACTATCGCGCCCGGGCACTGGCAAAACTGTCACGTAAGGATGAAGCTGTCGCCGCTTACGAAGAAGTCATTCGCATCGCCCCGTCGTCCGACAAGGCGCAAAACAGCAGGTTAGCCATCATTCACCTGCTGCTTGGCAAGTACCTGCCGAAGAAGTAGCCGTCGCAGGAGACTATCCCCCAGGTCGTGCCGTGCTGGTTTCGTAGCGCATCCCAGCCGGTACAGGAACCGGCACACCGACGGTGACGCCCTCCCTGCCTGCGGTCACTTGACTGGCATCGACAGCGACAAATGCTGTGTACGCAGACAACAGGTTGTGTTCGAGGGCGAGTCGCCGGACTGCTGCGCCATCGGCGGGGTCGTAGCGGCGCAAGAATCCATCGGTGAGAGCTTGGATGCGCTTGCGCGCCCACAGCTGCGAGACGGCCTGGTGCTGGGATGCGCGAGTAGGGTCACAGGCGACCGTGCACTCCATCCATTCACCGTTCTGGCGCCCTCTGACGCGAATCGTCGTTGGCTCCGTGCCAGAGAAACGGCCCAAGACGGTAGCAGGACGACCGTAGAAGACATCCCCTGCGCCGCCAACTTGCTCCGAAACGCCCAGCGTGCCCCAATCGATCGCGATATCCGTCAACGCGGGCCGCGCCACTCGCTCGTAGAAACGATCCACTGCGTTCGCTACGCCTTCGTCGAGCCCAACGTAAGCGACTGCACCGCGCCCGAGCCGGGCCATACCTGCCAATAGATGACGGTTGACGGAGGACCCGACGCCAAAGCTAAACAGTCGCGCGTCCCCTACATGCTGGAGCACAGCGCGAAAGATCTCAGATTCGTTGCCAATGAAACCGTCCGTCATGAACGAAACGAGTCGCTGGCGTTCCGGGTCGTCACTTCCGGCCAGCGCCGCACGGACCCCGTGGATCATGTGCGTGCCGCCAGCACTCGACATCTCGTCCAGGTATCGTCGCGCACGCTCGACGTTCGACACCGTCGCAGGGACCGGTGCGGGCGTCAGTGGCAGCGCTTCGTTCGAGAAGCGAATGATCTGAAACGTGTCATGGACGTCGAGGTGGCTCAGGCTGCGTAGAATTGCACCCTTGGCGAGCTCCAGCGGACGCCCCTTCATACTCCCCGACGCGTCCACGACAAAGATGAACTCCATCGGCTGCCTGGGGACCACGTGGAGATTGTGCGGGGGATGCAACGTCAGCTGAAAGTAGCCCCCGCTGTCATCGCGGGTGCAAACGAACTCTGGTTGCACGGTTTCAGAAGCCACACGATAGCGCAGCACGAAGTCCCGGTTCGGAATCTTGTCTCCGGGACGCAGTTGCACTCGGACCAAGCCGGAGTCGGGCTGCTCTCTCTCGATCGCATGAGTCGTCGACCGCACCTCTCGAACGGGCAGCCCCGCTTCGATCGTGACTGCAATCGAGATGTCGTGGCCACTGCGTTCGCGCAGGCCGAGGTATCCCACTTCGACGCGCTGACCGGATGTCCCGGCCTGGCCGCGAGGGGTCGCGCCAATGCCATTGCCACCCACATGGGGCGGATTGAAGCGCGGGGCGACGACCATCGGAAACACGAACTCGAACTCACCATCCACGAGCGGCAACGTGTGGAAGTACGTGATTTCGACATCGATCGACTTGCCAGGCTCAATGTTCGCCACCGACTGCGTGAAGATGTTGGGACGCTCTTGCGTCATCAGCGCAGCTACGTGCCCCTGGTGCTTGGCGGCTGAATAGATCTGCTCCGCGAGCTCCCGCTCACGAATCAAGCCGCGAATGCGGCGCTCGCCGATCACCATGACAAAGTCGGTAACCGCCCCTTCGTGTGGCAGTGGAAAGACGTACTTCGCCTCGATCTTGGTGTCGTAAGGATTGTGAAACGACTGCGCGACTGTGACCGCTGAGATCCCACCCTTGATCGACGCTGCGACGTCCGTGTGGCGCAGCGGCACGGCAACTTCGACGTGCCCACTAGTCAGCGCCAACAACGAGCCAGCCGGCGGCTCAGCATCACTACGCTGTTGTCCTGTCGGCTCGGGGATGATGATCCAGAGTTCTTCGGCCGGCATCACGGCCCTCGCATCTACCGAGTTGGCACGCTGCGCAAGGAGTCCAAGTCCACCTAGATAGTGCGCGCCAGGGGGCGCACTCTGCGGCGTCTTCCGGCCATCCGAAATGTAGGTGTTGCAGCCCATCCACACTGCGCTTGCTGCGATCGCACAAAAGACCCAGCACAGAGTTTGCCAAGCTCGTCGAGACGGCTGATTGGCGCGTTTCGTCATCCTCATTGTCCTTCCGTCCACGAAATCGT
Source organism: Planctomycetota bacterium (assembly GCA_039028735.1). Taxonomy (GTDB): domain Bacteria; phylum Planctomycetota; class UBA8108; order UBA1146; family JAJFFE01; genus JBCCHQ01. Next base: position 34,066 of record JBCCHQ010000044.1, on the reverse strand, counting down.
GGCCGTAGTAGGTGTGCCCTCGGCGTTCGCCGCAACGATCAAGTCGACCTGATACTTGGGGTCCGCACTGGTTTCCATTAGGTGCAACGTCGCCACGTGGCACTTGCCGCGCGTCGATTCTGCCGCCAGCGTGTATGCCGCAACGATGACGCGGCTCCCGCGCAACGCTTTGGGGTCGTAGTACGGGGTTTCGGGAAAGTCGCGGCCGGCTTCGATCCCGACGACGACCGCGCTTTGGGCACTCTCGACGAACTCGAACTGGTACGCAGCAAGCTCTGCTTCAACACTTCCCAGGTCGACAAAGAACTCCAAGGTGCGAAACGTGGGCGTCGTTGGAGACTGAGCCTGACTGCACACCGACGAAAGAGCCGCCAGCAGCGCAAAGCCGAACAATCCGGAAAGAAGACCTCGCGGCGAGCGCCGCTTCCTTGTGCCTGCAGCCGTACGAGTCATAGCGGCAGCCTAACGACCCGTTGGGCGAGGACGGTAGCGTCGAGAACATCGACGTTGCCGTCCCCGTTGACATCCCAAGAGAGTGGTGCGTCGCCACGTTCTGCCGCGACGGCAACCAGATACGCATCAACAATGTCTAGACGTTGGTTGCCATCGACGTCGTGAGCCAGCTTCCGCTGCTCGTCGATCGTTGGAGGCGGCCCAAACCACGCCAAAATGCCGGTGATCAACAACACTGCAGCAGCCGCAGCACCGGTTCCTAGGACCCATGGGCGGCGGCGCGCCGGCGCGGGCTCCAACGCACGGAGGATCTCCTCGTCGACGCTGGCCGGAACTGGCGGTGCCGCGTAGAGCGCTCGGAGATCGTGGCTCAGGCGTCGCTGCGATCGTTCATTGAACTGAGCTTCTGAGTCAGGCATGAGAACACACTTTCCATAGACTGAAGTGCTCGAGCCTTGCTGGGGGTTCAAAGAAAGTCGAGAAATCTCTAGGCTACTTGAACAAACAGCGCGGCAACTGGCCGCGGCGCCCGTCATGGAGGTTCCGAGATGGAGAAGCACGATGGAGCCCTCAACAGCGACCTGGCGCTGATCGAACGGATTCAACGCGGCGACGGCCGTGCGTTCGAGGAGCTCTACCGGCGGCACCGCGACTGGGCTCACAACCTCGCCTACCAGATGACGGGCCACCGCGAGGATGCACTCGATGTAATGCAGGAGGTCTTCCTGTACCTGAGTCGCAAGCTGCCGCAACTGCAGCTGACCGCGCAGCTCCGGACGTTCCTCTACCCCGCTGTCCGCAATCTGGCGATTGCGGCTCGTCGCAAACGGCAGCGCTTCGTCTCCGATGATGCGGCGGCCGCCGCGCTGTTTGCGCCCCCAGACGTCCCTGTCTCGTCTGAGTTGGCCAGCGCACTCGCTCCACTGTCGGCGACCCACCGAGAAGTGATCGTGCTGCGCTTCGTCGAAGACCTATCGTTGCAGGAGCTCGCAGACCGTCTGGCTGTGCCTGTGGGCACCGTGAAGTCACGCCTTCACCACGCGCTACAGCTGTTGCGACAAAGTCCCAGTGCGGCCAGCTACTTCGACCTCACCTCGTAGCAGCTGGCTAAGGATTGTAGTGCGTCGGCGTGCCGGGCCCGACCGGCATTTCCAGCACGAAAACCCAGAGGTAGAACAGCCCGATCCACGACACCAAGAAGCACAGCGAGTACGGGATCATCATTGCGATCAGAGTCCCGATCCCAAGGCGCCGTTCGTAGCGCATGGCGAACGCGAGAATCAGCCCGAAGTAGCTCATCATTGGGGTAATGATGTTTGTCGTTGAATCGCCGATCCGGTAGGCGGCTTGAATCACCTGTGGACTGTAACCAACGGACATCAGCATCGGGACAAAGATCGGCGCCGTGACCGCCCACTGCGCCGAAGCGCTACCCAACATCAGGTTCACGAAGCAACACATTAAGATGAACGGGATGAACACGACCGGGCTATCTAGCTCCAACTGCTGCAGTAAGTCGGCCCCCTTCACAGCAGAGATGATGCCGAGGTTCGACCAATTGAAGAAGGCGACAAACTGCGCAGCAAAGAAGACGAGAACTAGATAGAGCCCCATCGAGCTCATGGCGTTCGCCATGCCATCGATGACGTCACGATCGTTCTTGATCGACCCAGAGACTTTCCCGTAGATCACCGAAGGAACGATAAAGAAGACGAAGATCAGTGCCACCACGCTCTTGAGCATGGGCCGTAACTCCTGCACTAGCGTCCCATCGACAGCCGGGTCTCGGAACCACCCGTTCGGGAGGCAAAGCACGATCAAGACCGCAGCCATCGCTGCGATCGCCGCGAACGCCCACTTCAATCCCCTCTTTTCAGCGTCTGACAGAGCTCCCATATCCTTCGTCGTTTCGGCGATGCCCTCTTCGCCAGCGCTGACATCGTAGGGTCCGAGTTTGGGCTCGACGATACGGGTGGTCACGAGGGTTCCGACCACCGTGATCATCAACGTACTGATCGCCATGAAGTAGTAGTTGGCTGTCGGCAGCACTTCATTGGGCGCGTTTGGCGCGTAGGAGGGGTCGATCAAGCGAGCCGCCTCGGTCGTGATGCCGGCGAGCAGTGGATCGACGGTCCCGATCAGGATGTTCGCCGAGTAGCCGCCAGACACTCCAGCAAACGCGGCAGCCATGCCTGCCAGCGGGTGACGGCCTACAGAGTGGAAGACAACTGCCGACAGTGGAATCAAGACGACGTAGCCCATTTCGCTGGCAGTGTTGGAGACGACGGCCGCAAACACGACGACCGAGGTCAACAGCGACCGCGGCGCCCCCAGCACAAGAGCTCGAATCCCGGCGCCCAGCAGGCCCGTTCGTTCAGCCACACCAACGCCCAGCAGGGCGACCAAGACTGTTCCGAGCGGCGCAAACGACGTGAAGTTCGTCACCAACCCCATACCGATGCGTCGCAGCCCTTCGGCATTGAGGAGGCTTACCGCTCGAATCACTCCGTCGGGCGACCGCCCCTTGGCGTCCTCAGGCCGCGGATCCGGCACCTGTAGCTCCAAGTAGCCAGCTACGCCACTGACGATCAGCACCAGCACACAGATCACGGCGAATAGCGTCACCGGATGGGGTAACAGATTGCCCAGCCACTCCACAGCGTTCAGGAAACGGCTGAACAAGCCCTTCTTCGGATTCACGGCCACGGTCTTCCTCCCTATCGACTCTTGTGGCGAGGAGAGTACCGCAGCTGGGAGTCCCGATGTGGCTTTCTGAGAGCTCTCAGCAGAAAAGCAGCGCGCCCCACCAATTGCCCCCCTCAGAGCCCCACCGGATCGGCCGATATATCTGACGTGCTCTGCAGTTGACCCGGAGTACCGCGAAACTCACCACGAAGGGCTGAACCTATGAGAATCCGTTGGCTGATCGCGACGTGCGCCTTGGGCTGCCTCCTTCCGAACATTGCTTCCTCGCAGACCTTCGAGGGGCGCAACTCGGCAATGGGTGGTGTCGGCGTGGCGTCTTCGGGCTATGTGAGCGCCCCCCTCGCCAACCCAGCTCTGCTCATGAAACACGGCGAGAACGATAGTATCGGAATCATCCTGCCGACGATCGGCGGCACCTACACCGACGAAGACGACCTGCTCGATGGCATCGATGACTTTCGCGACTCGGTCGTCACGCTCGAGGAGGCGATCAACAACCTGACAGTCACGCCTCAAGACAGGCAGAACGCGATCGATCGGCTGTTGGACCTGAACGGTCGCTCTCTCGAAGCTGCCTTTGGTGGCAATGTCGTCATCGCTGCCCCTGGCAGCTTCTTCAGCTACGCTCTCGTGGCCACGAATCGAACCGACGCGACAGCAGTCGCGACAATCGACCCTGGGGATGCCGCACTGATCCTTGGAGCTACGAGTGTCGCCGATCTGGACAACCTGTTGTCCGAGGGACGCGCGCTGAGCGCCGCTGTCACCGAGGTAGGCGTTTCTGTCGCCTTTGGCTTCGAACTGGCCGGCTTCGGCGTCGCCGTTGGGGTCACTCCCAAGTACCAAAGGGTGGACACGTACAACTATGCGATCGACGTCGAGAATTTCGACGAAGACGACTACGACGATGACGTCTTCATGGACGACGACACGACCTTCAACGCCGACATCGGCGCCACGGTGTCGCTGCCGCAGGGCCTGACGTTCGGCGCCGTTGTCCGCAACGTTGCGCCCGAGGATTTCGAAACGGTTCTGACCAACGGGCAGTCCTTCGACTACACGGTCAGCACAGTGGCCACCATTGGTGCTGCCTGGACACACGAAATGCTCACAATCGCCGCGGAGGCAGACCTGACCCCCACCGAACGCTTCGGACTCGACGACGAGTCCAAGTATCTGCGGTTTGGCGCCGAGCTGGACACCGGCTGGTTCGCATTACGAGGGGGCTATCAGCACGACGCTGATGACGGCACCGCGGACCTGATCACGGCGGGGATTGGTCTGTCGCCGTTCGACATTCTGCACCTCGACATCGCTGGGATGCTAGGTGAAGACGACAGCTACGGTGGGGCCGTACAGCTGGGCGTGTCGTTCTAGGGCTTCAAACGCCACTAGTCGGCGCCGAACTCCTCGCCTGCTTCCAATCGCTGGATGAAGGATTGGTAGTCACGCTGAGTTTGCTCGAGGTCGGCTCGTAGTTGCTGCAACGAACCATCGCGATCTCTCAACGTCGCAAGTAGCGGACCCATCCAGCTCTGCATGACCTCGAACTGCTGCTTCACGACGTTGAGAATGCTCGAAGGAACTCGGTTCACGACGTTCACCGACGGCGTCCGATCGCGAGACTCCCGTAGCTCCGCTACGAGTGCCTCCAGCGCCGCGAGCGAACGCGCGTCTGCCCCATCGCTCCCATTGCCACCGCCATTCGACTGCGCTGCTGTCAGCTCTCCAAGCCCCGACTCGACAGTTTCGCGCAACGACCCAATGCCATCGGCGAACTCGCCCAACTGCACGAGCAGCTGGCCGACCTTCTCGTCGTCGCCAAGCCCTTTCAGCTTCAGATTCCGCGCGAACGTCTTCTTCATCTCCTGCCAGCGCTGTTGTTCCTGCGTATCCAGCAAACCGAGCAGCTCTCGCAGCTTCAAGAGATTGGCTTCTGACTCGGTAGTCAGAGTCTGGGCCTCACTCTCATAGTGAGACAAAATCAAGGTTTCAACCTCAGCCGCGGTCATGACTGGCAGGACACGTTCCGCGAGCTTGTTCATGTTGCGATACGATCCCTGCAGTTTGAAGGCTGGCTCGGTGCGATACTCGTCCGCTTGGCCGGCAGATCGGATGTACTCGCGGTTCACGGTCAATACGACGTCCCGTATCCGCACGAGCTTCGTCAACGTGGTGACGATCTCGTCGACCTCACTTGCTGAGTAGTTGCCTTCAAGGTCCCCAGCCTCCGTGCCCGCTCCTTCTCCCATGCGAATGAACGCCAACACGTCGTCTTGACTGCTCGTCGCCAAGCGATTGAGCACTGGATTCGACGTCATCGCGTTCTCGAGGTAGCTCAGTTTGAACGCGTCTGCGTTGTCCCCAATGATGTCGCCCAGGTTGTAGGTATCAGCGCGGTTGGCCAACATGTCCGGTATCCGAAATTTCTCCCCGCTCTCGGTGAACGGATTGCCGGCCATCACGACGGCGACCTTCCGCCCGCGAAGGTCATAGGTCCGAGGACGTCCTTTGTAGATCCCCTCGATCTTTCGTTGTGCATCGCAAAGCGAAATGAACTTCTGCAAGAACTCTGCGCCCAGATGCTGGATGTCATCCAGGTACAGCATGATGTTGTCGCCCATTTCGAGGGCTAGGTTCAAGCGCTCGATCTCTTGTTTGGCCGCAGAGTTCGGTGCGTCCGCGGGATCAAGCGATGTGACACGGTGCCCGATAGCGGGCCCGTTCACCTTCACGAACGTGATGCCAAGTCGATGCGCGATGTACTCCATCAGCGTCGTCTTGCCGTAGCCAGGCGGGGAGATCAGCAACAGCAGCCCCATCAAATCCGTCCGCTTCTCTTCCCCAGCGACCCCGATCTGCTTGGCCAGATTCGCGCCGATCAGCGGTAGATAGACAGTGTCGATCAAGCGCGAGCGCACGAACGAACTCAACACTCGCGGCTGAAACTCCTCGAGTCGTAGCAGCTCTCGCTCTTCTGCGAGCAGCTCCTTCTTGAGGCGCTCGAAAGCACGAAACGGCGGCACTACCGCCTCGTTGTACTCACTCAGGCGAACCCAGAAACGGTTGAAGTCCAACTGATAGGTACCGTTCTCGACGCGGCGATGATCCCCCAACATCCCGTCGAGCGAGCGCCGGCTCGACGCTTCCACCAGCGGCCCTCTTTCGTCGATCGCAAAGAGGAGCGCCACCTCATCGGCATAGTTGCTGGCATCTGGATCCCCGAGGTGGCCGACGAATGCCAAGACCCAGTCACGGAGCAGCTGGAAGCGGCGCGGCAAGTCGTCGCCAAGTTCTTCGACGGATTGCTCGAAGCGTTTGCGGCTCTTGGTCGATTCGAGATGTTTCGTCAACGCGTCGCAGATTCCTGCCGCCGTTCCGCTCGTCACGAACTGCTCTCCGTCGAGCAGTTCAGCGACCAGATATCGTGCCGCGCTGATTCGATCCACGTCCGGGAACAGTTGATGGCCCAACTCCCAATCGGTCACCAGGTCGACGAGCCGCATCTCGTAGTCAGCACGCAGTCGATTCTCCGGAAACTGCGCGTCGACTTCTGCAAACCCCCGCAGCTGCGCCCGCAGCGTCTCCTTCGCTGCATCTTCGGGTTGCATTCGCCAAGCGAGTTGCGCCAAGGCCCGTACGCTTGGAGCGAAGCGCAGCTTGCCGATTGCAGCATCGATCTCGATCAAGGCTCCGAGGATCTTGGCTGCGTCGCTGTCATGCACTCCCTTGACGTAGCCATCGTGATAACGCGGCGCCATGAAGTCGCGGACCTCTTCGATTCTGGACGCCTCGTCTCGCTCGTGAAACTTCGATACAGCGTCTGCGCCGCGGTCCGCAAGATCCTGGAACAAATCGTGGGCAAGGAATTCTCCACGATAGACGTCCTTCGACTCAGACGCGACGTGTTGATCCCAGACGGCTCGCGTCTCCAAGAACTCTTCATTCCTGATCGGCTCGAAGAAGTCCGTTCCTGTCAGGTGAAAGTGAAGTGATCCGTCATGCATGACGATCGATAGGTCCAGCGGCTGCGAGTTCACTGAGAAGCGGTGGGGTCCGAACCGAATCACACTCTGACCGTCGACGAACAGATCCTGGCGATCCTTCAACTGCCGAACCGCATTCTCTCGCAGCGTCTTGAGACTACTTTGAATCTCGTCCGCCTTGACGGTGTCGTCGATCTCGATCAGCTGATTTACCAAGTCGCGCACTTTGTCGACCATCAGGTCCGACGCAAAGTAGCTGTTGATCTCGTTGGTAGACTCGAGCGCCTCCAGCCGCACGTCGATCCCCTTCAAGATCCGCTCGGCGGTCTTGCGCAGCGACCCGGCGCGGCGACTCCTGGCCTCTGACAAGGCCAGCTTGCGCGCCTCGAAGGCGTCGTACACTTCTTGCCGCTTCTCGCCGATCTCCTCGACAAACTCATCGAACTCGGCAAAGCGACCGTCGAGCTCTTCCAGTTGCACCATCAGCTTCGTTAGGAACTCGTCGCACTTCGCCGGCGTGTCGCAAAGGTCCAGGTAGTTGATCACACTCTGCTGCAACAGCTTGAGTTGCGCACTGAACTCTGCAATCCCCTCAGCTGTTCCCAGCTCCTTGAGCTTCTGCTTCAGGGCGGCGCGCACCTGGTTCAGGCTGGTGAAGATCTCAGAGATTCGATCGATGATCTCTGTGCGACGGGTCGCATCGTCGACCTTCAAGTTGCTGACCATCTCGATCAACATTTCCAACGCTGCGGCTGTCTTCTCGTGCTCGACGCCGAGATCGCGCCCCTGCTGAGCCGTCGTCAGAGCCTCGATCTGCTCCGGGTACGCCGCGACTTCCAGCCGATACGGCTGCAGGGACTCTGGCTGCAACAAGAACTCCAAACAGCGTTCCGCGCAGCTGTCACTCTGACCCGCCACCAAGAATTCCAGCTCTTCGACAAGCGTCGTATCGACGTATCGCAGCTCGCCGAGCCCTACAATCTCGCCCCGAATCGTCCGCAGTTGGGCCAGTGCAGTCACGAAACTGGCAATCTCTTCAAAGCGCGCGCTGCGTACCTCGCTGACGAGTTTGCGCGCGGCAGTCTCGACGGCAGCCACACGTTGGCGGGTCTCGCGCTTTGCGGTGACGACCTTGTCGAACTCGCCGACGGCAGAAGAGGCGGCAGCGCGAATCTCGCGGAGCACCTCACCGAGCTGCGACGCTTCTTCTTCGTCGATCCAGTAGCAAGAATCCAAGAGATCGTTACACCGCTTGACGATGTCGACGTAGAGGTTGGCGTACGAGTCGTCCTTGCGGAGCAACGACAAGATGTCGTGGCACTCAGCCATCCCCCGCACGAGATCGCGGTTCCCCACTCGAAACAACAGAGAGTCGCTTTCGTCGGGCAACTCGAAGTCGACATCCATGTAGGGCGTTTGCCAGATCTGGATCGGATGGTGCTTCTGGGGGTCTTCGTGCGACTTGAAGTACAGCAGTTCGCCATTCTCAGCCAGCGTGAAGCCGCTGCACAGAATCGGCGTTGCCACCTGCTGCGCAATCACGTTGTACGACAAGAGGACGTACTCCCCGGAACGCCGGTGGTAGAAGACATACAGGTAGTCTTCGCCGTTCGGGGATGTCACACGGCGTTCGAACATCATGTTGCGAAGCTGGTTGTCGAAGAGCTTCAGCTCACCGGTCTGCAGATAGTAGCCGTCCGCGAAGATCAGACCGTGCCCATCTGGGAGCAGAACGCATGAATTCTCGATGCTATCGACGCGGTGCACTTGCTGCACCTTCTCGTTGAAGACGAGGTAACGAAACTGCTGCTCTTGGTAGGGGCGTATCTTCAGCAAAACGATAGACTCGATGCAGGAGTAGAACACTTCCGCATCGTCTAGAGTCTGATCGAGATTCTCGACGGGTTCGGCGTAGATGCCGCTTCCCGACTCCGTGTTGTCCTCAACTTTGACTGTGAGGTCCCCGCCCACGGTTTCGACAAAGACGCGGTCTTCGATCGAGATGTGTGGGTGTTCACCATGACGGTGCAGATCGCGGTGCGTGCGAGTCCATTCGAACTCGTGCTGGGGTGGAAACAGGACCTCATGGTCACTGCGATTGTCGAGATACGTCAACCGCTCGTCTTCGAGGCGCCACTTGAACGACTTGATGTCGCTAACTCCCGCGCCGATCCGAAACACGGCGTACAAGAAGACGCCGCGCACGACGAACTTCACGAAGATCGACTTCTTGTAGTACCGATACAGCTCCCGGAAGTCCTCTTGGAAGCGCTCGTCAGCCAGCAGGTGCAGTTCCTGCTTGCGGAACTTCCAGTCGCTGTACTCGTAGACGGCGAATACATCGCTGGGACGGGTTTCGGTCTTCAGACCGAACTGCACGTTGTAGCCAAAGAGCAGCTGGTTCCCCAACGCCAGGATGTCGCGCGGCACGCAATTGTGCTCGGTCGTCATTCTCTCGGTAGCAAGCAGGCGGGTCTCAATCGCGCCAAAGACCTCCTTGCGGGCGGCATTGAGCTGCTCGAGACGCTCGCGCAAAGCCAGGCCGTGCTGGTCGAGGCGATTGCGGATCACCTCGTACGTGCCGGCCTCGAGGCGCGCCTCGGAGGACTTTGGGGTGCTACTAGGGTCGGTCAATGCAGCCTCCACTGTCGTCAGCCTTCGACGATCGAACCAAGGGATCCATCACGCACCACGACTATTGAGTCGAGTTGCGAGTCCCTAGGCCGAGGTTGGACGCCATCACGTTCTCCAGCCCTGACGACTTGACCATGTCGAGCATCCCTTGCAGCTTGGAACGCGTTCCGTCTTCTGTGGCCTCTGACATCAGCTTGCCGATCAACGCCGCGATCGACAGGTTCTTGATGTCTTCTGATTCGAGTCCGAACTGCCCAATGAAGTCACGCAGCTTGCCCTTGAAGTCGCCATTGCCGTCGAAGAACGTGTCCTTGACGTCCGTGAGTACGCGCGACTTCTCGACCCAAGCATCGACACTCTTACCGCCGCCCACTGAGTTGACGATACGATCGATGAACTCCACGTCTCCGCCGACGATGTCGATATTGGCGCTCTTGAGCGCTTCGCCGAGGATCTTCGCCTTCTCTTCGGCGATTGATCGGTGGACGTCGATACCGGCAAGTTCGATGTCTTTCTCCTTGTTGAGCTGCAGCTTGAACTCTTCGTGCTCGCGGCCCACACCGTCGAAGAGTTTCATGGCGTTGGCCTTCTCCTCGATGCCCTCCGCTTCGGCAGTGAACTTCAGCTTGGCTACGCTGGCGTCCACGGCGCCCTGCTTCTCCGTCGCCTCTGCCTTCGCCTCCATGACCTGGGCCTCTGCCATGCCCAGCGCAGCCTCTTCCGCGGCCGTAGCTTCGGCCAGGATCTTCTTGGCCTCACCCTCCTTCTCCGCAGCTGCTCGTTCTGCGTCGGCCTCGATCACACGGCGCTCAGCGTGTTTCTCCGCAGCCATGCGAGACGCGTCGGCTGCTTGAACTTCGAGCACCAGTGATTCCTGGGCACTCTTCTCTGCAAGCGTGACAGCTACTTGCTTCGCGCGGTCCGCGGTCGCGAACTCCTCGGTGTCCTTGATGCGCTGCTGCTCCTCGACGACCGATCGTTCGACCACGACGCGGTCGCGAATCACCTCTTGAATGTTGCGGCGCTCGAGTTCGAGGGCCTTCTCCTTCTCGATCTGAGCCAATTCGACGATTCGCTCTCGCTCGGTGGCTTCGAGCATCCGATCTTTCTCGACGCGCTCGCGCTCGACGAAGTCGACTCGCTCTTTGTTGCGCTGCGCAACGAGCACTTGCCGATCCTTGTTCTCAACGGCGATTGCAATCTCTTCATCCGAAGCGATTCGGGCGCGCTCAGACTTCAAGCGCTCCTCGTGCCCAATCTTCTCGGCTTCTGCCCGCTCGCGGGATGTCAGCGCCGCAACCTCGCGCGCCTGCTTCTCCACGGCTTCCGCTTGCTGCCTCTCCAACTCCAGGATTGTCTCGCGCGCTTCGACATCTTGCTTCGTGATCACCTTCTCTTTGTTTCGAGTGATGTCGTTGGCGAGCATTTGCTGCGCCGCCGTGAGTTCGGTGATCTTCTTGATTCCCTCCGCGTCCAGGATGTTATCGGGGTTCAACTTGTCCAATGGCGTCTGCTCGAGGAAGTCGATCGCTGCGTCATCGAGCACATACCCGTTGAGGTCGGTGCCGATGATCTTGAGAATCTCGTCTTTGAACTGGTGGCGCTGCTCGTAGAGATCGACGAAATCGAACTTCTTGCCGACCGTCTTCAGAGCTTCGGAGAATTTGGCGTCAAAGAACTCACGCAGCGATGATTCTTCAGACGCACGGACACAGCCGAGAGACTGTGCGACGCGCAACACGTCCTGTGGAGTCTTGTTCACACGCACGAAGAAGGCGACTTCAATATCAGCTCGCAAGTTGTCCTTGCAAACCAACCCTTCCTCTCCTTTGCGCAAGATCTTCACCCGCTTGACCGAAATGTCCATGCGCTCGGACTTGTGAATGATCGGGAAGACAACGATGCCGGTGAACGCTACGCGAGAGCCACCCACACCGTTACGGACCAGGGCGGTCCCCTGCGCCACCTTCTGATAGCACTTCACCAGCGTGATGAGGATCCCCACCAACATGATCGCGCCGACGATGATAATGATGAGCGTTACTTCTTGGCCCATCTGAGCAAGCATTGTTGTGTTGTCGATCATGTTCAAGCCTCCCAATCGATACTGGCTACGACGTAGACGTTCTTGGCGGCATCGTAGTCTACGATTACAGCCTCCTCTCCCCGCGCTAGCGGGGTCTCTTGCCTGGTACGTACATTCACTAGGTTTGGGGCACCCTCGGTTCTGACCTCGGCTTGGCCATACTCGAGATTGGCAGCCTCACTGCGGATCACGCACGGCTTGCCAATCAGCATCTCGTGCTGCGAGCCCTCATCGTCCTCGACTACGCGAAAGAGCGGTCGCAGCGGCAACGTGATCAGTCGCGCAAAGCCGAACCCGAGAATTAGGTTTGGCACGAGAATCACCGCGCCGACCCACAGCGCACCGTCGGAGTTGAAGTGATAGTTGGTCATCACTGAACTGGCCCACATGACCAACGACGCGATGCTGATAACAATCATGATTGGAACTTCTCCAATGCCCGCGAGCTTGAGGAGTCCCGACACGATATCGTCACCGCCAGTGTGACCATCTGCGCCATCCCCGTCGGCGTGCGCCCCCCCCTCCAGCGCGCCGTGGACGTCACCGTCGACATGCAGGTCTGCATCCGCAGAGTTGAAGTCGAGAACTCCCAGAATCACGGTCGTCCAATAGACCAGAGCGAGCACTAACAAGATCGTGTAGGGAAGATTGACGAGCAGCATGCAGTTCGTAAGCAGTTCGTCGAACAAACCAAAGCCTCCTCCGAGAGCTGGACGGCGACCAGTGCCTGCGACGCGGTGGCACCGGTCGCTGCAACACGTCCTCGCCAAGACGGCGAAGATCGAGCTATTCTGTTGCGAGTAGCCGAATTCAAGGAACGCCTGCGGCGGCTCCGAACGCGCTTTGAATCGCGGGGCGCACTCGTTGGCAGCGTCGGAACGAGCCGCTAAGCAATGAGTGTTCCACTTGTCTCTCTGCGGGATCTCGAAGGGCTGTAGCCCCTACCCTCGCGGGGCTCCTATGCCTGTAGACTCCGAGAAGCCAGCAAGAGGACGACAATACAAGCACCGTAAACGTTTATGACGGAACTCGCAATGGTCGCAACCACAACTGCAGGGGGAAAGTACACCACGAGTGGCAGCGATTCCCGCCGCCAGGCTCTCCTGGGATCGGAGTTCGCGATATCAACGACGAAGGAACAGCCAAGCGGATGCCCGTCACCTCAGGGCCGCGCGCACCAATTCAAGCAGCCGCTGCGCCGGCATCTGGTCGGCAACATCTGCGCGCCGCACGGCGTACGCCGGAAGCGCGGGGAGTACGTCGAAAGGGACTCTCTGGAGAGACTCAGCCATCGCGCTCCGCGCTACCGCGGCGTCTGGAAACACGCCCAAGAGCTGACCGCGGGCGCAGACCTGCATCGCCAGCGACAGTTGATGCACTCGTAGCCCAACCTCTCGCGGCAGGGACGGTGGCCAAGGATCTCCCGGCAGCGCATTCGTGTGGGGTGCGACGAACGCATGCTCGAGGACCGCCTCCGGCGCGGGTTGGGTAAGCCCCTGCAGCGCGTGCCCCAGCCCACAGTAGACGCCGTACTCGAGCTCACCCAGCCGCTCCAGCTGCACGGTATCGTCAGCCGTCGGATTCGTCAGAAGCGCGAGATCGATCTCGCCTCGCAGGAGCTTCGCGTTGGTCTCTGCGGGGGGACAGAAACACACCTCGACGTCGAGATCCGGCCACATCAACGTCACTTCGCTGAGCACTGGCTCGATCAGGTGCAGGCAGGGCCCGCTGGAGGAGACGACGATCTTGCCCGTGGGTGTCTCGGACCGCACTTGGCTAAAGCCCTCGTGCACGACCCGCATCGCCAGACGCACCGACTCCAGGAACTGTTCGCCACGTCGATTCAGACTCAGGGTGCGTCCAGAACGGCGAAACAGCTCGACTCCGACGTTCTGTTCCAGCAAGCGAATGCTGCGCGACAACGCCGATCGGCTGATGTCGAGTGCCGCTGCCGCTTCGCTGAGACTCTGATGTTCGGCCACGGCGCGAAACGCTGGGATCCAGCTCCAGAACGGCTCGATCTCCCGGGATTTGGTCATGTACGACTCTCGGCTGCTGGGAACGCTGTCTCGTTTCCTGGAACAGCGTGTTCCAAAAAGTAGTCAACCGGAACGCCTGCTCGCCGCCGCCGTTGCGAGAGGTAGGTTGATAGTGGAGCCAAGCGAGCCGACGGCCTCGCGGTCCCCCACCTTACTTGGGCACCGAGTGCCGCGCTACTCGGACCCGGATCAGTCGTCACGAAAGAGGAGGCGTTATGGCCCACCGATTCGCTTTGGGAATCCTGCTGGTTTCTCTGTTCGCCGGCACCGCACGCGGTGAATCTGTCGTTGTCGTGATCGAGAATACGCAAGAGCTCAACAGCTTCTTCATCACACCATTTTGGATTTCTGCTCACGACGGTACTTTCGATGTCTGGTCCAGTGGCGAGCCCGCAGGCAACTTCCCCGGCCTCGAGGAGATCGCCGAGGAAGGAGACACGGGTCCGATCGGGACCGCTTTCGAGAACAGCCCCGCCGGGCTTGCTGGCGGCGCGCACACAACCGTTGCCGCCGACAACATCGCCGCTCCGGTCTTCAGCCCTGGCGAGTCGCGCACGATGCTCTTCGATATCGGGGACCCTGCGGTCAATCGCTACTTCAGCTATGCCGCTATGGTGATCCCGTCCAACGACCTCTTCATTGCGACAAGCGTCCCGACGACGCACGAACTCTACGACGCAGCCGGCAACTTCACGGGCCCGCTGACGATCGAGGTCTATGGCAGCGACGTCGTCGATGGGGGCACCGAGGTCAACGACATCACGGCAGGAGCCGCGTTCTCGGCTTTGGGCGGCACTGCGACGACTGAGAACAACCTGCTGGCAGACATCTACGACATCGATCCCGCCGCCAACTACTTGACGTCCATCGTAGGGACGACGACCGCAACCGGTGCGACCGTCGGCTCGACGTTCACTCCGACGACACTGCTGGCCCGGATCACGATCAAGAAGGCACCTTCCCCGACTCTGCGCCTTACTGTGGAGAACTTGGAGCCGGCCGGCGGCCTGTTCGCGACCCCGCTGTGGGTCGCCGCTCACGACGGCTCCTTCGACGTTTGGACGGGTGGCCAGATGGCGAGCCTGTTCCCGGGTCTGGAAGAATTGGCGGAAGAAGGAATGACGGGCCCGATTGACGACGCCTTCGTGGCGAGCGCAGCGGGGAACGCTGGCGGAGCGTCCGCTACGATCACTGCGGACACGATCCCGATTCCTGTGTTCAGCCCCGGAGAGACTGCGAACTACGACTTCACGATCGGTGATACGACCGTGAACCGATACTTCAGCTATGCGACGATGGTGATCCCATCGAACGATCTGTTCGTCGCGACCAGCGTGCCTACCACCCACGAACTCTACGATTCATTGGGCGACTTCGCCGGACCGCTGGTCATCGAGATTCGGGCTCAGGACATTGTCGATTGTGGCACCGAGACCAACGACGTGGCTGCTGGTGCTGCATTCAGCACTCTTGGTGGTACGGCAACCGACGAGAACGGCCTGCTGACGGACCTCACCGTGAGCGACCCTGCTGGCACCTACTTGGCTTCCCTCGTTGGCACACCGACACCGGCTGGCACCATCGCCAGCGTGCCGGCGCCAACCGACGTCATCCTGCGGATCACGATCAGCGAGATTTCCCCTGTGGACTTCATCCGTGGGGACGTGAACGCCGATGGCTCGATTCAGATCACCGACGCAGTGAACCTGCTGACGACGCTGTTCGCCGGCGGTGCCCCATTTCCGTGCGAACGCGCTGCGGATGTGAACGACAGCAATGTCGTCGACCTGTCCGATGCGGTGATCCTTCTCACCCACTTGTTCCTCCAGGGTGCACCCCCACCCGCGCCGTTCCCGGCTTGTGGCGTCGACACGACTCCGGACCTCCTCCAGTGCGGAGTGTTCGCCGCCTGTCCGTAAGCTGCGTAGGCCTGGCCGGCCTATGCCTCTTCTGCCCCGCGACTCGCCTCGAGTCGCGGGGCTTCTTTCCGTTCTGGGCGCCTCTGATTCGGTACTGCTTCTGTCCCCCGCGGCACGAAGCGCCCGGCCGGTTCGAGTCGCAGCCGGGCACGTTCCTGACTTTGAGAAACCCCGTCGGAAGCCCCACTTCGAGCCTCAGGGGCACACCGTAACTCCCCACGAACGCACCGGCTTCTGCCCCTCTCGGGCGCTCCCCTCATCGACCCTGACGCCCCGATCTGCGCGCCGGACTCGATCACCCTGCAGGCCCCGGAACAAGCGACGTTTTCGAGCAGCCTCAGTAGTCGAAGGGCAGCCCGTGTGCTAACTTGAGCGTTTGGGTTTGCGAGCTTGTCTTTACCGTTGCTTCTCATTTTGAAGAGGTTTCCACATGCATCGTTTCGGGATCGCGTGCGGCTCTTTGCTGCTTGCCTTCACCGCGCTGGCGACGACGTCGTCCAGCATCGCTCAAGACGCCACCGAGGCACCCGACGGCTCCGCGCAGGCGCAGTCGGAGCGCTTCTTCACGGTGGGCATCTCCGTCACGTGCCGCTACGGCCTTGCGGGGTGATGGGGCGGAGTCCGTGAGGGCTTGATGCGCCTGGAAGGCGTGTCCAAGGTGAGTATGCGCGCATGCGCAAAGACATGGACGGGCCAGCTGCAGATGGCAGACGGTCGGTTGCCGAATTTCAAAGCTCTCAAGAAAGAGCTAGTGGCCGTAGGTATGGGATGCACTCTACGCGGCGTCGAAGCCTCACTGGTGGGTGAGCTCTTCACGCGCGACAGCGTGCCCCATCTGCGAGTAGAAGCTACGGGTGAGGTGATGCGCCTCGCGCCGTTGACCTACAAGGTGCAGTGGGATGTTGCGGGAAAACGCGAAGCTCCGATCACAGAGGACGAGCGAGGTGCACACGCGCGACTGCAAGCGAGCTGGCGCAACAGCGCCAAGGGTAACTCGGTTGAAGTCGTCGGTCCTGTTGGAGCGCTAAGAGGAACGGGCGACGGTGCCTACCGCGTCCTACAAGTAAGGCAATTTCGCGAGCTCAGGTCGAAGGCCACGAAGTAGGCCTGTACGAGTCGGAATAGAAGTCTATTGAATCTTGGGTGTTTCTAGGTGTCGTCGGAGGAAACTCTGATCGACTCCAAACTTTGCTTCGAAAGAGTTAGATCGATGATAAGTCGAAGAGGCCTCGCCAGGCTGCTGCGTCGCACGCCACGCATTGCTCTGTTTGTTGCTGTTGTCGTTGCGGCCCTCTCCCTCATGCCGCTGCCCGCAGCCCGTGCTCAAAGCAACGTCGTCGGCGAATGGGGCCCTACGATGAGCTGGCCCGGGGTCGCAGTCTTCACGCACGTGTTGCCCAACGGCAAAGTGATGTGGTTCCCGTATTACGACACCACCTTCATTTGGGATCCCGAGACCGGCACGACGACTCCTGGCGCTTCCTTTGGCTACAACCCGTTCTGTGGCGCCCTCTCGTTCACCAAGGACGGCAACTTGCTCCACACCGGTGGTCAGGGTGGCAACGGCGGCGACAACGGGCTCGGAGAGAACAAAGCAGCGATCTACAACTCTTTCACCGACACGGTGACCCCCCTCCCCAACATGAACAACAACCGGTGGTATCCGACGAACATCACCATGCCGGACGGCGAAATCGTCGTCATGGCGGGAACCATCGATACGAACTTCATCGTCAACCTGATGCCGCAAGCCTGGGATGGCACGCAATGGCGCAATCTGACGAACGCCCTCCGCGACACCAGTCTCTACCCTTACCTGCACATCGCGCCGAACGGCCTGATCTTCATGACGGGGCCGCAGCGCACTACGCGCTACCTCGACCCCGCTGGCACCGGTCAATGGACGACGGTCGCCGACCGTAAATTCAGCAACCGCAACTATGGCGGTTCTGTCATGTACGACGATGGCAAGGTCGTCATGTTCGGGGGCGGTATCCCACCCACGGCATCGGTGGAAGTCATCGACCTGAACGCGCCGACACCGGTGTGGCGCTACACGCAATCGATGCCGCAGCAGCGTCGCCAGATCAACTCGACTCTGCTACCCAGCGGCAAGATCTTGATTACTGGCGGAGTCTACGGCACCGGCTTCAACAACCGTGACACACCCATCTACTCCGCGCTGTTGTGGGACCCGGTTACCGAGAGCTTCACGACGCTCGCGAGCATGCCGACGCCCCGTTGGTACCACTCAACTGCTGTGTTGCTCCCCGATGGCCGCGTGCTCTCTGCCGGAGGTGACAGCAACCCGACCGCCGAAGTCTACTCCCCGCCCTACTTGTTCCAGGGCCCGAGGCCAACGATCACGAACGCTCCGAGTGTTGTCGCCTACGGGCAGACCTTCGCAGTGGAATCACCAGAAGCTGCCAACATTACGAACGTAAACTGGATTCGACTGAGTTCGGTCACCCACTCGAACAACATGTCGCAGCGCATCAAGCGTCTGCCCTTCACTCAATCTGGCAATCTGCTGACGGCGCAGGCACCTGCGGACCCCAATCAATGCCCGCCCGGGTACTACATGATGTTCGTCCTGATCAACGACGTGCCGTCCATCGCGCACATGGTGCAGATCGTTGATATCGACATCACGCCGCCATCGATCTTCCTCGTGAGTTCGATCGCCGAGTCGACACGCGTCATCATCAACTTCGACGAAGCTATGGATCCAACTACGGCCGGTGACACGGCCAACTACCAGATCTCAGGCGGGATCACAGTGACCGCCGCTGTTCCTGGCCCAGCGGAGACCGTGACTCTGACCACGTCACAAATGACACCTGGCGTGCAGTACACGCTGACCGTCAACAATGTCGAAGATGCAAACGGGGTCGTGATCCTGCCCAACACGCAGGAAACATTCGAGTTCGTGCCCGATACAGCTGCACCGGTCATTGAGACGGTGCTGTCGGTCGCCGACCCCACGCTGGTGACCATCACGTTCAACGAAGCCTTGGAGCCGAACTCGGCCAACGAGCTGTCGAACTATGCGATCTCGCCGGGAGTCACGATTATCAGCTTGTCGTTGGTCGACGATCGCACCGTGGCACTGACGACCACGACCGTAGATGGCGGTCTCACCTACACGCTTGCCGTGCAAGGGATCGCCGATCTCTACGGAAACGTGATCCCGGCCGGCACCGTCGCCGACTTCATGCACTTCAGTCCACAGGTGGGTTTGACGGCCTACTGGCCGCTGGACGAAGGCGTAGGTAACGCCAACGACTTGTCCGGAAACGGCTACACCGGAATCCTCAAGGGACCGAGTTGGGTCGCCGGTCCGTTCTTGAGCTTCGACGGCGCTGACGACTATGTAGACGCCGGCACGTTCGATCTCAACGGCACAGCGATGACGATGGCGACCTGGTTCTTCAGCGACAACTTGGCCAACTGTGGCTCCAACGACTGCCGCTTGATTGCCAAAGCGACCGATGTTCTAGGTCCAGACCACTACTGGATGATGAGTACGATCGCGGTCGGCGCCGATACTCGGCTCCGATTCCGCCTGAAAACAGATGGCTTCACTTCGACGTTGATCGCCACAGACGGCAACCTGGACGCGAACCGCTGGTATCACGCCGCTGCCGTCTACGATGGCGCCGAGATGCGCCTCTACCTCGACGGCGTCCTCGTGGGCTCGACACCGAAGCAGGGTCAGATCAGCGTAGACCCCGCCGTCCCTGTGTGGCTCGGCGGCACCCCACCCGCCGGCAACGTACGACCTTGGGCGGGGATGCTCAGCGACGTCCGCTTGTACGAACGAGTGCTCGCTGTCGAAGAGATCCTGGGTCTGTTCAGCGACAATCCGGAGGGCAACCCACCGGTCGCCGATGACATCATGGTCACCGTCGACGAAGATGGTTCCGTGCCCATTGTCTTGACCGGAAGCGATCCTGAGAACCTACCGATCACCTTCGGGATCGAGACCGATCCCAGCAACGGTACGTTGACAGGCACTCCGCCGAACCTGATCTACACCCCCGCCCCCGACTACTTCGGTTCTGATTCTTTCACGTTCTCAGTCAGCGACGTGTCGCAACAGTTCGACGTCGGAACAGTTTCGATCACTGTGACGCCGATCAATGACCCGCCCGTTGCCCAGTCGATAGCAATCTCCACGACAGTGGACACACCGGTCGACTTCACGCTGCTGGCAACCGACACCGAAGCGGATCTCTTCGGCGGAATCCTAGATTGGGTCATCCAAACGCCCCCGACCTCCGGGGCGGTCACCGGGACCCTCCCGTCCGCTACTTACACGCCAGACCCTGGCTTTGCGGGACAGGACTCCTTCACGTTCACAGCGGACGACAACATCGACGTCAGCAACGAGGCGACCGTAACGATCACGGTCGACCAAGACTGCAACGCCAATGGAGTCGCTGATGCGACAGATATCGCGAACGGCACCAGCCTTGACTGCCAGGGCAACAACATCGCCGACGAGTGCGAGCTCGATTGCAATGCCAACGGCGTCCCCGACGACTGCGACCTGACGGCCGGGACCAGCCCTGACTGCAACAGCAACGGAATTCCAGACGAGTGTGACATCGCGGCTGGCACCAGCTTGGACTGCAACTCCAACGGCGTTCCAGATACCTGCGATCCAGACTGCAACTCCAACAACATCCCGGATGACTGCGACGTCGCAGGCGGCGCTGCCGACTGCAACCTCAATTCGACACCCGACTCTTGTGACATCGCGTCCGGCACAAGCCTCGACTCGAACAACAACAACATACCTGACGAGTGCGAGACGGATTGCAACTCCAACGGCATCGGCGATGCGTTCGACATCGCAGTAGGCACGAGCCTCGACTGTAACAACAACTTGATCCCCGACGAATGCGATCTCACTTCCGGAACCAGCCTGGACTGCAATGGCAACACCGTTCCGGATGAGTGCGACATCGCCGGCGGTGCCAGTCAAGACTGCAACAGCAATAGCATCCCTGACAGCTGTGAGCTGTTGGCCGGTACTAGCCTCGACTGCGACTTCAACAACGTGCCAGACGAGTGCCAGCCAGACTGTGACAGCAACGGCGTCATCGACGCCTGCGAAGCTCCGCTAGACTGCAACAACAATGGTCAACACGACACGTGCGACATCCTTTCCGGCGGTAGCAACGACGGCAATAACAACGGAATCCCCGACGAATGCGAGGGTGGCCTCCGTGCCTACTGGCCATTCGACGAGGGTTCCGGTCTCACCACCGCCGACAGCACCGGCAACGGCAGCGACGGCACACTGCAACAGCCCACGTGGTCGGGAATCACGACGGACGGATCGCCCTTTTCACTGCGCTTCGACGGCGTCGACGACCGTGTCGCTCTGGGCAACTTGGACATTCCTGGCCAGACGCTGACCCTCGCCGTGCGCTTCCGCATCGACGACTTCGGCGTCGTCGATGGTCGCTTGTTGTCGAAGGCCTTCGGCATTCAAGAGCCAGAACACTACTGGATGCTGTCGACGATCCCGTCCGAAGGACAGCAGCGCCTCCGCTTCAGGCTCCGCGCGGGCGGTATCACCACGACGTTGATCGCGACGGCCGGCAACCTGTTTGCAGGCGTTTGGTATCACGCTGCCGCCGTCTACGACGGCGCGACGATGAAGCTCTACTTGAACGGTGCCGAGGTCGGAAGCACACCCAAGATTGGGTCGATCGATGTCAATCCTGGAGTGGGCGCCGCAATCGGGAATCAACCCGCTGCGGCGGGCCCGCGGGCGTTCGATGGATTCATTGACGATGTGCGGATCTACGACCTCGCCCTATCAGCAACGGCCGTTTCCGACTTGGCGAATCAAACGTTCGTCGACTGTAACGGCAATGGTAATCCCGATACCGACGACCTGCAGCTGGGCACAAGCCCCGACTGCAACGCGAATGGGATCCCAGACGAGTGCGACCTCGCCGCTGGCACCAGCCCTGACGTCAACGCCAACGGCACTCCCGACGAATGCGAGATCGACTGCAACAGCAATGGTGTGCCCGATCCGACGGACGTGAGTGCAGGAACGAGCCAAGACTGCAATTCCAACGGCATTCCAGATGAGTGCGATATCACTGCCGGCACGAGCCTCGATTGCAACACAGACGGCACACCGGA
The DNA here is from genome assembly GCA_039028735.1 of Planctomycetota bacterium. Lineage (GTDB taxonomy): Bacteria > Planctomycetota > UBA8108 > UBA1146 > JAJFFE01 > JBCCHQ01. Next base: position 12,075 of record JBCCHQ010000044.1, on the reverse strand, counting down.
CGAATGTCAGACGGACTGCAACAACAACGGCATCCCTGACGACTGCGATATCACGTCTGGCACCGCAGCAGACTGTGACAACAACAACGTCCCAGACAGCTGTGACGTAGCCGCGTCCGACTGCAACAACAACGGCGTGCCTGATAGCTGCGACGTCAGCGCTGGGACAAGCCAGGACTGTAACACCAACAACGTACCGGACGAATGCGAACCCGATTGCAACAACAACGGCGCTCCAGACGACTGCGACGTCACTGCCGGCACCAGTCCCGATTGCAACTCTAACGGCATCCCTGACGAGTGTGACATCGCCAGTGGCGTCAGCACCGATTGCAACAGCGACGGCATCCCTGACTCTTGTCAGGTCGACTGCAACGGCAACGGCGTGCACGACAGCTGTGACATTGCCGCTGGGACTAGCCAAGACTGTAACAACAACGGCGTTCCGGACGAATGTGACGTCTTGTCCGCGGCTAGTCTGGACTGCAACAACAACGGCATCCCGGACGAATGCGACCTGGGTGGCTTGAGTCTCGACTGCAACGTGAACGGCATCCCCGACGAGTGCGACATTGCCGCCGGCACCAGCTCTGACTGCAACGGCAACTCGGTTCCGGATAGCTGCGACCTAGCAGCCGCGACAAGCCTCGACTGCAACACCAACAACGTCCCGGATGAGTGCGATATCGCCGCGGGGACGAGCACGGATTGCAACGGCAACAGTGTTCCTGATTCTTGTGACTTGGCGATCGGCACGAGCCTCGATTGCAACAGCAACAGTACTCCTGACGAGTGCGACATCGCCGCGAACGTCAGCGCTGACTGCAATACGAATGGCATCCCCGACGAATGTGACGTCAACTCTGGGGCAAGCGATGACTGCGACACGAATGGCGTGCCGGATGAGTGCCAACCCGATTGCAACAGCAATGGCATCCCGGACACCTGCGACGTCGCAAACGGCACCGGCGCCGATTGCAACAACAACGGGACATTGGACAGCTGCGACGTTGCTGCGGGCACCAGTCTCGACTGCAACTCCAACAACATCCCCGATGAGTGCGACATCGCAGCTGGCACGAGCCAAGACTGCAACAGCAACTCTGTTCCGGACAGTTGTGAGCCCGACTGCAACACCAATGGTTCCCCGGACGACTGTGATGTCGCCAACGGCGCGACCGACTGCAACCTGAACGGGAACCCGGACGATTGCGATATTGCATCCGGCAGCAGTCAAGACACGAACAACAACAACGTCCCCGACGAGTGCGAAGGTTTCTTGGGCCACTGGCCGTTCGATGAAGGGACCGGCACGATCGCTGCCGACATCTCTCCGTCGGGCGCCGACGGTACGTTGAACCTGCGCCAATGGAGCTCAGACACGAATGACGGTAGTCCGTTCTCGTTGGATTTCGACGGTGTCGACGATCGTGTCGACGTCGGTGTCCTCAACGTCACCGGCAACACGATGTCGATCGCTGCTTGGGTCCGTATCGATGACTTCGACGTCATGGACGCACGGATCATCTCCAAAGCCGTAGATGTCTTCGATCAAGATCACTTCTGGATGCTCAGCACTCTGCGAGTCGGCGTCGACTTCCGACTCCGCTTCCGCTTGAAGGCGGGTGGCGACACAACGACGCTGATCGCTACTTCGGGCAACCTGACGACCAACGAATGGACCCACGTGGCTGCCGTCTACGACGGCGCGGAGATGCGGCTTTACAAGGACGGCGTACTGGTTGGTGCCGTGCCAAAGACCGGGGTTGTCGACCAGGCACCTGTCCCGGTGACAATCGGCAACCAGTCGCCCGGCGCCGGATTCCGCCCCTTCGACGGCGCCCTAGATGACGTGCGCGTCTACGAGCGTGCCCTGAGTGAGGCGGAGCTCGTGCAGCTGTCCCAGGGCTTCTTCCTGGACTGCAACGGCAACTTCATCGACGACGCGGTTGATCTCAGTAGCGGCGCCAGCCAAGACTGCAACGGCAATGGAGTGCCGGACGAATGTGACCTCGGCACGACCAGCGCTGACTGCAACAGCAACGGCACCCCCGACGAGTGCGAACCAGACTGCGACGGCAACGGTGTTCCCGATGACTGTGACATCGCTGCTGGCGCCCTGGACTGCAACTCCAACGGCGCAATCGACTCCTGCGAGATCACTGCCGGAACAGCTTTGGACTGCAACGGCAACACGATCCCAGACAGCTGCGACATCGCGGCCGGTGCGCCCGACTGTAACTCGAACGGCGCCATTGACTCGTGCGAGATCAGCGCGGGGACGGCGCTCGACTGTAACGGGAACACGATCCCCGATAGCTGCGACATCGCTGCCGGAACGCCTGACTGCAACGGCAACGGCGTCCCCGATGCCTGCGACATCACGGCCGGCACCGCGATCGACTGCAACGGCAATGCAATCCCGGACAGCTGCGACATCGCAGCTGGCACGCCCGATTGCAACGTCAACGGCGTCCCTGACTCCTGCGACATCACGGCCGGCACTTCGCTCGACTGCGACGGCAATGGCATCCCTGACAGCTGCGACCTGACAACGGGTCAGGACTGCAACAACAACGGTGTCTTGGATTCTTGCGACATTGCCGGCGGTACCAGCAGCGACGGGAACAACAACCAGATTCCCGACGAGTGCGAAACCGACTGCAATCTCAATGGCGTGTTCGATCCGCTCGACATTAGCAGCGGCACGAGCCAAGACTGCAACAACAACGGGATCCCAGACGAATGCGATCTCAGCGCCGGGACAAGCCAAGACTGCGACTTGAACAACGTGCCTGACGAGTGCGACCCGGACTGCGATGGAGATGGCACGCCTGACAGCTGTGCCATCTCCAGCGGCTCGAGCCTCGACTGCAATGTCAACGGTGTACCCGACGAGTGCGACCTGGTGTTTGGCACCAGCAACGACTGCAACGTCAACGGCACACCCGATGAGTGCGAGGTCCCAGCATTGGACTGCAATGCCAACGGTGTCCCCGATTCCTGCGACATCGCAGCCGGCACGAGCCAGGACTGCAACACCAACAACACCCCCGATGAATGCGACATCAGCCTCGGCACTAGCGACGATTGCGACAGCAACGGCGTGCCTGACGAGTGCGAAGTCGCCAACCCGGACTGCAACAGTAACGGAACGACCGACAGCTGTGATATTGCCGCCGGCACGAGCCAGGACTGCAACAGCAACGGGGTACCTGACGAGTGTGAGGTCGATTGTGACAACAACGGCCAGCCGGACGATTGCGACATCGCGGCAGGTGCGCCAGATTGCAACTCCAACGGTGCGCTAGATTCCTGCGAGGCCGATTGCGACAACGACGGCGTTCCAGACGACTGCGCAATCACAGGCGGGGCCGCTGACTGTAACGGCAACGGCGTCCCCGACAGTTGCGACATCGCGTCCGGGACGAGCGTCGACAGCGACGGAAACCAGGTACCCGACGAGTGCGAAGGCGCACTCCTGGGGCACTGGGATTTCGAAGATGGCCCCGGCGCCGTGGCCGCCGATCAATCCGGAAACGGCTTCAACGGCACCGTCACAGGCGCGCAGTTCGTCGCAGACACTACCGACGGAACTGCCTTCGCCATGCGCTTCGATGGTGTCAACGATCGCGTGGCTCTGCCGGCGATCGACGTTCCTGGATCCGCCATGAGCATCGCCGCGTGGGTCCGGGCCGACGACTTCGAAGTCTTCGATGCTCGCATCATGACGAAGTCGACTGGCGCCCAGGAAGCAGAACACTTCTGGATGCTGTCGACGATCCAAGTCGGCCCCCCACCGCAGTTCCGGCCGCGGTTCAGACTGAAGACCGACGGCGTGACCACAACACTGATCGCAAGCAGTGCCGCAGGTAACTTGCAGATCGGCACCTGGGCACACGTCGCGGCTACCTACGACGGATCGTTCATGCGACTGTTCGTCAATGGGGTCGAGGTTGGGATTCAGGCCAAGACTGGCAGCATCACCGCCGATCCCACCGTGCCGGTAGCGATCGGCAACCAGCCTGTCGGCGTCCCAGACAAGACTTTCGACGGCGTCATCGACGATGTGCGGCTCTACGCAACCGCCCTCAATGCCACAGAGATCGCCGAGATCATGACCGGCAATATGGCGCCGAACGCGCAGGCTGACACCTATGACGCCGTGTTCGAGACGGTCCTTACCGTGGACGCCAACAGCGGGGTGCTAGACAACGACAACGACCCTGACCTGGACGGCATGACTGCCGTCCTTCAAGACGACGTCGACGTCGGACAGCTGACGCTGAACAGCGATGGCTCGTTCACATACACGCCGCCTCAAGACTTCACCGGACCCGCGTCGTTCACCTACCAAGCGACTGACGGCGCTTTGTCATCGGAGACGACAACGGTGACGATCAACGTACAGCCCGACGCCAACGCTCCGACCGCGACTCCCGAGGGCTACTCGACGATCACCGGCAATGTGCTGAGCGTCGCAGCCCCAGGAGTCTTGGACAACGATACGGACCCCAACTCGCTAACCTTGAGTGCCGTCCTCGACACGCCCACGTCGAACGGCACACTCGTGCTCAACGGCGACGGGTCGTTCACGTACGACCCTGACAGTGACTTCCTCGGCGAAGACTCGTTCATCTACCGCGCCACGAACGGCGCGCAGCAGTCGTTCCCAGTCACTGTGACAATCACCGTCATAGTCGACCCAGACAAACCAGTTGCTGCGCCGGATTTCTACATCGTGGCGCAGGATGGCATGTTGAGCGTCAACTCCGCGGACGGCGTCATCGAAAACGACACCGATCCCAACGGAGACAGCCTCGATGCGGTGCTGTTTCAAGACGTGACCGATGGCGGCCTGACACTCAACAGCGATGGGTCTCTCACGTATGTACCTGACCCAGGTTTCTTCGGCGTCGACACCTTCCGCTATCGCGCGGATGACGGGGTCAACCTCTCGACCGACGTGCTGGTGACGATCGTCGTGTCCGCGAACAATGCTGACGCACTCTTGGTCCCACCCCCACCGGGCTCGATCTACAAAGAGTTCACGCGACTGATGGCGCTCGACAACATCGAGTGGCGGGTCACCGATCCGCTTGCCTCCAACCCCGGTTCGCCAGGCAACAGCCCGCAGACGTTCCTGCCGAACCCCGTGCTCGACCTCGCTATCGACGATCTCGTCGGAGCCGTCCGGGCTGAGGCCATCATGGACGTTTGGGGTGGCCACGTGGGTACCATCGACAAACAGCTGATAGTGAACGGGAACGCGCCGATCACGATTCCCGTGATCGCCACGACGCCGACACCGGGCGAATGCTACACGCACCAAGCCACCGTCGTCGTCGACGTTCCCGTCTCAGACCTGGTGACGGGGCCCAACTTCCTTGAAGGCGATTCAGGTGGCCAAACCTGTTTCAACTTCAACTGGGGCCAGTGGGGCTGGTACGGCGTCACGATCCGGGTCTACTACGACTCTTCGAAGCCGCACCCGACTGGCACGATCACGTCGCCAACTCCCGGAAGTAGCTTCGACGAGGACCCGCTGGTCACGGCCGATGCGCAGAGTTCCGTTGGCGTCGACGAGGTCCAGTTCTTCGCGTACTACGATGGCTACGACACCGACGGGGATGGGGTCTATCTCGGCTACCACTACAACCGCCATGTCGTGCGCAACGCACCGAACATGGATCCTCGCGATCACGTGGGCACCGACACTACCGCGCCGTACGCACTGACATGGGACACCGAGCTGGTCCCCGACCAACAACCGTCGATCATTCGCCTTGTGGCAAGAATTCGCGACAACAACGGCGTCTACTACGTAACCCCTGAGGTCACAGGGCTCACGCTGGCTCGTACGCTCCACGAGGTGTTCCTGGCCAAGCCTACGAACGTGCCCGAGAGCTTCTGGGTCCGTGCCGGCGACATCGATACGAGTGAGTTCGTGTTGCCGCTCGGCAGCCTGACTGGGATCGTCTCGGCCAAGCTATTGGCCCGAACCTGGAACGGTATTGATGGCTTCACGGAGATCGGTGAGACGAACTACCGTCTCATCAACGGCGTTACGATCCCCGAGTTCGGCGAAAACCACTACTACCAGTTCGACGTCGTCGACGTGCCCACGTCAGCACTGATCGAGGGCACGAACACGTTCACGATGAACTCGACGACGATTCACCACGGCATCGAGATGATGTGGCCTGGGCCCGCCGTATTGATCCGTCGTACGATTCCAGCGGGCCCACCTGAGGCACCTGGTAGTTCCGGCGGTGGCCCTGGAGGCGCGACTGGTGCCACCAGCACGCCGATAGGTGGAGACTCGACTGCGCGACTGGATCGCGGCGCCACGGCACCAGTTGTAGCGTGGGACCTCGAAAGTCTGTTCGGTTACGGCCGGGGGCAAACCACTTCGCAACCTCGCTACCGCGCCGTGTCCATCCTTGGTTGGCAAGCGCACGTTGGCTTCGACGCCTGGTGGCACAACGGCCAACTGCTCGTCCAATCCGGGAAGTGGGTCCAGCGCCTGGCCGGCGGAGACGCCACCTCGCCGGTTGCAGTACCGAGTACGAGTCAGGCGCCTGTTGACCAATCTACCGCTGGCTACGCGGGGCACGAGCCTCGCAGCGCGCACGCACTTCAGTAGCTGCGGCGCAGCTCCCCTACTGCTGAGCTCGACGGCGCGACCCGCGTCGCGAGCTCAGCGGTTGGGCCTCCCCCGCGAACGTCGAGTTGATTCCACGACGGCGTCCTCCGTGACGAAACAACTTCGACACAACTTCGTAACAAGATCACCCTACATTCGTAGTCAAGCAGTATGAGTCAACGCGTAGTGCAGTCCGCGTTTGGTTCTCCCGGTCGCGCTTCGCGAGCGTTCGGCCTAGGGCTGGATTGCCTGGGTGAAAGCCAACGCACTCGATCGCGCCAGAACCCGCGGTGATGGCCGGCCGCGGGTTTCTTCCTCATCTTGGACCCGCCTGGCGCGGCATGACCGCGACTTGCGTAGACGCCTTTATCAGACCTTTCTGCCGCGCGTATCGATGACCCGCTTCCTAGTGCAGCGCCCCCCCTCTTGCAGCCGAAGATGAAGCAGAGAAAACCAAGGAGCCTCTGCATGAATCTCAAGCAAACGGTCGCGGTCGCACTGACTGCATTCATCGTCGTTGTCGTCGGTTGTGCCAGTGCAACGGAGCGGCTCGCACGCGGAGACGGCCACTTCGCTGCCGGTCGCTACTCCCAGGCATTGGAGCAGTACGAATCTGCGCGCCACAAGGACCCCGCCCTCCATGGGATCGACAACAAGATTCACAACGCGCAAGTGCTCGTGCACCTAGACAGCGGCGACCGCGCCCTCGAGGCACAGCGTTGGGCTGATGCAGAAGCGGCCTATCGGCGCGTCGGGCTGCTGAGTCCCGATCATCCTGGGCTCGCGCGCCGCTTCGAGTCTCTGGCATTGGCTCGCGCGAACTTCCACTTCGTGAAGGGGCAGCGCTATCTCACCGACGGTAACCCGTTCGAGGCCATTCTGCAGTTGGAACAGGCCCTTTCGTATCACCCCGAACATCCAAGAGCGTCGACTGCTCTCGAAGAAGCGCAACACGAAAAGAAGAACCGGACCTATCGCGCCGACGAAGTCTTCGAAAGCGGCAAGCGCGCACGTAGCGACGGCCAGTTCGACGCTGCTATCGAACACTTTGCAACGGCCCTAGAACTGAACCCATACCATCAACATGCTGCGAGACTGCTGCAGGAAACCCGCGAGCACCGCTCCGCCGCACTGCTCGAGGCTGGTGATCTGCTACTCGAGTCCGGCGACTACGAGCAAGCGCTGACACAGTACCGGCTGGCCCTACGCGGACGCGAGCACCTTCCGGAAGCGCAAGATCGGATCCGCTGGGCGGAGTTCGAGATTCAGGCCCGGGAACACGCCGACCGCGCCCAGCACGCTTTCGACCGCGGCGATTGGCAAGCCGCCTTCGATCAGTACAGCAGCGCAGTGCGGATCACTCGCAAGCCACAGCGCTATGCCGAGCGCCATTCACAGGCTGCACTCGCGCTAGCGACTCAGCTCTACGAACGTGGTGTGACAGCCGAGGAAGTTGGCGACTACGCGACTGCCATCGAGGAGTACAAGAGTGTCGTGAGCGTCGACCCGCAGTTTCGTGACGCGTCACTGCGCTGCCAACAGCTAGTGCGCAATCTGCCAATCGCAGAGAGCGGCTACAATGCCGGTTGCCAAGCAGAAAATGCCTGTGACATCGTCGCCGCAGAAAAGAACTTTCGCCGTTGTGTGGATGCAATCCCTGAGTATCGCGACGCCCACGAACGACTGCACTCGGCGCGAGCGCGCCTATCGAGGGCAGAGGACTTCTTCGATCGTGCAGTCCGCGCACAGAACCAGGCAAACTATGCAAAGGCGATCATTCTGTTCGAAGAGTGCCTCACCATCGCCAGCCCGTACCGAGACATTGCTCGCAGACTCAAGCACGTGCGCGCGGCTCAGAAGCGACTTCAAGAGAGTGCACCGGAGCCGGCACCACCAACACCAGCACCTCACCAGCATTAGCAGGAACACACGCTGTCAGCGCTAGCCGTAGCCTAGCCGTAGCCTAGCTGTAGCGCTTCGCGGCGCGCTCGCGCGCCTTCGCTGCCTCAACCTCCCGGTCCTTGGGTTCAGCGTTCGTTTGCAATGTCGTCATCAGCCGCGAGACGATGGCAGTTACCTCGTCCACCGCTGCCTCGAATGGCACGGTGTTGACCTGCGACGGTTTCGTGAAACCGCTGACCTTCCGGACGAACTGAGTCGCGGCCGCCCTCATCTCTTCGTCCGTCGCTGGCGGATCGAAGTTGAATAGAGTCCGAATATTGCGACACATCCTGACCTCCTTTCGTGTGGCGACCCGCATCGAGATCGAGGAGGCGGTCCACCGTGTCGGCAGACTACTCGACCCGACCCCCCGCGTCACTGCCTAACGACCGTTGACCGCCAACAGACACGCGTACGTCGAAGCCAATTCTGCAGAAGACGTCACGTGTCAATCTCCATTCGGCTAGGATCTTGATTCGTCACAGCATCGACGAGGGAGAATCATGCAAGCAGCCTTGATCCTAATAGACTTTCAAGCCGGGTTCCTGCAACGACCAGCCGACCAGCCCGTGGTCGAGCCTTCGGCATCGCACGTGATCGATCGTGCCAAAGCCCTGCTCGATACGTGTCGAGCAGCCGGTGTTCCGATCGTGCATGTGCGCACGGCTGTTCCCACAGGGACGCAACTGGCACGTCTCAAGTCGGGCACAGGAGACAAGCCGACGCTCGATTCAGACGCATACTTGCCTCCTCCAACGTTGGTCGAGCATCCCAACGAAACCGTGCTCCACAAGACCGGCTATACCGGCTTCCAGGCGGCGTGTCGTGATCGGCTCGAGAGCCTAGGTGTCGACACGGTTGTACTGGCCGGCGTCTATAGTCACGCTTGTGTACGCCAAACAGCGCTCGATGCACGACTCGCTGGGCTGCAAGTCTGGATCGCCGCAGATGCGGTCGCTAGCGACGAACCGATGCATGCTGCGGTCACGCGACGCCACCTGGAACAACGCTCTGTCCGCTATGCCAGCGTCGCCGCGTTGGAGAAGTACCTAGCAACAGGCGAGCAATCATGGGACACAGCCTACGGCAAGGTCGAAGCCGCTGTCGCGACTGCCGCCGACTTCACGACTGACTGGCAGGCCAGCCCCCTTGCCACCCGTAGCGACTACCTGGTAGCGCTCGAGAACACGCTCCATGCGAACGCTTCGCGGGTTGCTGACACCGTCACTCGTGAGATCGGGAAACCCATCACGTATGCGAGCGCAGAAGTGCAGCGAACGATTGAGATGTTGGCTGCAGTCCGCAGCTATCGCGGCGACCTGGTGCAGCCAACCGCGGCCGGCAACACTGTCGTCAAACACCGGCCACTAGGGACCGTGGCTGTTGTGACTCCATTCAACAACCCGGTGTACCTGCCACTAGGCAAGATCGCACCAGCGATTTGGTATGGGAACACTGTCGTTTGGAAACCCGCCCCCGAAACGCGCGCAACATCGCGACTCTTGCGAGACTTGACCCAAGAGGCAGGTTGGCCGGCGCAATTACTGACACTTGTCGAAGGTGACGCGACGACTGGGCAAGTTCTTCTCGATGCGGATCGCATTGACGGCATCACGATCACCGGCTCGTCGGCGGCTGGGTTCGCAGCGCAGGCAGCAGCAGCGCAACGCCGGATCCCTCTGCAGGCAGAGTTGGGTGGCAACAATGCGGCGATCGTCTGGACGGATGCGGACCTCGACGGCGCGGCAGCCGCGGTCGTTGCCGGCGCTTTCGAGCTGGCAGGTCAACGCTGCACGGCCAACCGACGTGTGATTGCTGAAGACAGCATTGCCGACGAGCTGCTAGAGCGCCTCGTGACAGCAACTCGACAGTTGCACTGTGGAACTGCCAGTGATCCCAAGACACGCGTTGGTCCTTTGGCGAGCGCCACGCGACGTGAGGTCGTCGCGTCAGCCGTCGAGCGGGCGTGCGCCGCACCTGGCACGGCCTGCGTAGTACCGCATGAGGCGAACCTCAACCTCAAAGACGACCTGGCCTTCTATCCGCCAACGATTTGCTGCTGCGACGACCCAACGCAGGAAATCGTCCAAGAGGAGTGCTTCGGCCCGATTCTCGTGGTGCAACGCGCTCGTGACTGGAAGCATGCAATTGAGCTGTGCAACGGCGTTCGACAGGGACTCTCAGCAGCGATTTTCACACGTTCGCCACGGATCACTGAACGTTTCCTCGAAGAGGCGCGTGCGGGAATCTTGCGCGTCAATCAGTCGACCGCAGACGCGGAGGTCGATGTTGCGTTCGGTGGTTGGAAGGCATCTGGCATCGGCCCACCCGAGCACGGTCCTTTCGATCGCGATTTCTTCACACGCCCGCAGACGATCTCGACGGCCATTTCGCCGTCCGATCGCGCGACGAGTCCGACAACGGACGACGGTCCCGCGCCCAGCAACGGCTAGCAATGCAGCACACCACAACACAGAGAAAGTGGACCCGCAGCCGGAGTCACGCCGCGGGCCCAGGCGTTCTATGAATCGCTCTCCACGTCGACGGTTCCTTCCGGATCGTCGCCCGGGTCACTAGCTGCTGGGATAGCGCTGGCATCGAGCATGGCGTCAGCTGGGGCCAGCTGCGTCGGTGAATAGAGCGCTGCCTTCGCGCTATCGAAGTCGCTCTTGAGTTCAACGAGAACACTGGTCACTGCCTGCGCATTCTCGTTCAACTCGACCAACTCCAGCCCCTCCTCGGCAGTGAGCAGCCCGGTCTTCACACCAAGTTGAGCCAACTTGTCAATCGCCGCACAGCCGCTCGAGCCAATCGCGAGAAGTAGCACAACACTGACCAGTCGCATGACTCACTCCTCTCAGTTTCAGGAACTACTGAGCAGTTGCACTGGGCGCCGGCGTGCGGGAGCCGAACTTCTCAGCGACCGGCGCCGAGCCTGTCACCAAAGCGTCGGCCAAGCTGATGCGGGGCAGCCAGACGCCCGTGTACTCACCAACGCTCGTGCCCTGGACAGGCAGGCCCAAGATCCGGCGGAGCTGATTTACGCCAGACTCGACGACCTTGACATCCGCCTCGGCAGCAGCGCGGTCGACGATGTTGCGAGCCATATACTTCTTCGCCCACTCCTTCGACACGCGCGGTCGAATCTCCGCGACGTCGTTGCCTTCCGCCTCGTCCAAGAGTTCCGCCTCGTCTTCGAGGTCAGCAACCCCGATGATCGTATCGAACTCGAGATAGTCCCCGCGGAGGTTGGTCACGAACAAGTTGTTGTTGAGAATCACTTCCTTGGAGCGGCTGGCGTTGTCGACGCCATAGTAGTCGTTCATGGCGAGTAGGTTTCCAGTCGCTTCGATGCGAGTCGCTGCGTCTAGTTTCAGCGCCGTCCCACCGAAAGTCGCGCCCGCCGAGTGCTTCATGTTGAAGACCGAAGTGTTGCTACGAAACGTGAAGTGCGGCATCTGCTCACGATCGGTGGGATGAAACGCACT
>JBCCHQ010000043.1:0-38319 GCA_039028735.1 Planctomycetota bacterium | reverse complement strand
TGTCCGGCTGCAGGCACGCGATGCAATGCAGGACTGTCGTGGCACGCAGGGTGCAATTGCATTGGTTTGGAACTGCCGTTGGCAACATGCAGTTCAAACATGCAGTTGAAAAAAGGAACGGATCGAACAAGTCGATGGCATCACGCGGTTTCGAGGCGGGCACAACGCTCCCCCTGTTTCCACTACCGGACCTCATGCTCTTCCCGGGGGTCGTGCAGCCCCTACACATCTTCGAGCCTCGCTATCGTGTGATGACAACGGACTCACTCGACGCGACCGGGCGCCTGGTCATCGGCACCGTTCTGGAGCCCGGCCATGCGCAGTTGTCGGGAAACGATGCGCCAGTCGAGCCGATAGCGGGCTTGGGGCAGATCGACGACTATCAACGCCTCGACGATGGCCGTTACGTGATGCTGGTCAGTGGCGTGGCACGTGTTCATATCGAGGAGGCGCCCAGCGATCGCCTCTACCGCCGCGTGAAGGTGACATCGGTCGAAGAGCAACCGATCGGACCGCTGGATGAAGCGCAATGTCGCGAGCAGGTCATGGAGGCAATCATGGAGCGTACGGCGAGCACGTCGTTGGTTCCTGAAGATGCCGGCCTCGGGCAGCTGATCGATCTACTGTTGCTCCACTTGCGACTGCGTCCACCCGCGCTCTACGAAGGGTTTGCCGAATTGAACATCGCGGCTCGGGCTGAGCGCGCGCTGCAGCTGCATGCGGCAGGGCCCGTCTAGCTGCGTTCGCCCGGCTTACCAGCGTTTGACCCGCTTCAGAAACTTCTTGAGCTCGTCGTACTGTCCACCCTCGTTGCCGTAGCGGGCGTAGTTCTTCGCGCTGGCCAGCCATTCGAGCGCTGAGCTATCCATCCCGACCAGCTCGTTGTCGAAGTCGGTCTGCGTCACGTTCTGGACGACGCCACTCTCCAGCGATCGTTCCAGTGCATCTTCAGACGCGCGCTCGCACAGAGATTTCAAGTCGGCACCGGTGAACAGCGACGTTGCCTTGGCGATCTTGCGCAGTGACAGCGCGTCGCCGCCGGGGAGTTTCGTCGCATGCATGTCGAGGATCCCCTCGCGTCCTTTGAGGTCTGGGGGCGGCACAAAAAAGGTCCGGTCGAAGCGACCCGGACGGCGGAAGGCGGAATCGACATTCCACGGCACGTTCGTCGCCGCGAAAATCAGCACGTCGTCGTTGTTCGACTGCATGCCGTCCATCTCTTGCAACAACTGGTCGACCATCGTCTTCCAGAACTGCGACCCGGCATTGCCTCGCGGCGATCCCAACGCATCGAATTCGTCGAAGAACAAGATGGTCGGGGCTTTGCGACGCGCTTCGTCGAACAGCGCGTGAATCATCTTCTCGCTCTCGCCCCAGTACTTGTCGACGATGTCATGGATGCCGATCGCGACGAAGTTTGCCCCACACTCCCCAGCAGTTGCGCGCGCGAGGTGGGTCTTGCCGCAGCCTGGTGGGCCATAAAGCAAGATCCCACCGCCCGCCTTGCGGTTGAAGGCGCGGTAGACGTCCTGATTCTCCATCGGCGCGATGATACGCAGCCGTATCTGGCGTTTGACGTCTTCGAGTCCTGCTACGTCGGCGAACGTCACATGAAGATCGCCCCAGTCGAACTGCGAAGCCCAGTCGTCGTCATCCTCGTCGCTCCCGCCGACTTCGATCAGGTTCAGCTGTGGGTCGTGCGGAGGCTCTTCATCTTCAGCGGCTGGTGGCTTGTCGGCGGCTTCGCGAGGCGTTGCTGCGACCGTTTCGCCGCTGCTAGTGTCTGGATCGGGTTTCTCGGCAGCGGTTTGCGCCTCGTCCCATTCTGCAGTATCGGCGCCCGGGTAGCGCTCACGATAACTCTGCAGTTCTTGGGTGGCGCCTTCGAGGTCGCCGCGTTGCTGATGAATGCGGATCAGTTCTGCGTGGAGCTCTTGGTGCTGCGTCGCTGCAAGAATCTGTTCGGCACGGATCAGGGCTTCGGCCACCTGATCGGTCGCACGCAACAGTGGGATCAGCCGCGCTGAAGTTTCGACTTCCGGGGCGCCTGCTTGCAGCGCATTTCGTAGCGCGTCGATCGCCTCCGTCGGGCGGTCGGCCGCAAGCAGCAAATCAGCGAGGTGCAGCCAGACCGGGATGTTCGTGGGATCGGCAGCAAGGCTCGCGCGGAGCGCTTCGATCACGGGGTCATTCGTATGCGTCATCGGGGGGGTACCATTCGAATCCAGATGCGTGTCAAAGGCATGGCGATCCACGTGTAGATCACAATGCCGAGATAGGAGAACCCAACGATCGCTAGTGCCTGCGCCGGCACATCAAGAGCCTCCATCGCGTAGAAGCTGACCAAGAACAGCCCCCAGATCGCAAAGGGGCCTCCAGGGATCCGCTCACACAGAATGCTCCAGTAGTAGAGCGGCAGGGAGATCCACCGGCACAGCTTGTCGACTTCGAGATACAGCTCTTGTGTGTCGGCGTCATCCGGATCGATCCGCAGCGCCTCGCGCAGGTGTTGCCGTGCCTTCAACGGGCGCCCTCCGTGGAAGTACGATACCGCGATCGAGAAGTGCGGGACGTCGTCGTCGGGTGCAAGGCGCAACCCTGCCGTGCCAGCTTCCTCGGCCTCGTCGCGCTTGCGCCGCTCGGTCAAGATAACGGACAGCAGGCTGTGTGATCCGGGATTGTTCGGATCGATCTCAAGGCTGGCTCGCACCAAACGCTCTGCTTTGTCCAGCTCGGCGACGCTGTACATCAAGTGCGAGTACTTGCGCAGGAAGTCGGGGTTGTTGGCGTCGAGTTGAAGCGCAGCGAGGTAGTGCTGCTCTGCCTCAACGTTGCGGCCTGCCTTGGAAGCGATGTCTCCTAGCAAGAGCAGTGCATAGCCTTCGTGTGGGTCGCAGCCTAGCGCGTCGCGCGCACACTGCTCTGCTGCATCGTGACGAGCCTGATCTTGAAAGACGTAGCCGAGGTGCAAGTGGAGGTCAGCGACGTCGGGGTGTTCGGCCAGAGCATCTCGCAGCGTCCGCTCGGCGAGGTCGTAGCGTTCCACTTCGCGTAAGTGGCTGGCTTTCTCGATGTCGAGGGCGATTCGCGACCATGCATTCTCGAGGTTCATTGGCTGAAGTAGATTCCTCGCACCAATAGCCACAACGGTTCCGTTGCGAGCGTGACAAAGAAGCCGATCACACAAGCCAGTATCCCTGGCCCCAATAACTTGCCGTCGTCGATCCCATGGCCCTCGGCGATGCGATAGCGTTTCTTCTGCCCCACGTAGAAGACGGCCCCGCACAAGAGCGCGACGATCTTCATTCCGTGTCGCAGCAAGCGATTCGACGACTTGCGTTCCTTCGCCTGGGGTTCCGCCGCGGCCATGGCTGGCTTCTCGGTGGCTGGCTTGTCGGTCTGCTCCAGCTCTGGCGTCGTGTCACCTTCAGCAACTTCTGGCGCATCTGCTGAGGGTGTCCCCAGTGGTTGGTTGGGGACGTCGATCTTGATCTTGTCCAAGCGTTCGATGAGTTCTCGTATCTCTTGACTCTCCGGGGCTCTCGCTCTCTCTCGTGTCTGTGGCGGTGTGTAAGCGGCCGCAACGATGAAGAGTCCCAAGTAAGCGATGGTCAAACCGACGATCAGGCCTGTTCGTTGCGGCATGCCAAGGCGCCGGGCGTTCAACCAGAACAGGATTGCGCCTGTCACAAACCCGAAGAAAAACGTGATCAACATGATGTAGAGCGGATTCCACGGCTCGCTGATGCCAGCCGTATCGTGCTCCGCCGACAGGGTCGGCCGGAAGAGATCCTCGTTGCTGTCGCTTCTGTGTGCCGGCATCGGCCCCATCCTCAGTATCAGGGTAAGCCGGAGATCGTAGTGTAGTTGCGACGCAGTGGCAAGGCGCCAGCGCGGAGGTGAGGGCTGCCGCACAGCTTGCTCGCGACGAAGGTCGACGCCGTGCGCTCCTCGGCGTAGACTCGTGGCTAGGTCAACCAACTGGAAAGGACGCCGACATGGTATCGAGAAACGAACGCAGTCGTACGCTGATGGCGAGCTGCCTCAGCGTGCTCTTCGTGTCGATGAGTGCGCTCCCTTGCGCGGCGCAGATCTGTCCAGAAGTATCGAACGTGAGCTGCACTCCGTCGCTGGGTATCGGCACGGTTGCGATCAGTTGGGATACCGGAGGTTTCGGCTATACGTCGGTTGAGATCTATCGCGACGGTGTCTATCTGGCCGACGTGACCGGACTGTCTTTCTACAACGACAGCAGCCATAGCGGGGGCGTGATCTCGTACGCGATCGTGGCGCAATGCGGCTTCGAGGGGTCGATCGTCGGCTGTGCCGTCGATTTCTCTTCATGGTTTCGGCGCGGCGACGTCAACGACGACGGAGCGACCAATATTGCCGACGCCGTCTATCTGCTGGGGCACTTGTTCGCCGTTGGTTCGCCGAACGCGATCAACTGCCGCGATGCAGCGGACGCCAACGACGACGCCGCGATCAACATCTCCGATGCGGTGACGATTCTGAATTCGCTGTTCGTGCAAGCTTCGCAGCCGCTACCTCCGCCTTACTACGACTGCGGCACGGATCCTACGGCGGCCGATGGGATCGACTGCCTGATCCAGCAAGCGTGCCCGCCGCCGCCTTAGGAGATCACTATGTCGTTGGGTGGCTTGTAAGGAGTCCAGTGCCCGAAGGAGCATCCGTGAGCGAGACGTCTACCGGACACTCGCAACTTTCCAGGGTCGCAACGGGGCTGCTGGTGCTGGGCGTTGTTACCGGTGTGCTCCTGGTGCTGGCCGCAGAGTTTTCGACAGGCGAGCCTACGTGGCTGCGCTTCGGCGGCCGCCTGCACGTCGTGCTGATTCACTTTCCGGTGGCGTTGTTGTTGCTCGCGGCGCCGCTCGCGCTGCTCGGGCGTCTCCGCGAGGATCGCTTCTGGGAGCGTGCCTCGGTCGAAGCCGTGGCGATCGGCGGTGCCGCGGCTTGCGTGGCGGTTGGTAGCGGTTGGGCCAATGCGCACTACGAAGCCCATGGTGGGGCGCTTGCCGACCTCGTGTTCTGGCACCGTTGGTGTGGTGTGGCGGCGGCCGCGTTGGCGGTTGTTGCAGTGCTGCTAGCATCGCGAGCGCGTACGGCGTACCTGATCGTGCTGTTTGCGACCGCGGGGCTGACCGGTTGGGTCGGGCACCTCGGCGGTTCGCTGGTGTTTGGCGAGGACTACTTCAGCAAAGTGCTGCGAGACGAACCTGTGGCTGTTGGACCAGCTGCTAACGAAGCAGCCGATTCCGCGGTCGGCGACCGTGTTGGCGACTCGAAACAGGTAGCGGTCACGTATGCCGATGTGCAGGCGATCCTCGACGCTTACTGTATCGACTGTCACGGAGCACGACGGCAGAAGGGGAAGTTGCGGCTCGACACTGCTGCGCATGTCTTGGCGCCCCGAGAGGTCGCATTGGTTGTGCCGGGGGATCCAGCAGGCAGCGAACTCTACTACCGCATCACGCTGCCGGAAGACGACGACGACTTCATGCCCCAAGAGGAAGCGCCCCTGAGTGCCGCAGACATACAAGCTATCCACAGTTGGATCGCCACCGGTGCGCCGGCTGAGTAGTCGCTAGAGTTGCTGTCTGGCTGGAGACTCTTCGGCATCTGACGGCTCGATACCGCGAGATTGTGTTCGCCGCTGATGCTCGTAACATCGCTGTAACACCCCGGTAACAAAAAGGCATGCGACACAAGAGGGGGTTGCGCAAACGCAATCTCGGTGCTAGTGTGGTGTTTCCTCAGTCGTGGTGAAGGGCACCGCCCTCATGGTTGCCCTGTTGCTTGCCGTCGTTTTCGCTTGGCCGCTCACAGCCCATGGAGCAAGCTGCGTGCAGTCTGCACAACCGCGTCCCGATCGAGAGGACCTGTCATGCGTTATCCCATCACTCTGTTAGTTGTCTCTTTGGCGACCGCTTACACGCTCGTGGCGACTCCCAGTTATGCCCAGGTCGTGCGCAGCGTCCCTGGAGATCATGCGACCATTCAAGCGGGCATTGTCGCCGCTCAGAACGGTGACATCGTCGAGGTGGCACCCGGCACCTATGTTGAGAACCTCGACTTTCTCGGTAAGACGATCGTCGTGCGGTCCTCAGGGGGACCCAACGTCACGACGATTGATGGAAGCTCGGCGCCCGTGGGAGCGACGCAGCGCGCTGCGATCCAGGTGCGCAGTGGCGAGGGCAGCGGCACTGCCCTGCAAGGCTTTACGATCACTGGTGGCAACGGCAACTCCGAAGGAGACAGTGTCTACGCCGCCGCGTTCTATGACGAGCGCGGAGGGGGTGTCTACGTCCGCAGCTCCTCGATCGAGATTCGAGATTGCCGCTTCATTCAGAACCTCGCGCACATTGGCAGCGCGATCTACTGCGTGAGCTGCCCCGACGTATCCGTCATCGACTGCGAGCTGAAGAACAACGCCACTGGGTTTCGGTGCGTTCTCGTCGCTGTCGGAGGCACGAACTTCACGATGCGAAACTGTCAGGTGACCGACAACTTCTCTGTATCTGCGCCAGTGGGCATGCTGATCTACAACGTGAACTCTACGTTGGAGGACAGTCTTTTCGCCGACAACTCGACTCTGCCAAGCCCCGGAGACGGCGGTGGCGCTCTCTACGTGTCTGCGCTGTCCGGGCAAAGCGTCCCACCTTTGGCCACGATCCACGTGCGTCGCTGCACGTTTCGTAACAACGACTATGCCGGCAACGGAGCCTCCGTCACCGTGAGCGGGTTCGTGGACTCTGTGTTCGAAGACTGTGTTTTTCGCGATGAACCCGGTACGCCTGCGTCGGTCGACGAAGCTTCCGCCATCTTTCGGCGCTGCCTGTTTGCAGACAACGTGTCTACGTCCGCGACTGCGGTGATCACGACCGTCAACCTGAACACGCTGGTTATGGAGAACTGCACGATGACCGGCGGGACCGGGGTACAGGCAACGCTGGTTCTGGGCGGAAACACGGCGACAACGCTGCGCAACTGCATCATCTGGGGCGACACGACGCCGATGCCGATCTTTCAGTTCCCAGGCTCCGCGACACAGGACATTCAGTACTGCGACATTGAAGGTGGGTATCCAGGCACTGGCAACTTCGACGCCGACCCGCTGTTCGTGAATCCGGCGGGGGGCAGCTACTTCCTGGCTAGCGGGTCTCCTTGTATCGACACCGGCGATCCCAGCTTTCCGCTGGACCCGGACGGCACGACGATTGATGTCGGCGCGTTTCCGGCCAGCAGCGTACTGTTCAAGCGCGGCGATACGAATCTCGATGGTGCCGTCGACGTTGGCGACGCGGTGTCGCTGCTCCTATCGCTGTTTGGTGACGGGGGTGCGCTCGCTTGCGACGATGCCGGGGACGCAAACGACAGTGGTGCGCTCGACATCGCCGATGCGGTGTTCATTGTCAGCTACCTGTTCTCTGGCGGTGCCCAGCCGCCGGCACCGGGTGTGAGCTGCGGCACCGACGCGACGACTGCCGACCCGTTGGGTTGCGAGGTTTCTAGCGACTCCTGCTAGGCGGTAGCCGATGTTTACAGATCTGGTCCTCGTGCCGCTGGCACCCGACAACCTCAGCGCGTTCCAGCAGCTGTTGGGACGGACCGAGTTCGGTGGCTGCTTCTGCGCGGTCTGGACTCATCACGATGCCGACTGGGAAGCTTGTTGCAACGATCCGCTTCAGCCGAACCTCGCGCGTACGCGTGAGGATGTGCAGAGCGGGCGTCAGGCGGGCTTCCTGGTCGAGCACCGTGTTGCGCCGCAGGAGAGCGGTGAGATCATCGCGTGGACTGGCGCCGGGCCCAAGAGTGAGTTTCCGGGGCTACGATCGCGACTCGGGGCGCGCAAGTCTCAGCACTTCACCGATACTTGGTGCATTGGTTGTATGGCCATTCGCGCAGACTACCGCGGGCGCGGCGTCAGTAGCGCAATCGTCGCTGCGGTGATGGCGCAGGCGCGTAGCTGCGGCGCCACGCGGGTCGAGGCTTATCCGACCGACCCATGGGACGAACCGCGCAGCTATCGTGGCGCACTGTCGACCTACACACGCGCCGGCTTTCGCGAAGTTTGTCGCGAAGCCGACGGCGAGTCGCAGATCGTGCTGTTGCAGGCAAGCCTACAGGGTTGATCGACTCCAGCGCAATTTGTGCGTGTGGCGGGAGCTCCGTAGTTTCGCTCCATACTCGAACTCCGCCTTGCGATCCTGCCTGCGGAAATCCGCGCCTGGTGGCCGCGCGAGCTACCCTCGTAGCCAACGACAAAGGGGACGCGCCGCGACGGCGCGCCCCCTATTGTTTCTCTATCGATTCAGTCTCGACGGTTCCATCCTGACCCTTCGGGTCTCGACAGTCGATCCTGTCTATTGCCGGTAGACTACCGGCGGTACTTGACCGTTCAGCCATACGGACGCGTCTTCGGTGTGGACACGTCTTTGCCGGCAAGTAGTTCATCGAGAGCCTTCGCGACGTAGTTGACGCCGCCATCTTCGCGATCGTCGATCGCTCCTTGGTAGAGGATCTCGCCGTTCTTGAGGATGAACATGTGTGGTGTACGCGCAGCCTTGAACATCTTGCCGACACGCCCGTCGAAGTCGGTCAGGATCGGGTGCTTGACCTTGTACTTCTCGACGAACTTCTGCAGGCCTTCTTTGGTCTGACGACCCGTCGAACAAACGCCGTACCAGGCGACGCCCTTCTCCATGTACTTCGCCGCGAGCTTCTGCATGCTGCCACTGCGATAGTGTGGAATCACGGCGGGGCAGCCAGACTCGGTCCACTCGAGGACGATGTACTGGTCCTTCATCTTCGAAGTGTCGTGCTTCTTGCCGGTGATGTCTGTCAGCTTGACGACGTGACCGCTTGTTGCTGCCTTCGGTCGCGACGACGGCCGCGAGTCCTGGGCGTTCAGGCCAGCGATCATCGCAAGTGCGATGGCGAGGCCGAGGAAACCGACTTTCTTCATCGATTCTTCCTTTCTCTAGCCTCGCCGTTGGCAGAGGCGTTCTTTGGTTTCACTACAGGTTTTGGCTGTTCAGTGTCGTTCGTTGGAGGCTTCTCCGCAGTCACACCGGTCACTACGAAGCTAATCGGTGCCGCCGGTTTGTCCGAGTTCTTGGCGCACAGTACAAACAGCGCTCCCAGTTGCTCCGGTGTGAACTTGGCGGAGAGTCCATCGATTGCAAACGTCGCTGTCCAGCCACTCGCTGAGGAGGTGATGGTTGGTTCGCTGATCGCGCCTTCGGTGATCGCGTGCGGGAAGACACGCTGGAGCTCGTACTGTGACTTTGCGGTCTCGAAGCGAACCGTCCAAGTGCCCGCTCGCACGACGCCACGCTTTGCGGTCGCAGGTTGCCAACGAGCATCTACGTTGTGCAGGAAGCTGGGGATCGGACGCGGTGCTGCGGCTCGCGCAGCAGCCAGCTTGCCCTGCGCAGGGGAGGCAAGAGACGCACCCCCGTGGGGCACGACAAGTGTGACACTCTCGGTCCCGTACACGCACACTTCATCGCAAGCTTGCCAGGTGACTTTCGCATGAAACTGAAGTGTTGCGGTCGCGGTGATCTCTTCTGGTGGGGTTACGAGCGCCTGCAAGATGACTTGATTGGTGTAGCCATAGCTGACCAGGTCGCCTGGTTCTACGGTACGTTTCGGTAGCGGCCACACCAACGGCCCGATCGCGAAGCCTTCCGGTAGCTGCCAATCGATTCGCGGCGGGTCGCCGCCATCTTTGGGGTTGTGCCAGTACGTGTGCCACCCCTTGTCGAGCTGTAGCTGCACGCCAAGGTAGAACGGCTCGCCGGCGCGGACTTGGGCGACGTCGGCGACCAGCGATACCCGCAAGGGGTCCTCGCTGTCGCCCCCGAGCCCTCCGAGGCTTTGAGCTGGCGCCGGCACCGCGAGAGCGGCGAGCACGCAACAACCGATTGCCCAGCGGGTCGCGGCGGCTAGCCAGCGAGACCTCGTCTTCATGGACTTCAGCAAGGAGACTCTTCCTCTCGGTGCCGTCTTTGCAGGTCTCCGATGAACGCCGCCGCTACTGTGGCTGTTCCGGTGGAGTTGCCATTTCGTCGAGAAATCTGTCGCTGCCTCACTGGCTGCCAGTGTCGGCTTGACCCGAGGCAGATTCTCGCCGAGGACCACCCCGAGCGGAAGTGCCATCTGGTCGCGAGGAGTACGTACCTCGTCCGGCTGTATTCGGGCGGTTGCCCCGTGTGGTTTCGCCCGTGTGGTTTCGCCGGATGCGATGGTGAGGGCGCGGCGGGGCGCGAAACGAGGGATCAGACCGCCTCGGCGCAACTGGCGCAGAGTCCGTCGAGGGTGATTTCGTGGGACTGAAGCTGAAAGCCCGGAGGCAGCAGCGCCTGGATTCCCCCGGCGCAGCCGGGAAGGTCGTACAGGCGCTCACAAGACTGACAGTAGAAGTGATGGTGGTGGTGCGCGGCGACGTCTTGCGGCTCGTAGAAGGTGCCTCGACCGGCGACCGGCACTGCGGCGACGCGGCCGTCGTCGAGCCAGCGCTGGATCGTGCGGTACACGGTGCTGCGGCTCAGCTGCGGTAGAGACTGCCCCGAGATTGCCAGCAATTCGTCCACCGAGAGCGGTCGCTTTGCGGCCGTAAGTGATTGCCACAAAGCTGCTTGCTGCTTGGTCTGTCGCCGCCCTGGGCGCGCGGCGCTAACGTTATCGCTGGGGGGTGGAGGGGGGTGGTCCTGGGGCATCGCGCGTCGTTTCGTTCTCCGTGGTCTCGCCTGCGTTGGATCCGTCTTATCTATGGCGCTGTTCGCGATCTTATTGCAAGTCGAGTCGCAATAGCAACGATGTCTGGGGATTGTTCTCCACCTTGCCGATGGTTTGTGCGGCCCGAGACCGCCGGCGTGGGGGACCCGCCACTGTCGTCGCGACTCGAGCGCCGGCGAGTCCGAAGGCACACGCGCCGTCAGGGTTGCGACCGACTACGCCAGGCGCTAACAAGGGGGCTTCGTCTGCCGTCCTGCCAGCATCCCTCTCTAAGGAGTCGCCATGTTTCGTCTGCGCACCGCTGTCTCGTCCGCCAAGTTGCTTCTCGTTGGCCTTGTGGCGTTGCTTGCGTTACCCGCCTGCACTCGACACACGCAGATTGTGAGCTCTTCGTTGAACGTCCCTGCGGGGGCTACGTTCCGCTTCGAGAACGCGACGATTGTGCCGGCCGTGTTGGAGACCGCCACCGAGCGCCGAGCTGCGCAGATCGAGAAGTATGGAGATGGTTGGCTGGACGCGATGGAAGCGCAGTTCCTACGCTACGCCGCGAAGCACGAGATCGAGGGGGATCAGTTCAAGGTCCGGGCGACGGTCACCGAGTTTGACCCGGGCAACCGGGCGCTGCGACTGGTCCGCTACACCAGTGCCGGCGACGGCAGCATGACCGTGCTGTTTGACTGCGGCACCTGCGGCAAGTTCACGATCTCGGGGATACTCAAGAAAGGCGGCTGGGCTGGCGGATCGGCGCGCACGATGTTTCGGCGTGTTGGAAAAGCCGCCGCAGAGCACTTGGCCGACCGTGTCGGCGGGAGTGACTGATCGCGCTCACTGTTGTTTTGACATCGGCGTCTGCGCCACCGCGGGTTCCCGAACTGCCCGAGACTCGCGTTGCGACCTTTGACTTGTCGGAGTGGGAGACCCTGCCGGCGGCGGGGAGTGCGGATCGGGTCGTTCTCGGAAATCTGAGCAACGACCTGCCGATGGTCGAGCTGCGCCGCTTCTTGCAACGAGCCTGTTGGCTGCTCACCGTGGGTGGGACCTGGGAGTTCCTGGCACGCAGTCCCGATGCAGTCCGTTCCGAGCGTAGCGAACCCCCGTGGCCAGGTGAGACCGTGAGCGTCAATGGGCGCAACGAGCTCTATCGACCATTGCGCCACTACACCGAACTTGCGCGCCTGTTTCCGTGTGAGATTCGCCTTCCCGAGCGTGTCGAAGATGCGGCTGGGGGCGATGAGAACCTGCTGCGAATATCAGGCGAGCGCTGCGCCGAACCGCTGCCGCCAGAAGTAAGCCCCGACAACGCTGCGGAGGTGCCGCCGCAGCCTCTCGACGATAAGTACGGCAGCACGTCTGACTACCGCCGCTTCGATCGACTCGAGGAGCCCGAGATCGTCGATGACTTGCTGTATGGACTTTCTCGCCTGCGCTTGGGTACGGCGCGCCGGGTCCTTGGCCTGGGCGTCAACGATGGACGCGAGCTGGCACTGATTGCCGAAGTGCTGCCAGCAAGCGGCAGCAGTCGTGACGTTTCCGGGTCCGCTGCGAGGCCTGAGTTGTGGGGGATCGACGCGGCAGCCTCGGCCATCGCTGCCGCGCAGCAGCGGTTCCCTGCGCACGCAGAGCGTTTCCTCTGCGCTGATCTCGCGACGCTTCGCGATTTAGAGCTGCCGGAGTTCGACGCAGCGCTGTTGTTGGGCGTGCTGCAGTGCACAACCGTCGCGCGCGATCGCTTGCTCGACGACCTGAAGGACCGCCTCACGCCGAAGTGTAGCTTGCTGGTGTCGATACCAAACTGCCACTTCGGCGCTGGCGATATCCGACGACGGCCGCTGCGTCGCGACCACCCGCGCCACGATCGTTCGCTCGTGTGGAAGGACCTGCGGTACCTGGCACGGTGGTGCTACCGCAGCGGTTTCCAGCACGTCGAGACCTTTGGTACCTACGACGCGTTCTTGCTCGCGCGTCGTTGAGATCTCCGCGGCTACTTCGGGGGTGCGTCGACTCCCATCCATGCGTTGTAGGTGCTCATTTCGGTGGCGCCCGAAGCTTTCGCGTAGCAGAACAACTGCAGCTTGTAGGACGTCAGGAACTTCAGAGTCGTTTGCACCAGCGCGTATCCTAGCGGGATCGTTTTGCCCCACGGCAGCGTCGCTTCTCGAGAGAGCAGCTCATCTTCGTCGACTCCCGCAAGCAACGCGGCGACGCGCTCGATCTGAGTTTCCATGCGAGTGGCGAAGTCGGCGAACTCCATCGTGCTCGCCTCTTCCTGGTATCTCGCGATGACTGACCAATCATTCTTGATCAGCGCTTCGGTGGGGCCAGCCGCTACGAACGTCAGGTACCGCATCAACTCCAGTGTGTTGCGCATTCCCTCGCCAGGAGAGTAGTCGAGCTTGTTCGCATCGAGCTTCGTGGCGATGTGTTGGCAGATCCGCAGGTCTTCGGTGCAAGTTTCGAGGAAGGCGTCTCGGGTCAACATCGTGGAGAGTCCTTTCGGGGGAAACGGTGGGTCGGCGAAGCGGCCGTTATCGTCTCCCCCGGCAGGCCTGGCAAGGGGGTGCAGCAAGAATTGCCCCGTGTCGCGACTCTTACTCAACGGTGAGGCGGTGCATCTCTTTCCAAATCGCGGGGCCACCGATGAGGCCTTGGGCGTTGCGTTCGACGACGAGGGTACCGCCCACTCTGGTCGGTACGACAAAGACGCCGTAAGGCCATGTGTCCGGAGTGCTGCCCATCGACTGATAGGTGTGGGCGTGGGTGCGCAGCAAGACAGTCTTGGCGTCGACCTGATACGGAGTTGCGCTGAAGCCTTTGCAGTTCGAAGTCTTGCCGGAGTACAGCACGAAGATGCTGTGCGTGGAGAAGTCGATGTCGAGCTTTGCCGGCGGCGCATCGGCGATGCCGTCGAACAGGGTTGTATGGATTTTCTGCCACTGTGTGGCCGAGCGAACCAAAACATGATGCTTGTCGTCTGCGCTGCCGCGTGCACCATTCCAGGAGTTTGCCAGCTCGATCTTCTTCCCCGGCACCTGCGCGGTCGTGCCACCGATCCTCTTGCCGGTTTGGAGGTCACGGTACTCGACGAAGTCGGGCTTGCTGGCGGTGCGTAGGGCGAGGCAGCGCACCGTCTCGTCGTCACGTGTGTAGTCTTCGATGCCGATACGATTCCAGAAAGCGCTGCAGTGTTGCGACCAAGTCGCTTGATCGGAGCCCGTGGGCGTTGCGACGAGGTCCCACGTGAGCGAGAGGTAGTACGTTTTCTCTTCCCACTCGATCCCCGCACCAACGCCGACCCGAGTACCGTACGGAGTCGTGACCCACTTCTTCGACGCGCGACTGGATCCGTATTGATACGCGGGCAGTCCGTTCGCAGTCTTGATCGGACCCGCCTTCGACACACCCCGCTGCGGGTTCGTCTCGACGATGACTTGCTGTGCGCAAGCGAGGCTGGTCACGGCGAAGGCCAACAGTAGAGTCAATAGCGTGCGGTGCATAACGCCCTTTCGGTCGTGTCATGGGTCAATGCAAGGTCCACAAACCAAGCCAACACTGCCAGTGCACAACAGTCAAGGCGGGGCAACGCTGCAGTTACGTTCGTGTTACGACGTGGGTGGAACAATGCTCCATCGCCACGGCCAACGAGCCTCTGGAGGCAGCGGTGACCCCCGTGTAGTATCCGCGTCGTACCGTTGCGGGTATCGAAATCGAGCTGGGCTAACTTGCCCGCTCTGGAGGCACGAGAGGTGGACGAGATGGGCGAAGTACGTCATTTGGCCGCGGCAGAGCTCGAGGCGGGACTCGACCACATTCGACAGGCACCGCAAGATCGGGGAGCCCTCGAGCTGATCGTCCGACGGCCTGCCGATGGCGAACGAGAAGTCCTGGCAGAGGCCGAACTACGTCTGGACGTCGGGTTGGTCGGTGACAACTGGCTTGCCCGCGGGAGCAAGCGCACCGATGACGGTAGCGCGCACCCGGAGAAACAGCTTAACATCATGGGCGCCCGCGCTGCCGCCCTAGTCGCGACCGCACGAGAGCGTTGGCCGCTCGCTGGGGATCAGCTCTATCTCGACCTCGACCTGAGCACGACGAACCTGCCCCCGGGAACCCAGTTCGAGCTGGGATCGGCGGTGATCGAAGTCACCGCACTGCCGCACCGAGGGTGCAAGAAGTTCGTAAGTCGCTTTGGCGCGGACGCGATGGCCTTCGTGAATTCGCCTCTAGGCTGCGACCTGAATCTTCGCGGGATCAACGCGAAAGTCGTGCAGCCAGGCGTCGTTCGTGTCGGTGATGTGGTGCGCAAACTGCACGGGAACTGATAACCGCGAAAACAAGTAACGAATGCGCAGCCTCTGCGTTACTCTGCGCGATTCCAGAAACCGCTCAGGAAGGAGCAACTATGCCGAACATTCAAGGCAAGCAAGCCCGAGCCGCAGTCGAAGCGGCGCTGTCGCGATCCGCAGATCTCGGCGTGAAGATGAACATCGCCGTCGTCGATGCCGGTGGCAATCTGACTTGCTTCGAGAAGATGGACGATGCGTGGATCGGATCGATCGACATCGCGATCAAGAAGGCCCGCACGGCGCGCTTCTTCGACATGCCGACGGGCGACATCGGCGGCCTGTCGCAGCCAGGGGGACCGCTCTACAATATTGAGCATTCCAACGGGGGGCTGATCACATTCCCGGGTGGGGTTCCGATCAAGAATGCCGACGGCAAGGTGATGGGTGCGATCGGCGTGTCGGGGGACACGGTCGAGAACGACCACGACGTTGCTGCAGCCGGCGCATCTGCTGTCTAGTCGTCGCACGCGTTCGTTGTCAAAGAGAAGGTCACAGCCCTAGCACAATAGGGCCGTGACCTTTTCCTACTTTCCGGGAGAGCCGCGCCGCTACGACGGTCGTCGTGGCCGTCGTCGTCGTCGGCGTTGTCCGGGACCACTACCTTGTCGGGCAGCCTGCCCGGCAGCTTGTCCGGACCCGCCTTGGCGGCGGTTGCGCCCTTCGCCGCTTCTCGGCTCCGGTGCTGAACCTGCCCCCGAGCCTCGGCGAGAGCTGGGTGACGAACTGTGTCCAGAGCTGTGCCCGGAGCCGCGCTGATCCCGTTCCCCGCCGCGGCGGTTGCTCTGCGAGTGCGACGCGTGACTGCTTCCGCCACCGCCACCGCCACCACCGCCGCCACCGCCGCTGCGTCGACGACGCCGGCGCCGCGCCGGAGCGTCGGTGATCTCCGTCCCGTGGTAGCTGGAACTCTCCTTGCTGCCGCTGCGAGAACGACCGGCTGGCTTGCGCCGGCGGCCGCTGCGGGCGCTGTTTCTCGAGCGAGCATCGCCGCGCTCTGACGAGCGCTTGCGGTCGCCGCCACTCCGTACCGGCATCAAACCATCCTCGAAGCCAGGGACCGTGCAGATATCGATGCGCGAGCCGATGCGACGCTCGATCGCATGCACGATGCTCCGGTCATCTTGTGTGATGAACGTGTATGCCTTGCCACTACGTTCGGAACGGCCAGTACGGCCAATGCGGTGCGTATAGGCTTCTGGCGTGTTGGGGATGTCGAAGTTGATGACGTGCGACACCTGCGAGACGTCGATGCCGCGGGCGACGATATCGGTCGCCACCAAGACATCGTAGTAGCCTTCACGGAATCCCGACATTGCCCGGTCGCGTTGGTTCTGCGACATGTTGCCTTGGAGCGCGATGGCGCGGTGCCCTTGCCGGTCCAGCTGCTGCGCCAGCCGCTTGGCACGGTGTTTGGTCCGCGTGAACACGATCGCGGATTTGAAGTCTTCGCGCGACAGCAGGTACTTCAGCATCTCGCCTTTGCGCTTGTCGAGTACCGGGTAGAGCGCGTGCTCGATCGTAGCCGCGGGCATTGAATGGTCGATCTCAGAGCGATGCGGATTGTCGAGCAGCCCCTCGGCAAGCGACCGGATCTCGTCGGGCATGGTTGCTGCAAACAATAGGTTCTGGCGTTCTTGCGGGAGCGCGCGAATGATGCGGCGGATGTCTGGCAAGAAGCCCATGTCGAACATGTGATCGGCTTCGTCGAGCACCAGTGTCTCCACGCGACGCAGATCGAGGTGTCCCTGGCCATAGAGATCTAGCAGCCGCCCTGGGCACGCGACAATGACGTCGGGCTTCTGCCGCAGGCGTTGAATCTGCGGCTTGTCCGAGATCCCGCCGTAGATCGTCATCGTCTTGATGCGTGTGCGGGCAGCGAGCTTCTTGAACTCCTCGTCGATCTGCGTCACCAGCTCGCGCGTTGGCGCGACGACGAGCACTCGTGGGCCTTGCTTCTTGCGACGGAGCAAGCGTTCGAGGATCGGCAGCGCGAACGCTGCTGTCTTGCCCGTGCCCGTTTGCGCCAAGCCCAACACGTCGCGTCCGGCAACGGCGGCCGGAATCGTCTCGAGCTGGATGGGGCGAGGGGTGTCGTAGCCGGCAGCAATGATGGCGCGGCGTAATGGATAGCTGAGGTCGAAGCGATCGAAACCGTTGCTATCGTCACGGTCGTCGAAGGCGTCGAACGAGTCGTCGAAAGAACCGAAAGAATCGTGGGACTCCGTACCGGGTCCGGACATATCGTAGCGCTTTCCGGGTGTAACTCCGGCGATCTAGGCCGGTGCACAACCGTCGTATCGCCAACTCAACAGTAGGAGGCAAGAAGAGGAGGTGGGCGTGACCCCCGGTCCGGCGGCGCCTGCTGGCGACTGAGCCGATTCGAGGTCCTGTTGTACGCCGTTGCTGGCAATCGAAACGAAGGGCCGTGTGGTGCTTCTGTCCGGCAGTTCGATCGCGCGAGCAACTCGATGTAGGGCGGATTCTATCCGCCGCAAGTGCAGCCGGCTACCCCGACTGCGGTTTCTTCTCTATCGGCCGGATGCACGGCGATCGGGAGGGGTTTCTTGGGCTGTCCGCGGCCAGGAGGCGAGGAGGGCCGGCTGCCGATCGGCTAGTCCCCCGCAAACGCCTCTGGATAGAACTCTCGGAACTTGGCGATACGCGCCGCTGCCTTCTCGGCGGACTTACGCGCGTAGGTGTTGAAGTGGTCGTTGGGATCGGCGGTCGTGCTCGCGTCGTGGCGGGCAATCAGTTCATGGATCTTGTCCACCTCCCAGCTGTGGTAGGCGTAGTGTGCTAGCAGCCGTTCGTAGCCCCAAGTGTCGATGTACTCCGTTAGGCCACGCTTGTCCTCCATGAAACGGTCGACTGGGCGCGTAGGGTTCGCGATCAGCGCTTCGATCTTACGCAGCCAGCGGTCGGCTCCGTTTGTGTCGAGCATTGCACAGAGGACGATCGACATACCACGCCAACCATCGCAGTCGTTTGAAAGGAGAAGCAAGTCGCCGTTGAGCGGCGCCAAGATCTTCTCCATGCGGGCAACGATCTCCTTGCCATGAACGCGCAGGTACGAGTCGCCATTGACAATGCGATGCGCGCGCACTTCGCGCATGTACTGATCGGCCATCGTCTTCATAGCGTAGTAGTTGGGTTTGTCTCCCCTTTGCAGACTATCCTGCCACCACTTCTTGGCCTTGGCGAAGCGCTCGCGCGAGTCGACGATCTGCTTGTCCCAGCTGTTGCCTGGCGGGAAACGCTTCAACCGCCCGGGGGGCAAGCACTCGATGTCGAACTCATGCTGCCACGTCGTGTGCTCTTCGTTATCCAGGACCGCGTACATCGTCGCTTTGACCCGGAACTTGCCGACCCGAGCCACCGGCAGCGAGACGTTGGTCCAGGCCCTGTACCAGAGCTCCTGGTACTTCGTGATCCCATCATAGTCGAATCGGATGAGTAGCTTCGGGTGGGGGAACTCTTCGTCCGCCTCGTGTAGAGGAGCGTAGTGCTCGCTCTTCAGCGGGCAGTCCCTGATGTTGCTCACGTGGAAACGGAAGAACACGTACTTCTTGCAATCTTCAGGAAGGTTTGCGGGTCGCATGTTTTTGACTTCGAATTGTGGCTCGAAGTCCGGTTCGCTGCTGGCGGTGACGGGGGCGCTTGCAGTGCCGACCAACAACGGCGGCTCCGAGCTGTCGTAGACATTGACGTTCACGAGCTTCGTGATGTCCTCGAACTCTCGCCCCAACTCGAGCGCCGTGTAACGCAGACTCGACTGCTGAGTCCGGGGCGGGAGGGCTGGCTTCTTCGCCCCCTGCAATGACCAGTCGAAGTGGAACGGTCGCTGGAAGTGTCTACTTGCGCGCACTTGGCACTGAAAGCTGGCGGGGCTGTCCACACGCAGCTCTTTCGGCGGCGCGATGATCTTCACCTCACTCTGAGGCGGAGCCTCGCGAGCTGCCGCTGCGAGGAAGAACTCTTTCTCGTCAGCGTCGGGGAACAGGTGGGCATCCCCTGAGTGTAGTGCCAGCAGCCGGATGACCTCTTCGCGCTTGGCAGTCAGCAGCGTGTCGTCGTCCCCCCAAATGGCTTTGCGAGCGTGGTCGACGGCCAGTGCGTAGGGGATACGTTTGTTGATGCGCCGCTGCTCTTCCTGATGTTTGCGGCGTGTAATGTCGCGAGTGAGGCCGGCGATGTAGTCGCGCGTCATTTGGTCTGCGAGCTTGCGCGCGAACTTCTTCGGGTCCCAGATGCGCTCACCCATCCATGATTCGTCGCGATTGATCGTCGGGTCGTCCCGCCAGCGCTTGATGCGCGACAGGAAGAACGCAGTCAGGAAGGCATTCTTGACCGCCTTGTTCTCGTCGGCTTCGGGCAGCACGGTGGCATCGTCTTTGCCAAGTTTGTAAGCGTCCCACTCCTCGCGAGGGATCGGGTCCACGGTCTTGGCAGCCAGCTTACGATCTAGGTAGTCGTTGTGGTGTTTGAAGAAGGCGCGTTGCTTCTCAGCGAAGGTCTCCCCGGGGATGATCGCGAGCAGTGACGGTGCTGTCGGAATCTCGCCTTCGTACTCCTCGACACCGCCGTGCGCGCGGCGGCGGCTAAACGATGCTCCATCGCGGCCGACTAGGATCGGTCGGTGCTGTTCCGACTTCCAGTTCTTGAGGTCAATCACCAGCTGTGGGTCCGCGTCGGGATTCTTCAGTTTTCTGCGAAGCGCGCGCGCGAATGCGTCAGCAAGAGCCGCCGACAGCCGGCGCTCCATCTCGACGCCTTGCTGCTCCACCCAGTCCGCACCGCCGCTGAGATAGAACTGTTCCTGCAAGATCGGGTGCTTGGCGTGCTCGGCGAACCGCGCATACTCTCCCGTGCCTGTCATGAACTCGCGGACCACGTTGCCGAAATGCGCGAGCAACATCTGGGGCAGATGCTCTCTCTCGTAAATGAGCTCTGGGTCGTTCTTGCGCACCGTGCCGAGGTTCGTGCTCAGTTTGACGGCGTCCCACTGATCTTTGGGTACCCGTGGCTGGTTCGGATCCGTGCCCAACAGCGCTTTGTTGAGCTGTGCGTCGTAGTAGTTGAACAGGTGGTTGCGCGCCCCTTTGACGGTGAGTGGATAGACCTCCTTGAGATCTTTGCTGATCTGTGCGCGCTCCTGATCGGTGAGGCTTGGATCTTCGAGTTCGGCGGCGAGTTCCCGTCGGTGTAGCTTCAGGTCTGCAAAGACGTCGTCCAGAATGCCGCTGATCGGTTGCGAGCCACTGCCAGGACCGGCAGAACCGTCGGCGTTGGGTATTGTTCCCTGGTAGTAGATCGCGACCGACGAATCCAACGCGACGTCGACAGCGATGTCCCAGGCGCCCTTGGCGACGTTGCAGACCATGAAGGCTTGGCCGACTCCGGGGTAGAAGTAGCCTACCACCATCACGGTGCCGCCCAGCAAGTCGCCGCTTGCCGCGCCCTGAATCTGCATCAAAGTGCCGATGACTGGCAATCGGGACGCTGCTTCCAGCAGCACAACGTTGCCGACGACTTCCATGTTGCCGCCGCTACTACGGTACGCCTGTACGACCTTGATCAGGGTATCGGCATTCGCCAGCGTGACGGTGTTGCTGAGCAGCAGCTTTGGATTGAAGCCGAGATCTTGTTGCGTCAACTGCTCGATCGCTCGCCAGTCCTTGCGTGTTTCGACACCAAAGCTGGACAGGAACTCGCGACGCATGCGGCGCACGGCAACCGTGCGCATCTTGTCGCTGATGACGAACTGCGCACCGGCGTTCAAGCTGCTCTTTGCCTCGACGATGCCCCTGTCGAGACGCTGTTTGAAGTCGTCGATCACGTACGGAATGTTCTCCTTGCCGACCTCGACTGCCTGTTCGAAGCCGCTGAGTACCTCGGCTTGGACGGCCTTTCGATACTCGTCGAGCTGCTCGGTGAGTTGCTGGTGCAGGCGATTCATGTGACCATCGAGGCGCTGCTCATGGTTGCGCGTGTCGAGCTCGACGGCGCTCTTGCCAGCCTTTGCCACGACCTTCTTCTTCCGCTTCGGGTCGCGACCCGCTTCTTCATCGGTGAGCAGGAAGTTGGGGCGATGCTCCAACATGTCGCCGTTCTCGAGGATGACGACCTTGGGTTCGACGAGTCGCAGGATCCCTTGTAGCGTTCTCTTGAAGCGCGGATGGCGCGCGATCGCGCGTTCGATCGCACGGCGCCGACCTTCTGGCTCCATTGTGCGTAGCCCGTGCATCGTTTCGAACAGTGCCGCGACTCGCAGGCGCTTCTCTGCCTTCTTGACGCCGTCGTCGATCTCCGCGGGGCTCATCTTCTCGAGCTCGTCAGGCTTGAACAACAGGTGTGGATTCACCTTGGGTTCGAGCCAATCGCCGACACGGTCTGGTAGCGCGACCTCCATGTTGTAGAGCATCATCTGTTTCATGTGGCTGATCAGTAGCTGCTCGGCGGCCGCAATGAACTTCTCTTGGTTGTCTGTGTAGTTGCGGTAGGTACCCGCGAGCTCCAGTGCCTTCTCGCGGAAGATCCGCTCGCGCTGGGCGCCGTACTGGTCTTGCGCAAGGCGGATGTCTTTCGAACGCTGCAGCGCCCACTTCATCTCTTCTTTGGGCAGATCGAACTTTCCCTCGTAGTGGGAGTCCCAGATCTTCTCGAAGAGGTCGTCGCGGGCCACGCGCGTGAGGAGCTCTTCCCAAGTTTTGGGCAGCGCCTCACCTTCGGCCGGGTCTTCGGGCAGCAACAGCCAACCAGGACCTTCAGCAAAGCTGCGGATGCCGTACTTTGCCGCGTAGCGCAGCCCTTCGCCGTGAGCGCGGAAGAAGAACCAGTTGCCGACGCTCGAACCCCAAGCGTAGGTCCGGCGAGCCTCGGGACGCTTCAGTTTGTAGGCAAGCTCACCTACCGTGCCGCGCTTCTCCGAGATGTGCAGTTCTGCGACGCTCGTCGCATCGACTTTGTGGTTCGCGGCAAACACCGTATAGAGCAACTGGTCCGAAGCATACGAGCGGCGTTCGACCTGCATGCGGAACGCGCCCTCCAGGAAGTAGGCCTCGGGGTTCTTCGACAACAAGGAAGAACCCTGGCGCAGCTGCACGACGAAGTTGTCGACATCGACGCTGCGGCGCCAGTCCGGGATTCGGGCTTCGAACGGGTGGCTGACGACATCCATGTACATCGGGTTGATCTGGAAGCGCTCTTCGTACAGCTCGTTGAACATCTTCTTTAGTTGCGGCCCCGTCTGTCCGCGCTCTTCGACGGGCTTGAACGTGTGATCGATGTCGTTGAGCGCATTCACCGCCGGCGAGAAATCGAACTTGTGCACTTCCCCGAGCTTGCCTGCCATCTCGTGGCAGATCTGGCGCACCATGTCGTTGCGAATCGTCGCGATCTTCGCTGACGTGTCGGCGTCGATCGCGCCGATCTTCAACAACCAATGGACGTTCGCGAGGTTGCTGCTGCCCCGGAGATCATAGAGTTTCGCCATAGCCGCCCGGGCCGCATCGACGGCAGCTGGATTCGCAGCATCGTAGCCCTGGATTGCGCCGCGCAGCGAGTCATACGTCCGTAGCGACTCGACTTTGCCGCTGTCTTTCGGCGTGAGCTCGTCGTAGACCTTCGCGAAGCCCGGATAGTCAGCTTTCAGATGCTCATCGGAGAGATCGCTGGCGAGGGCTAGCGACGCTAAGAAGTTCAGTGTGATCAGGGCAAGGATCGTGCAAAGCGATGCGCGCATGACAGCTCCCGCTAGTTTCCGAAGGCTTCGGGATAGAACGCCTTGAACTTGCGAATCTTCTCGGCGGAGGTTCGGGCGCCCTTGGCGTGGTAAGTGTTGAACCAGTCGTCGTACTCCGCGGGTCGCCAGCGCTGGTAGCGATCGACGAGCTCCAGCATCTTCTTCTCATCCCAAGACGTGAATCGATGGTACGTGATCAAGTGCGTATAGCCCCGGGTCGGCAAGTACCTGCCAAAGCCCTGCGTCCTCTCTGAGTGGCTCTCCGGCGCTCGAGTAGGGCTTGCAACGACTTGCTCCATCTCGGCCAGCCACGCGTCGAGTTCCCGCAGCTTCAACGGCGTGAAGTAGTAGCGACACAGGGCGCGCCAGGCTCGACAGTCATCGGAGAAGAGCATGTAGTTCCCTCGCAGAGGCCCGAGGAGCTGCCGTAACTCCTGCACGCACCTGTCGGCGCTTGATCGCACGTAGGCCGAACCCTCAAGCACCCAGCGAGCATGTTCATGGTCCACGTAGGCCTTCACGATCCGCTCGTAGGTTCGATAGTTCTTGGGGCCTCCGGGTGCCTGCAGCTCCCGCTGCCACGCCTCTTTCGCTTTGCGCCCCTCTTCGAGAGAGCGCGTGAGTTGTCGACGCCAATTGTCGGACACCGTTTCTGGAGGGGGTGGAGGGGCTTCCTCGAAGATGATCGAGAACTTGTGTTGCCAGGCGACGCGTTCTCCATCTTCGAGTACGCCATACACAGTGGCCGTGACCGGATAGGTGCCGGCTGCCGACACGGGTAGCCTCATCGCACGGTCTTGGAGCCTGGCGTAGGCTCGGCGGCCGTCGTAGTCGAAGCGAACGAGGAGTTCGGGGGTGGGGTGCTTCTCGTCGGGGTCGTTCAGGACCCGGTAGTCCTCGCCCTTGATCGGCCAATCGTGCCTGTTTTTGATTCTGAAGCCGAAACGCACTGCGCCACGCCAGGCGTCATGGCCGGGGTACGAACGCATCTTTTCAATTACGAACTCTGGCTCGAACGGCTGTTGGCTGCTGGCTGTGACGGTCCGCTGGTCGCTACCGACGAGAGCCGGGGGTTCGGAGCTGTCGTAGACGTCCACCTTGATCAGCTTCGTCAGGTCTTGGAAGTCATTCCCTAGACTCAGCTTCGTGTAGCGGATACTCGAGTCGCTGGCCGCGTTCGGGGCGACGGTGCGCGGCGCACCTGCGATCGACCACTCGAAACGAAACGGACGCTGGTAGTGGCGAGTTGCTTGCACAGAGCACTCAAACGTGACTGGACGCTCCGCGCGCAGCTCCACGTTCGGCGACTTGATCTTGACGATGCTTTGCGGCTTCTCGGTCTTCTTCGCTGCCTTCTTCAGAAAGAAATCCTTGTCGCCGTCCGGGAAGATGTGCGGGTCCCCCGAATGCAGTGCGAGCAACCGTAGAACCTCCGCCCGCTGCACGCTGATACCACTCTTGTCGTCTCCCCAGATTCCCCAGCGCGTGCGATCGACGGCGTTTGCGTAAGGCACCCGCTTGTCCAGGAGCTTGAGCTTCTCTAGCTGATGCCGGCGCGTGATGTCACGAGTCAGCCCCGCGACGTAGTCTTTGATCAGCTGCTCTGCGAGCTTCTTTCGAAAAACAGTCTCGTCCCAGATCTGCTCGCCCATCCAGCTGGTGTCCTGATTGATGGTCGGGTCGTCACGAAACTTCTTGATGCGCGACAGGAAGAACGCCATCAGGAACGGATTGTCGACTCCGGTCGTCCGCGGCCCGCCTTGCGGGTACGACAGCTTGTACCGGTCCCGGTCCTTCTCCGGCACTCGATCCTTCCCGGTCCGCTTGGCAATGATTGCGTTGATTCGGGCATTGTGCACGTCGAAGAAGTTACGCTGCCGCTCTTCGTAGGTGTCTCCAGGGATTGTCGACAGGAGTGACGGTGCGTCGGGGATCTCGCCGCTGTACTCTTCGCTGCCGCCGTGCGATCGACGGCGTGAGAACGTCCACGCTTCGCGCCCTTTCAAGATCGGTTCGTTGTGCGTGGCCCGCCACTTGTTCAGCTCGAAGAGTAGTTTCGGGTCGGCACCCGGGTTCTTGATTTTGCGTTGCAGCGCCCTCGCGAAGGCATCGGTCAACACGGCCGAGATGTTCTGGCGCAGTTCCACGCCCTGCTTCTGGACCCACTTCTCGCCGCCACTCAAGTAGAACTGCTCTTGCAAGATCGGGTGCTTTGACAGCTCTGCGAGGTGGGCGTAGTCACCCTTGGCGGCGACGAAGTCATCGACGACCTTCGTGAAGTAGTTGAGCAACACTGGCGGGAGATCTTTGCGCACGTAGGGTTCGCGTACCGTCGGCAAGTTCGTGCTGAGCTTCATTGCGTCCCATTCGTCGCGCGGCACTTTGGGGTTGTCGGCGGTGTGAGGATGCGGCCCGATCAAGAGCCCGTTCAGTTCGCGATCGTAGTAGTTGAAGACGTGATTCTTCGCGCCCTTGATGTTGAGCGGATAGAAGTCCTTGAGGTCGCGTCGGATCAGCGGCTTGAGCTTTGCCGGGAAGTCGGGATCGCCGACCTCGGACTCGAGCTGGCGCCGGTGCAAGCGGAGGTCTGCGTAGACGTCGTGCAGCATACCAATCGTCGGTGCAACGCCGGTCTTCTGCGGCGTACCCGGGCCAGCCGTGCCATCTTCGTTGCGGATCGTGCCTTGGTAGTAGATCGCTACGGACGAGTCCAGCGCCACGTCCACAGCGATGTCATAGACACCCAAAGCCACATTCATAGTCACGACTGCTTGTCCGACCCCAGGGAACGGGTACGACAAAAGCATCACGGTGCCACCGAAGAGATCGCCAGCCAGTGCGCCCTGCCACTGCATCAAAGTCCCGATCACGGGAAGGCGCGATGCTGCCTCGAGCAAGATGACTTTGCCGACCACGTTGTAGTTGCCGTTACTCTTGCGGTACGCCTGCACGACCTTCACAAGCGTGTCGGCGTTCGCCATCGTCATCGTGTTTTGCAGCAGCAGCTTCGGGTTGAAGCCGACGTCGGCTGCGCTCAGGTGCTCGATCGCCCGCCAATCTTTGCGCGTTTCGAACCCGAAGCACGCGATGAATTCGCGTGCCATACGACGTTTGGCAATCGTTCGCATTTTCTCCGAGATCACGAGGTTGGCGCCCGACTTCAACGACGTCTTCGCCTCGCCGAGTGCGGTATCCATGCGCGTCTTGAAGTCGTCGACGACGTAGCGCAACGCCGCACTACGGAACTCAGCGGCCGTTTCTGGCGTACGCATTGGCACCAGTGCTTCGGCCTCCATTGCCTGCCGGAACTCGGTCAGCTGCTTCTCGAGCTCTGGCTGAATCTTGGCTAGATGGTCGTCCAGGCGCTGACCTTCGTCGCCAATCACAACTTCGACGGCGCTCGTGCCGTCATCGGCCACTGTCTTGCGCTTGCGACCTGCTTCTTCGTCCGTTTGAAACAGGTAGGGTACGCGTTCGACCTTGTCACCGTTCTCGAGAATGATCGGCTTCGGCTCGACGATTCGTAGTAGCGCCTCGAGTGTGCGCTTGAAACGTGGATGCCGAGCGATGGCGTTCTTGATCGCCCGCCGCCGCCCTTCCGGCTCCATCGTCCGGAGCCCGTGCATCGACTCGAAGAGCGCGGCGACGCGCAGCTGTTTCTCAGCTGCCTCGCGTGCGGCTTTGATCTTCGAGTACTCCATCCCTTCGAGTTCCTCGGGTTTGAACAGCAGGTGAATGTTGACCTTGGGCTCGAGCCAGTCGCCGACCCGAATCGGTAATGCAACTTCCATGTTGAACAGCATCATGCGCTTCATGTGGCTGATCATGAGTTTCTCGGCATCGGCGAGAAACGCGTCCTTGTTCGCTGCGTAGGCTTCTGGTGTCGGCGCGAGCTTCGCGGCCTTCTCGCCGAAGATCTCCTCGCGCTTCTTGCCCTTGTACTGATCTTGGGCCAGGCGGATCTGTTTCGATGATTCCAGCGCCCACTTCAGTTCGCTTTTCGGTAGGTCGAACTTGCCCTCGTAGTGCTCAGCCCAGACACGCTCGAAGAACTCGCCGCGAGTGACCTTGGTCAGCAGTTCTTCCCAAGTCTTGGGGAGTGGCTGACCCTCTACGGGGTCCTCGGGGAGAATCATCCAGCCGGGGCCCTCGGCGAAGCTGCGGATCCCGTACTTCGCCGCGTAGCGCAGACCCTCACCATGAGCTCGAAAGAAGTACCAATTGCCGACAGTCGATCCCCACGCGTAGCTGCGGCGAGTCTCCGGGCGTTTCAGCTCGTATGCCATCTCCCCGACCGTGCCGCGCTGCTCCGAGATGTGCAGTTCGGCGACTGCCGACTGATCCACGGTGTGGTTCGCCGTGTAGACCGTGTACAGCAGTTGCTTCGATGCGAATGAACGTCGCTCCACCTGCATACGAAACGCGCCCTCGAGGAAGTAGGCTTCTGAATTGTTCGAGAGCAGCGAAGAGCCTTCACGTAGTTGCACGACGAACTTGCTGACGTTTGGCCGATGAATGTCGACGTTGCGCCAGTCGGGAATACGAGCTTCGAACGGGTGGCTGACTACATCCATGAAACCGGCTTCGACACCAAATCGCGTCTTCCAGCGCTCGTTGAACTCTTTCTTCAGCGCGGGACCGGTCTGGTTGCGTTCGTCAATAGGCTTGAAAGTATGGTCGATGTCATTGAGTGCGTTGGTTGCAGGAGAGAAGTCGAAGCGGTGGATCTCACCCCAGCGTCCCGCCATCTCGTGACAGATGTCTCGAACCATATGGTTGCGGATGTCAGCGATCTTCGCAGACATGTCCGCGTCGATTGCGTTGATCTTGAGGAGCCAGTGAACGTTGTTCAGATTGCTCTTTCCGTCGAGATCGTACAACCGGGCCATGGCTTGCCTCGCCGGCTCAATGGTCGCAGCCTTGTCGAGGTCGTAGTTCTGGATAGCCGCCTGGATGTCGTTGTAGGTTTGCAGAGAGCGAATCTTGTCCGCATCCGTTGTCGTCAGTGAGTCGTAGACTTTGGCAAAGCCCGGGTACTTTGCCTTGAGGTGCTCGTCGCCGACTTGCTGCGCTGGTGCCAGCGTGGCCCAGGCTACGAGAAGCGAAAGTGACAACACTTTTTGTAGGCTAGGCACGGTCTTGCTCCTAGTCGAATGCAGCGCGCGGATAGAAACCCAGTACCTGTCGCGCGTACGAGAAGGTCTCGGCAGTTCGGCGAGCGCGGCGTTCGAACTGTCGGTCGTCGGGGAGCAGTGAACGGAAGCGGTTGAGTACCTGCTCGGCTTTCTCGGGCTGGAGGAGATCACGGGCATACGACGTCGCTAGCTCCAGGTAGCACGTGCTCACGCCTTTGAGCAGCCAATAGACTTCGCGGTGATTGCGCGGTTCCCGACCAGGGTTGCGGGCAGTCTCTTCGACCTGCGCCAGAAATGCGCTGCATTCGGCGACGAGGCCATGGTCAATGCGCATTGCTGCCGCCGACGCCAATGCCGGGGACTCGCCAGATATGTCGATCCAGCCCACAGGAAACGCTGCGAGACATTGGTCCAGCGCACTGCTCAGCTCGGTTCGTGCGTGGATCTGATAGCGGGCGGTGTAGGCGCGGCGCCCGGCGTCGATCCACGCAGCGATCGCCTGTGCCCACTTGTCGCAGACCTTCGCGCGCGCTGTAGGCTCCTGCGTTGTCTCGAGCAACTGGGCAAGCTGTTGCCGTTCTTTGTCGGCCAACGTGAATTGCTCGAGTGCTTCGGGATCTACTGCGGTTGCTGCCGGTGGACCGATCGTAATCGTCAACTTGCCGTCCAGCTCGGGCGCGCCCTCTGGCCCCAGATACAAACGGACACGACAGTCGAACGGCCCGGCGCTCGCAGTGGGTAGCTGGACTTCGGCAGTTGATTCCGATGCTGTGAAGGCTGTAGCTACGGTGCGATACACCGTGCGCCCATCGTAGTCGCAGCGACACAGCCAGACTTGGTCCGCTGCGGTACCGTTGGGCTGCACAGCGTCATAGGTCGATGCAGTCAGCCCGTAGTGACTTGCGTTGTCGCGACTCCAGTTCTCGACTGTGATCCTCACGCCGAAACTAGTCTGGTCGTCGGGAGCGGGCACCTGTTCGAATTGGACGCGGGGTTGCGCTGCAGCCAAAGCCATCTCGGCGCGGAGTTCTGACGCTTGCTGCGCACAGTGCTTCGCCCCGGGTGAGTCCGGCGCCCCGTCGTTGAGCGCCTTCGCGATCGTTTCGTATCCTTTGTGGGCCGCATCCAGGTCACCCTGCGTGCGTTGCTGGCGAGCGTCGAGCCACAGTTGTGGAAAATCCGACAGTGCAGCCGCGCGTGCCGGTACCGGAGGGATCTTCTGGAGGGCGTAGAACTCGAGCGCCTCCTCGGGTTGTGCAGCCGCCAACAGGCCGGCACCCAGCATCGAACCGGCTAGCTGTCCGAAGATCGGCTCGAGCTCGCTCCCTTTGCAGGTTTGGAAGCCGGACCAGAGGATTGCGTGGGATTGCATCAACGGCGTGCCATCGAAGCGAGCACGTACGTCGATGACCGCCTGCAGCGCGATGATCTTCGGCGATTGGGCGTTCGCTGTAAGAGACTGCAGCGTTTCCTGGTCGTTCGTGACCACGCTGCAGATGACCGCGCGTTCGACGACACGGTCGTACTCCTCTGCGAGGCTGCCGCTGAGCTCGTGCGCCGACCCGGCTTTGTCCTGGGCCATTGTCATGGCCTTGAGGTAGTGCCGGAGCGCGAGCCCGTACGCGCCCTGCTCGAAGCTTTCGTCGCCTTGCTGACGCACGAAAGCGACCCGCGATCGCTGGTCTTCTTCGTGGAGCTTCCAAGCGGGGTCGACGAACTCCGGCCCCGACTTGCATCCGCAGGCAATCAGCACCACCACGATGACCCAGGAGTGGATCCAGCGCGTCAGGAAGCCGCAGGGCGCAGTACGGTCGAGCTTCTTCACCATGCTTAGATCCTAACAAACAGCAGCAAGCCAAGAATGGCGAGCAACGAAGAAAGACGTAACAGACGTAACATCAGATTCCTCCATTTTGCTGGAAGGAGTGGGGTTAGGGCACCCCCATACCGAGCGTGGCGGTTGCGCCACGACACGGCACGAACGTCTCAAGGCGGGCCAGGCGGGTATTGTACGCTGCGCTGGCAAAGAGCTCGCGACAGCAAAGCGAGACGCCTTGATGCTCTGTTACGGGTGCCTAAGCCGTGCAACAGCAGTGGTTTGAGGCGTATTGGGTCCCGAGGCAGGGGGCGGAGTCGGCGCAGGGCTTCGCCAAGTGGGCGTTCCTGGTTGATCGGAGCCGCTGTTACTGGTTACCGGGACGGCACTTGTCGAGCACTCCACTGTATGCGTTCACGCAACCCCCGCGCGACGCCGATACGCATGCTAGAATCAGCGCCGTATGTGCTGAGTGCGTTCGGACGCAATGTCTGGCGCAGGTTTGGGACGCCTTTTGAGTCGATCTTGCAACAAACGAGTGGAAACGAGACGGATGCCCCTGCGTCGTAGCTCCCTCCTAGCGTGGCTTCTTTGTCTTCTGCCCTGTCTCCTGCCCGCGCAGCAGATGGGTTTGGTCGTGACGGACGTCACGGGTGGACTCGGCGAGACCAAGGTCTCTTACGTCTTCTTGCAGACGTCAGTCCCGGTCCAAGGGTGGACCCTGGGAATCTGCCACAACAACACGAATGCGTCTTTGATCGACATTGCCGACGGCACCGCACTCTTGGCTCTCAATGGTGGCTTGGGCGCGGACTTTGTTTCCACGACTAACGTCACCGATGGTTGGATCGGATCCGTGATCGTTGACGTGATGTCGATTATGACCCTGCCGCCGGCGATCGGCCTGATCGAGATTCACAGCGCGATGTACACGATTGTGGGACCGGGAGCGCCGGGAATCTGCTTCTGCGACACGCTGGGGAACCCGCAGGTGTCGCAAGTCTTGCTGTCCGGTGGACTGTCTCATACGCCGACGCTGCAATGTGCGCCCGAGATCGGTAACAACACGCCGTTTCGTCGCGGCGACTCGAACGCGGATGGTTCGGTGGGACTCGCCGACGTCGTGCGCATCCTCGGCTTCTTGTTCTCGCAAGCGCTGCCACCGGATTGTCTCGACGCCGCGGACATCAATGACGACAGCACGATCGATATCAGCGACACCATCTACTTGCTGACCTACCTGTTTCAGTTCGGTGCGCCCGCACC
Source organism: Planctomycetota bacterium (assembly GCA_039028735.1). Lineage (GTDB taxonomy): Bacteria > Planctomycetota > UBA8108 > UBA1146 > JAJFFE01 > JBCCHQ01. Next base: position 7,257 of record JBCCHQ010000043.1, on the reverse strand, counting down.
GCCGGCACCGGGACCCTTCAGCTGCGGCGTGGACACGCAGTTGGACCTCTTCGATGAGTGCCAATACAACTCTTGCTAGCCATGGGTTCACTGCTGCCCGTGCAAAGCGCAGTGACACCTCCGTCCCGCATGGGGGCGCCCTCACCTCGGATGGTCTCGATTGCTCCATCTCGAGCTGTCCCTGATTTAGTTCCCACCTTTTCGGAAGTCGTTTCGGACGCTTCCTCTGTCACGATTTCCGCGAACTCTCCTCGGCGGCCGGCGCGCGATGTGCTAATTCTGAGAAGCTTCTACTGAGAGTTGCTACCGAAGCCACCATAAGACCAACAGTCGTCGTGCAGCGACTCGAGACAGGGAAAGAGGACCTACGAATGAACCGATCGAAGCCGCTATGGGTGCTGCTGTGTTTGAGCGTCTGCGTGGTTGGTTGTGCACAGAACGGTACGGAAGTCGCGACGGAAGGATCGCAAACCGTGGCGCGCACGCCGCGCGACCCGGCGACGCTCTCGCCAACGGGTGTCGCGATCTTTGCCGGCGGCTGCTTTTGGTGCATGGAAGGCGGCTTCGAAGAACTCGATGGCGTTGCTTCAGTGCTCTCAGGATACACGGGCGGCGCGCTCGAGAACCCGACCTACGAACAGGTCTGCTCGAACACGACCGGACACACAGAAGCCGTGGAAGTGCGCTACGACCCGAGTGTCGTCAGCTACGAGACTCTGCTAGAGGTTTTCTGGCGGCAGATCGACCCGACCAGCAATACAGGTCAGTTCGCTGACCAGGGATCGTCGTATCGTCCTGCAATCTTCTATCACGACGCCGCTCAGAAAGCCGCGGCCGAACGTTCGAAGGCCGCGTTGCAGGCATCGGGTCGGTTCTCCAAGCCGATCGTTACGCCGATCGAAGAGGCCTCGAAGTTCTGGGTCGCAGAGGGTTATCACCAAGACTACTACAAGACGAACACCGGCCACTACAAGCGCTACCGCCGCGGTTCTGGGCGAGCGAGCTTCCTCGAGCGCGCTTGGGGCTCTGACATCAAGTACACACCACCATCGGCCGAGACCAAGTCAACGACGACCCAGCCAGCGACGTCTGCAAGCGCGCGCTACACGAAGCCGAGTCGTGCTGAGATCAAGAAGATGCTGACGCAGCAGCAGTTCTACGTCACCCAAGAGGACGGAACCGAACGGCCATTTCGCAACGAGTTCTGGGACAACAAGAAGCCAGGGCTCTACGTCGACGTCGTCACCGGGGAGCCGCTGTTTAGCTCCCGCGATAAGTTCAAATCCGGAACAGGCTGGCCCAGCTTCACGCGGCCCATCGCTTCCGACGCATTGCAAAAAGATGTCGACTACAAGCTGGGTTATGCGCGCAACGAGGTCCGCAGCAAGATCGGCGATTCGCACCTCGGCCATGTTTTCGAGGACGGGCCGGCACCCACCGGCTTGCGCTACTGCATCAACTCAGCAGCGCTGCGCTTCATCCCTGTAGAGCGTCTTGTAGAGGAAGGCTATGGCCATCTTGCGTCCGAGGTGCCGCAGAAGTAGCACTGGGCCGCGCGAACAAGGCTGAGTTTGCACCGCTGACTTGACCGGACGCGTCCACTTCGGGTACATGGCAGTATGCGCATCCGGGATCTCTCCGACTATCTCCAGCTCCGTCGCCTTACGGCCAACCCGTGGGAGGTCGTACGGTTTCGCAACAAGCAGCAGCGTGGCGACACGCTGTCCGTTCGACTCCGCGACGGCGGACCGCTGTTTCTTCGCGGTGGCGTCAAAGACTACCACATGTTCCACCGCATCTTCTTGGTGGATGAGTACCGCATGCGGGAGAGCGGGGTCGCGCCTTTGGGCTGTGTGGTCGACCTCGGCGCCAACGTTGGCGTCTTCTCTGTGCGTGCCTCTCAGCTTGCCGAACGAGTCATCGCGTACGAGCCAGTGCCGCAGAACTACGAGCAAGCGCGCCGCAACACCAGCGGTTGCGACAACGTGACGTTGGTCCAAGCTGGAGTCGCGGCGGAAGAGTCCACGATTCGCCTGTACCATCCGAAGTTCAAGATTCGCACGGGCACATTCACGACGCACCTCGAGATGTTGGAAGAGCCGCCCGACCAGTTCGACGAGGCACCGGCGATCACGTTGGATCAGCTGTTCGAACGGCACGACATCGAAGTCTGCGACATGCTGAAAATCGATGTCGAGGGGCAAGAGTACGAAGTACTGCATGCGACCACGCCCGACACCCTCGGTCGCATCCGCAGGATCCACGGTGAATATCACGACGTAGCCCCCGAGGATCCGCGGACACGCATCGACCATTTCGCCAACTGGCTCGACGAGGTAGGCTTTGAAACCGTCGTCGTACCGCACACGAAAAAGCCGAATCGCGGCATGTTCTTCTCGCGCCGGCGCTAGCCGCTGATCAAGAACTCTAAGGGCAACTCGAGAACGCTATGCAGTCCAGCGTCCCGGGCGTTGGGTCGCTGCCGCAGTTGATGGGCGCTGGAAACCAAGCTCCGCTGTTGAACAGTGCCGCAAGTTGATAGACCGCATCCGCAAGGTTGACCGCATCATCGTCGTTGGCATCGAGTGCGGCGTCGCAGTTGGTGCTACCCATTCCGAAAAGCATCTGCAGCGTTTGGATAGGGTCTGAGATGTCCCAGGAACCGTCCTCGTTGCTGTCACCACGAACAAAGGTAGCTGTGCCAGTAGGCATCACCATCACGTCGGACGTGGAGAAGAACACCTCCCCGACCGGGTCGTCCCGATGCCAGGCGACCCAGATCACGTGATGTCCGCTGCGGTTGCTGGGGATCGTCACGTCGAAGTAGTAGTGGCCGGCATTCAGAGTCACCGTTGGTCGTCCCAAGTAGGCCATGTGGGCCCAGGTCAGGGGCGACGTTGGCGACCAACTCGGTGTCGTCATCCACACGTCCCAGACACTGGGATCGTGCGGCGCTGTGGCGAGGAAGTCGACCTGGATCGTGCTTCCTGCGCTTACTGTTGTGGTCGGCCAATTCGGACTGACCTGGTCGAGTCCGGCATAGGTCCGCGGGTAGTCTGGTGAGTTGGGGTCGGTCCTGCCGCCGCTCGCCAACTGGCCGTCCGGCACCCACGGCGAGTAGTCGAAAGCGGTGGGTAGCCCCGCGGTGACGGCTTGCGGGATGTTTCGCGAGAGCTCGTTCCACGTGTAGTACGACAGTGTGCCATCCGTTGTCACTGCCGCGGCGGCTAGTGGAAAAGCAGGGTTGTCGGGATTGGCGAGATAGACGCGGTAGACGCGACTCATCGGATAGACGACCGTTCCGTGCGCCGACAACGGAGCAGTGGCAGCGAGTGCTAGCAACAAACCGAGCGTAGCGATACGGGTGTGTCGATGGTTCTTGGTCGAAACCGGCTTGGGCACAAGTCTCCTCCTCAGAAGCGATGTTGATCGCGAAGCAACGTTCTGGAAACTAACTGGCGCGTGTCTCGAAGACGCGCCCACCCTCCAAGAACAACTTTTCGGCCCAGCGGTCGAACTGTTCCGCCGTGACCCCGAGCTCTTTACAAAGGCTTTCCTTCGACTCGCCGCCAAGAAAGTGACGACGGAGTGAGCTGATGATCTGTGCCGAGGTGGGGCCGCTGCTCGACCCCTCGGGTTGCACGCTCTCAGGTGCAGTGACTGTGACATCGACATAGCACTGAACGGCCAGCGAGCTGCGCTTCTTGCGTCCGACACATGCCAGCCACAGCCGGGTCTTGCCCGGAGCAAGCCCGGTGAGAACAAGAGCGCCGTCTTGCGCTCCAGCGTGGACGACGTTGCCGCCATCATTACGGTACGGTTTCAGGAAGTACGCATCCGAGAGACCGAGCGTCGAGGCGATGCTGGGGTCGATGGTCAGCGACCCGCCAATCACTAGCTTGGCGGCTGACAGCTCGGTCGCCTTGTCGACTACTTCATACTGGAAGCGCTGGCGCTCCTCGACGTCCTCGATGCGATAGCGTAGAGACGTGTTACTGATCTTACCGAGCTTCTCACCGCGAATGTAATAGCCGCCAGTGCTTCCTCGAAACGACGCACGCGACTTCTTCTTTGCAGCCTCGCCGTTCCAGACGGCAGCGCCCGGTAGTGGCAAGAACATCTCCTCGCCCAGTGCGACGACCGGATGCGGCAAGTCGCCCACCGTGACGATGACGTCGATGGGCGTCTTCTTGCGCGTTGTGCTGGTGACCTGCCATTCGTGACGCTCGGTGCGGCCCCGTCGAATTCTCCGGTACGTGTAGTTCTTGAACTCGACTTCGATCGAGATACGAATCCTTTGCCCCGCGGCATCCGGTGACGCGGTCAGGTGGAATTCCCTACCTCGGTCGCGGATCTTGCCTTCGATCATCCCGCGCGCGGCGCGAGTATCGAGTGACAGGATCCGGTTTGGTGTCTCGCGGCGGGCGCCGATTCGTGCCGACCCCAGCGGTACATCTCCGAGACGCGGTCGCTTCTTCACGGTCTTCCCCGGATCGACGACTAGCTTCTCAACACCTGCGTGCGCTGGAGCAATAGCAGCGAACGCAATCAGTAACCCGCAACACAGACGTGATAGCGTCATCGATTCCCGCTTTCGTGGGTGCGCGCCGCCGTGTGCGACGCGGCCGGACTCAGGTCAGTTTGTTAGTAGCTGTTGTAACGGAATGAGCGTCGACCTCAAGGGGAGAGCCTGTCAAGTACGTTACGTTCGTCGGTAACTTGTCGTTTCCGACCTTGCCGGCGGCCCATTCGTAGCCTGCTGCGTCGACTTCTCGTGCCATCGCCTCGAGTTCCGCGGGCGTGTACGAACGCAGTTGGGAGACGACGCCATCCCAAAGGCATAGCAGAGGAACGAGAGGCACGATGTATGTGAGCAGCAGCCGTCGCCACCGAAACGGGCGGATCCACGGAGTTGTCAGCATCAACATCACAGGCGCGAAGAACGTCGACAACACGACACGCACTGTACGTTCCGAAATCTCGAATGCGATGAACGGTTGCCGCGCAGCGACCGCACTGCGCAGGATCTGTTTGACGTCTTGCGGTCTGAAGTGATGAAGAGCGTTGCAGATCGTGCGCACGCCTGCCAGCGTTGGTGGTACGGCGCGGGCATCGACGGGATCGAGATGGTACAGGCAGCGGCTTTCGGGGTTCGCCGCACAGGCGGCGGCGACATCATGGTTCGGGAAGCGGTCCGTCAAAGTAGCCGTCGCGGCGATGTTCTTTGCGCGCAGTTCCCGTACGACGTCTAGCATCGGTCCGCCGCCACCCGAGCAGAGATCGACGAGCTGCGTCTCGTTGTTGCGCTCTAGCGTTGCGGCGGCCATGTCCACCATCGGCAGATACAGTGCGAACCGTGACTGCACGAACTGCAAGTAGTCGGTCCCATAGTCACGGACGATGGCGGGGCAGATTGAAAGGTCTTCGAACTCGACGAGGTGCAAACGGGGTAGCTGCATGGGCTGAACCTCCTTGCGATCGTGCTCGGTCGTGACTCATGGTAACGCGGGTTTCACCTTCAGCGTGCTTTCGCGGCGGATCTGCACGGTGCCAGGCTTCGCGCCTTTGGGTTTCGATACGTGTTTCGCCTGCGTCATGTTGACGGCCACAGTCCCGCCGCCGCGTGCTTTGGAATGATAGGCCGCGATCGCGGCAGCTTGCTTCAGCGTTTCGCGGTCTGGTTCGATGTCGCCGCACAGCAAGATCACGTGACTGCCAGGCATCCCTTTCACGTGGAACCAATAGTCGTTGGCCGCAGCGATGCGCAAGCTCAACTGATCGTTGTCTGCATCTGTCTTGCCAGCGAGGGCTCGCAAGCCACCGGGGAGCTCGTATTCCCAGCACTTCGGTGCCGGCGGTGTGTAGTCCTTCTTGGTCACGGTCTTCTCTTAGGTCAGTGGGAAGTCGAAACCGTTGGCTGGCTTCCCGAGTAGGCGGCACATCGCCAGGACCTGCCCCTGGTGATGGTAGGCGTGTGTCAGCGGTCGCAAGCAGACTAGTGCGGGCACCAACTCAACGTCCTTGTCACCCCAGGTCTTCATTGGGCGCGCTGCGTTGAGAGCTTCCTCCGCGATGCCGCGGATGCAGTCCTGCGTCAGCTGGGCCACTTCGCTGCGGAACGCCTGGAGCGAGGCCACTGTTGGATACTGCGCTTGCGTATCCTCGGCGTCCATGCGCCCGCAGATCACTCCAGTCCAGTACTTCTCCGCAGAGATGACGTGATGCAACTGGGCCTGAATCGTTGGATAGCCGAAGCCGTCGAGTTCACGGTGGAGCTCTTCTTCCGTCAGCGTTGTACAGTGTTCTAGTAGTTTCGCGAACGTGCGATGGCATCGCTCATGCATGTCGAGCAAGGCGTTCTGCGTGTACATGACTCTCCGTCTCTGGGTTACTCAAACACACCCTGTAGCTCTTTGTCGTCTCCAGTGAAGTTCTTCCGTCGATCTGGGAAGCACGCCAGCACGAGGAGCCCAAGCAGTCCAAACACCCCGAGCAGCCCCCACCAACGAGAGCGCCCCTTGGCCAGCATGTACCAAGCGCAGCCGACTGCGAAGACGACGACTCCAATTGTCTGCAGCCCCATGGCGGGCCAATTGACCTGCACCGGGTCTGTCGCTTCCACGGGATCGATGACGCGGTCCCAGAGAGCTGCAACCAAGATGCCAACGAAGCCAAGCCCCAAGGCGAGGTTTGCCTTCTTCTTGTAGCTAGGAATCATGACCTGTTCCGTTCGAGACTTTTGGCTGGGGCCGCATGAGCGGTAGCAGTGAAAGACCTATCAGTCCTATGGCCGCATCAATCATCAGTGTCGTTGGATAGCCATACTTGGCAATCGCCCAGCCCTGCCAGGCAGCGCTGTAGCTGAGGACGAGGTTTAGCAATGCCATGTAAGCCGTGAACTGCGTTGCTGCGACCGCTGGCTTGCAGACGTCCATGAAGAGAGCCGTACGTGTACCGTACATGAGGCCTTGAAACACAGCGAAGGCTAGCGTGGCAGCCCACAGTGAAGTAATCAGAGCAGACGGAGTCGCTGCTCGATCGATGGTCTCTGGGTCCACCACTGGGAAGATCCAGCCGTAGCTGTGCAGTTGATAGGCCAATGCGAGAGTGGGGATTGACATCGCGATGACATATGTCGCGAGCATGCGGCGGCGCCCGAAGCGATCCGACAACAAGCCTCCGACCACGCAGCAAACAGCAGACGTAATCGTTGACGCAAGGCTCAACGAGGCGGTTTCGTTGTCGCTGAGGCCGAGC
>JBCCHQ010000042.1:0-38335 GCA_039028735.1 Planctomycetota bacterium | reverse complement strand
TAGACTGCACGTGCTGCCCGTCTAGGAAAGCTGACGATGGACCGACTCTTTCGATTCGATGCTACTGCCAGGCGCGATCCAGCCGTCGAGGACTGGTTGGCACAGCACTCTGATGACTTGGGAGTGATCGCGAAGCAGTGGTACGAGGTCCTGCGCGACTGTGGCGATGACGTCTGCGAGTTGATTCATGATGGCCAGCCGACCGTCTGTGTGTCTGACGCCGCGTTTGCCTATGTCGATGCATTCACGGCGCACGTGAACGTGGGCTTCTATCGCGGCGCTGAGCTTCCTGACCCAGCCGGGTTGCTGGAAGGTACAGGCAAACACATGCGCCATGTGAAGCTGCGACCGGGACGCGACTGCAACGCTGCCGCACTCGAGAAGTTGATTCATGCGGCGTACGTAGACATGAAACGCCGCGTCGCCGAAGAGTGGCAAGGCAACTGAGAGCGTTGGTCTACACCGCTCGAGTAGGAGTTGGCGAGTGCTGACGCAGGCAATCTCCTGTAGGAGCTGACCACAATGAGTTACGTTGATGTTGTGCTGCGGAACCTGCGCCGTTCCTTTGGTCTCTACGACGAGCTTGTCGCAACGCTGCCAGCAGCTGCGCTGGGGCAGTGCTTGCCGCAGCTCCGATCGAATTCCATAGGCCAACAGCTTTGGTGTGTCGTCGGCGCGCGCGAGAGCTACGTGGCTGCCTTCGAACGCGGCGGCGAGTGGGCTGGCTTCTCGTGCTCGCTCTCTTGGGAGGCGTGTGAATCGACTGCAGCCGTCGGTGCAGCGCTTCAGGCGTCGTCGGCCGCTGCGATGGAGACCTTGGAGGGTCGGCCGGAGTGGTCGGAGCCGCAACAACAGACGGTCTGCGACCTAATGGAGCATGAAGCGCAACACCACGGACAGTTGGTGCGATACCTGTATGCGCTGAACTTGCCGATTCCACCCGGCTGGCAAGAGCGGTACGCGCTGCAGCCGTAGTGTCTTCTTGAATGCCCCGCGTCCTTGCCCGCGCGGGACGGGGCGAGGAGTGCGGCGCTAAAGGAGAGTGTGGAATGCAGTCACCCTCTGGAAAACCGTTGATTGAATACCGAGTCTCGTCGGCATCGATCCGACCGGAGCAGCTCCACGGCTTCTTCGAAGGGTGGCCGGATCCACCGAGCGCTGACGAGCACCTGCAGGTGCTTCGCGGCAGCGACTTCGTGATCATTGCAGTCGATCCCGATCAAGACTTCGTTGTCGGGTTCATCACTGCCATATCGGACGGCGTTCTGTCTGCGTACTTGCCGCTGCTGGAGGTCTTGCCTGCGTACCGAGGACGCGGTATCGGTGCAGAACTCGTACGTCGGATGTTGCACGGCCTGTCGCACCTCTACATGGTCGATCTGGTTTGCGATGAACCGCTGGCGGGTTTCTATGAGAAGCTTGGGATGTCCCAGGTGGTTGGGATGGCGATGCGCAATCGCCGAGGCGGACCCCGAGAATGAGCAGGCGGTGAGTCGATGGCAAAGTCGTACGCTTGGGTGCTGCTGACCGTTGCTTGCTTCGTTGTCGTTGGCACGGGCTGCGCGGCTTCCTCGGGTCGTAGTAGCCTCCGCGACCTCGGCCAACGCTTAATGACGTCCCTCGAGCGCGACGAAGTCGATAAGTATCGAGAGTGTTGGTTGGACGCTGAGGCCGTTGCGCGGCGTTGGGAGGAGTGTGCAGCCGCGGACGGGTCGGAAGCCATTGCCGTCGACAACTCGGAGGGTTGGTTGCAAGCAGCTCGGTCGTACTTGTCCGAACGCGACGTCGTCGTTCGTGCGAGCTATGCGCAGCTGCGGGCGATCGTGCGTGAGCGTGGCCCGGCTGAGTTGGTGTCGGTGGAAACGAGTCCAGCCGTGGCCAGCTTGGGCACGCGCCGCGACGTGTCACTGATCGAGTTCTCGTTTGAGTTTCGCAATGGAGAGCGTCTAGACCTTCTGATCGATGACGCGTGGCTTGTCGACGAGGCTTGGCTCCTGTTCGACAAGCCGTGGCGAGCAGATCTGCGGGACCCTTCCGGGTCAGTGCAAGAGTTGACTTGGGGGAGGAAGCAATGACGGAAGAATCAGCGGGCGTAACGGGCCGCACTTCTGATTCCTGGTACGCACGGCCAGTGTTCTTTGTCACTGACTGCCAGCGTGCACTGCGCTTCTACTGCGACCTGGGCTTTCGGGAAGCCTGGCGGTACGAGGAGCAAAGGGGTCTGCTTGTCGTGCAGGTCGACCGCGCTGGTGTCGAGCTGATTCTGAATCAAGATGGCACGCGTGCGGGCAAGGGACGCCTGTTCTTGTCCCTGGAGCGCGGCGTCGTTGCCAAGTGCGTTGCCGAGTTCGTAGCTGCAGGCATCGCGGTGCACGATGGGAACTGGGGAATGCCGGTCAAGGTGGTTGCCGACAGTGACGGCAACGAGCTGCTGTTCTTTGATGAAGACTTGAACACCAGCGAACAGGTAGCAGAAGCATGATCGCCCGACCGCTGCGTCGCGAGCCAGTGCCGTTCAAGGAACAGCTGGTCCGGAATCCGGTCTCGGCCGTTGTGATTCTTCTGTCGATCGTAGCGTTGGTGTCGTTGTTCTCGGCGATCCTGTTCAAGTCTCCGATCACTGCGCTGACGTTCGTGTTGATCGTCAACTTCAAGCTCCCCATGATCGGGCTGGTCATTGCTGGCGCGTTCGTCGACAAGAGCCGGTGGTGGCTGCTGGGCGCGACGCTTGCCTACCTGTCGTGCTTCTTGGTGCCAAGTCTGGTGGGTTTGAAGGCGCTGCAGCGGATTGTCTCCTAGTCCCGCGCTTGCTTGTCCGAAACGGCTGACACTTTTCTTGGCAATTCGTTCACGATTCGCGAGTCTGACGCTACAGGCCTGTTGCCCAAGTGTGGGCGAACGAAAGCAGGCGTTGTGTTCAAGTACTACTGCGCGGCCGCCCTCATGGCCAGTGCTGCGGTCGGCTGTATCTGCTGGATCGTCGTTTGCAACACTCCCGAGGAAGAGCTCGACGAGGTGTGGGTGACCATGGGCGGGCTCCGCGCCCCGACATGGCGTGAGACCGTTGTCGTGCAGAAGTACGGCGAACCGGCACCCAGCTACTGGGCCGGCGTCGCCGCGATGTGTGCAGCGTACGCCCTGACATTTGTAGTTGTTGGCCGCCGCAGCCGTGCGGCGTTATCGCGGAGCGCTGGTACCGGTCGAGAACGCGGTCGGGAGTGCGATGGCCGAGTCGCCGCCGCGTCGAAGAGTGTGAACGCGAGCTATGGTGCAGCGCTGCTTTGCTTGTTGTTGGCGTTGAGCTGCACACTGACAGTGCTCCTACCTAGGTCAGAGATGCCGGTAGTGTTTGGCGCGGTACCGATGAAGACCATGCGAGTACCGCTCACGGGATTGCGTGTGCCGCCGGGGCTCTACATCGATGTGCCCGTCTACGAAGAGCGTGACCGAGCGCGCCGCCTCCTCCTTCGCAAGCCAGTGCCACCGACGCCGCCGTACGTGATGCATCTCGCAATAGCGTCGGCCCTGTTCGCAGTTGCCTTCTTCCTCTTAGGGCGTCGCCGATCCTCGGGTGATTCAGGGGAGGCGATTCACGGGAAGTGACGACTTGAGGTCGTGATCCAAGCGGTTTGCACGTACACTGGCGCCCCTTGACGGCGTAGCCTACGCCGTATTCGCCAGCTCGTTGCGGTTGGCGCCAGCACGCACGCAGTGCAGCCATCGCTAAGCTGCACGAAGAAGGAGTCACGACGATGGAACTCGGCAATTTCTCGGTTAGCTTGTCCGTGAAGAACCTGCAGGCGTCCCAGAGCTTCTATGAGAAGTTTGGTTTCACGGTGTTTGGCGGCGATGCGTCGCAGAACTGGCTGATCCTGCAGAATGGATCGACGACGATCGGTCTGTTTCAGGGAATGTTCGAGCGCAACATGATGACGTTCAATCCTGGGTGGGACAGCAGCGCCTCCAAGCTCGATAGTTTTACCGACGTGCGCGACTTGCAGAAGCAACTGAAGGCCGCAGGTGTCGAGCTGGCCAACGAGGCGGATGAGTCGACCACGGGGCCAGCCAGCTTCATAGCGATCGACCCCGACGGGAATCCGATTCTCGTCGATCAGCACGTTTAGCCGGAGTGTCGCGAGGCGCGAGGAGTCGTCCGATGTCGAGGAAGGACGAAGAGCAACTCCGCCGGCTCGCCATCGGTATCGACGGATTTCTGTGTGCTGTGCTTGCCGTCGTCTTGTTGCTTGTGTTTGGGCCTGCGACCGGTGGCGGCCTCGTGTTGTGCTTGGGCGGAGTCGTCTTGTGCTTGTTCCTACGGCGCCAGTCGCGTAAGCCGATAGTGCAGCGAGAAGCGCGGCAACGAGCACAGTCAGCATGGAGTGATTCTGTGACCAAGAATTCGATTGCACGATCCCTGGAGCGTTTGCGCGCTGTTGCCAGCGAACTCGAGAGCTGGCACACGCCGGTCACGTTCGCCCGGGGCCTGACCCAAGAGGAGATCGCCGAGCTGCAGCTCGCCTTGCCAGCTGAGCTTCCTGAAGACGCCGTGGAGTTCTTGACGCAGTGCAGCGCTATCGAGGGTCCAGACGTTCAAGCTGGCTATTCGATTGGTGGGCGTGCCTGTTTCGCGCCGGCAAGGTCTGCAGATCGTTGGCCCGGACACCTAAAGGTCGGGGATGCAGAGGCGCCTCTTACAGTCATTGGAGACGACGGCATCACGAACCGTTTTCTACTGGCGCTGGGAGCCACGAACCCGGTCGTGAAGTGGGACCACGAGTCGGGAGGCGTCGTCGTCGTGGCCGAAAGCTTCCAGGGCTTCCTCGCGACCGTCGCCAAGGACTGGGAGCACTACCTAGCGCGCGACGGTGGGCACGACTACCTTGCCGGCTGAAGGCCAGCGGTAATGACAAGAGGCGGCTTTGAGTAGAAGCGGCTTCTAGGGCAAGTTCTTAGGCAACGGTGGAGGAGTGATCGTTGGCAGAAGTCAGGCCGTTTCATATCGCTTTTCCCGTGCACGACCTCGCTGCCGCGCGCGACTTCTACGGCACAGTTTTGGGTTGCGCTGAGGGGCGAAGCTCTCAGCAGTGGATCGACTTCGATCTCTTTGGGCATCAGATCGTGGCCCATTGTGTGGATCGTCCAGCAGCTCGCCCGGTGTTGCACAACCCCGTAGATGGTCACGACGTACCGGTCCCGCACTTCGGGGTCGTGTTGACGATGCAACAGTGGCGTTCATTGCGAGATCGAGTCGTCGCGGCCAAGGTGCAGTTCGTGATAGAACCGTACATTCGCTTCGAAGGAGAGCCTGGCGAGCAAGCGACGATGTTTTTTTTGGATCCGTCTGGGAATGCGCTCGAGTTCAAAGCGTTGCAGGATCTCTCGCAGCTCTTTGCCACGTAGCGCAATCTCAGTACTCGCACCGCGGCGCGGAAACGGAGCGATTGCGATGACCCGACGAGGGCGACTGGTGTTGTTTCTGGCGCTCAATCTCGTCGTGTTCGGGCTACTATCTGCGTTCGTCGGTGTGCCGTGGCTCGGCAGCGAGGCGACGTCGGCGAACCTCTGGAGCAACGCGGATCTATGGCAACTGCTCATGCTGGCGCTTTCGAGCACTGTCTTGTTCGGCGGTCGCGCCGCGCTACGAGGGTCGGGTGAGCCGCGACGAGGCGGTAGTCTCATTCTGGCGACGCTGGCAGTTGCGACATTGGTCTTGTTTGCAGTCACCGGCCAGATTTGGTGGATTCCGCTGGCTGCAGGTTGGACGATTGCTGCCATCGTCGTCGAAGTGCGCAGCAGAGGACGCGTCTCGGGATACCTACCTTAGGAGGATGACAAGTGAAGCTTTTGTGCCTGACAGTCCTGTTGTTCCTGCATCCAGCAGTCGGTCCGGCAGTCGATCCCGACGATGAGCCGCTGTTGGAGCTACGCATTACGAGCAAGAACCTCACGGTTGTGGCCGGTGGCAGCGGCAAAGTATCGGCGGAGATCGTCAACATCGGGAAGGTCGCCGTGACGCTGGTCAAGCCTGGCGACGGCAGCCAGGACGGGTGGCGAACGCCCCTGGTCGGTTGGTCGGTGCTCGATGCCAAGGATAAGGACGCGACTCATGCAAAAGAACCGACACCGCGGAAGGTCGCGCGCTGCGGCAACATCAACTCGCTGGGGAAGAAGTCTGTCTTTGTCCTAGAGCCAGGGAAGAAGCAGGCGATCGACGACTGGCGGGGATCCCCAACGTTTGCGAAACCCGGCAAGTATCGCGTGGTCTTCTACTACACGAATGATCCGGCGATCGGCTGGAAGGGATTGCCCCTCGGTGACCACGACGCTGATGCGCTCGCGGCGCTCGAGAGCAGCACAAAGTGCGCCCTCGTCAGCAACGAGTTGGTCTTCACGGTAGCCCCGAAATCGCAGGCTGGAGATCGCTAGTGGCCGTCGATCGACAGTGGATGTTGGATCAACTGCGCAACTCACTGCGCTTGCTGGCTGCGCCCGGTTCTTCAGCACTGGCGTCGCTGCCCGAAGATCGTTTGCGCCCCGAGGAGTTGGTGCAGGCGTTCGATGACGCGCGCGAAGTGCTGCTGAGCGACCACGGGCCTGGCCTTCCCGAGAAGCAGCGGCAGTGTTTGCTCGACCTCGACGATGCGATCGTTGCGATGTCGTCGTCCGATCCCGAGCGCTGGACCGGTGCTGCCGTACGTCGCGACCCGATCTGGGAGGATGTGCGGTTGCGTGCCCACCAGACTCTCGAGGCATTTGGCTGGTCGGCGTGAGAAACAGTGGCGGAGACGAGCGAGCAGCGCGCAGGTCCGTGACCCTACAGATTCGCGACGAGGCAGCGGCCGACTTTGCAGCGATCGAGGCGGTGACAACCGCGGCCTTCCGTGGCGCATCGTATGCGAGTGGGACCGAAGCGTTGATCGTCACTGCTCTGCGCGATGCTGGAGAACTGACCATTTCGCTGGTCGCCGTTGCGGCCGGCAGCATCGTCGGCCACGTCGCGATCTCCCCAGTGAAGATTTCCGATGGGACGACCGGGTGGTTCGGGTTGGGGCCGATCTCCGTATTGCCGCAACACCAGCGTTCCGGAATCGGCTCGCAGCTGATGGAGGCTGCACTGGCAAGGCTGCGCGCCGATGGCGCGCGCGGTTGCGTCGTCCTAGGTGATCCTGGCTACTACGGGCGCTTCGGTTTTCGCGCCGAACAGCAGGTGACTCTCGCCGACGTGCCCCCAGAGTACTTCCAGGTCCTCAGTTTTGACGCCACGCTGCCGCAGGGGCGGGTTTCGTACGCGGTGGCATTCGATGTGCATGGCTGACGCTCCCGCGAGCGCAACGTTCGTTCCCCACCCCGAGAACGGAGGCCATTTGGATACACAGCAACCCCGTGCGGTACTCACCTGCCCTGAGTGCGACACCTCGATGAAGCAATTGCCTCTAGGCAGCGTGCTGCTGGATCAATGCATGAAGTGCAGCGGCTTCTGGTTCGAGGCCGGAGAGTTGACGGCCGCCCTGAAAGAGTGGCCGCAAGCCGAAGGCTACCGCAATCCTATGGACCATCCCGTCGAGTCAGCGCTCGACTGTCCGCAGTGTGTCGACAAGCCGCAATTGCAGGCGTGGAACATCCACGACCTCATCGTGCCGAACTGCACAAAGTGTGGCGGCGTGTTCCTAGCGCCCCATGCACTGCGCGCCTTCCTTGAATCGCGCGGGGCCACTGCATGGACCCGCAAGGAAGGAATCCCAGCCGGCGGCGGCGAGAGCTTCGGCGCGTTTCTACGCTTCTTTGGCGGCATGTTCTAGGCGCCCCTTCTCGCACGACCTCGCATCTACTTGCTGTCTGCAGAATAGTGAGCACACTGACCGCTACGTGGAGCGTGGCGTGGGAGGGACGACAGCGTGCAAGTGGAGTTGAGGCTGGCAGAGGAGCGAGACGCGCACGTCATCAAGAACCTCCACCCGCTCTATCAGCATGAGATCGCCGAGTTCGAAGACACCCAGCCCAACGACCATGGGGTGCTGGGTGCTGACTCGTCGGTCACGACGTTGGCGCAGCATGTGCAAGCGCTCGACGGCTGGTGGAAGCGCCCCGACGCTCTGTTTCCTTATCTGATCTTGGCCGATGGACGCCCCGCTGGCTTCAACCTGATCGTCGCCCGCGCGCAACTGCCCGCAGCCATCGACGCAGACTTCGCGGTTTTCGCATTCTTCGTGCTTCATGCTTATCGCGGCAGTGGCGTCGCAGCAGAAGCGGCCACTGCTGGCTTCGAGCGTCATCGTGGCAGTTGGGAGACCGTGACCTATCCCGGTCATGACCGTGCAATTGCCTTCTGGCGCAAGGTGCACGAACGGTACCGCCCAGGTGCCTACAGCGAGGTCGAGAAGGACCATGCCTGGGGACGCAAGGTCGCCTTCACGTTCAACAATCATGGTGAGAGTTCGCAAGTTCGATGACGGCGACGGCGAATCACGACTTCGAGAAACTGCGCCTATACGAGCGGATCAACGTAATCGGCACGTCCGGTAGCGGCAAGTCGACGTTCGGCCGTCGCCTCGCTGCGCGTACTGACCTGCCGTACTTCGAGATGGATCAGCTGTTCTGGAAACCCAACTGGGGGCAATCGACCGACACCGAACTGCTCGCGAAGATTCGTGAAGTCACGCAGCGTCCGCGGTGGATCTTGGACGGCAACTACACCCGCACGACCCCGGAGAAGTGGCAGCGCGTGCAGTTGGTGATCTGGTTGGATCTTTCGTTCGTGCGAACAGTTTCCCGCGTGACGCGGCGAGCGCTCTCGCGTTCCTTCTCCAAGCAGGAGCTCTGGCCGGGCACTGGCAACCGCGAGTCCCTTGCAGGCACCTTTCTATCGAAGGAATCCATCATTTGGTGGGCGATGACCACGCATCGCAAGAATCGGCGCAGGTACGCTGCTATGATGGCCGCGCAAGAGTATGACCATATCCACTTCGTGCGACTGACGTCGAAAGCCGCTGTCGCGGCCTTCTTGACAGGAATGCATGCAGGCGAAGTGCCTGGCTCTGTTGGTAGTTGACCGGAACACCAAATGCTGGCTTTGCACCCACTCTCGACGA
Organism: Planctomycetota bacterium; assembly: GCA_039028735.1. GTDB lineage: Bacteria > Planctomycetota > UBA8108 > UBA1146 > JAJFFE01 > JBCCHQ01. The sequence goes on along the minus strand of JBCCHQ010000042.1, from coordinate 29,246 downwards.
CGCAAGACTCGACAACGCAAAGGCTGCACGAGGCGCAACGGCGCGTCGCGAGCAGCGATGGTCGTGGCCGCTCTTGGTTCTGGCGGGCGCGAGTCAAAGTCCTCAAGTTCATCAACGCGCGCTATGGGAATCGTTGCCCTGTGCCGCGGCCAAAGGTCCACGCCCGCTGTGAGCCGGTCGTGGCCGCGCAGGCCACCGGCACTCGTCTATCGCGGCAGGCCATTCGCGGCCTGATTCGAAGTATCGCTGCTAGCAACAATCACCGTGGGCGGAATGCGTGATGGAGCTCCTCGCCGAGAATCTAGGTCGGGTCTTTGTCGCGGTGCAGATGGATCGGCCAGACGACCTGGTGTCACCGTTTCGCGAGTCCGATTTCGCGTGCCTGATCTGGGATCACAGCGGCCAGTTCACTGCGGACCAGCGTAGCGAGGTGGCGCGTCACCTCGTCGCCGACGGGTGTTGCCGCGTCGTGTGTGCCGGGGTCGATGGCGAAGAGTGGCACGACACGATCGACATGGAAGACGTCATGGGTCACATCGACGACGCGGAAGAAGAGTGCGCGTCGGACTCGATTGTAACGACGTGGCACAGCGACCTAACTCCTGAGGAGGTCGTCGAGCGTTTCGTGCATGCGTCGGATCTCGAGGAAGAGTTCGACGAAGAACTTGATGATCTCGCTGACGTAGAGCACCTCCTGGATTGTGATGGGCATCTGATCCTCCACATCAGCGATGGGCCAGCACGAGCGCGGATCGACGCGGCGATCCGCAAGTGTGCAGCCGCGATTTAGTGCTTCGCGAAAGCAGGTGAAGTCATCGATCGCCGGTGCGTTGTCACGATCTGCTTCTCAGCGATGAAGGGTCGCAGGCTCGCGGCCCGTAGCGAAACCGAGGACTCGTCGACGCGACTCTTTGCGGACGACTAGGTGACGACAGCTGGGTGACGACAACTAGGTTACGACTGGGGACGACGCCAATGTTGCTACAGAAGAGGTTCTTGATTGGGATTCGCGATGGCGTGGTCTCCTGCGCGTTCCGGCGCTGGCGCCGTCCGACCGTGCGGAGCGGAGGCACATTGAAGACGGCGGTGGGGGAGCTGGAGATCGTGGCTGTCGACATCGTTGGGTTGCGCGCGATCACCACGGCTGAGGCCAAGCGGGCCGGCTATGCGTCGCGCAAGGAACTTCACGATGAACTCGCGCAACGCGAAGGCGGCGACATCTACCGGATCGAGTTCGGTGCGCTTCGGGCGGACCCGAGAACCGCGCTGCGTGGCAAGGCCGCCACCGGCGCCGAGTTGGCAGAGCTGCTGCAGAAGTTGCAACGGATGGATCAACGAGCAACCGCCGGGGCGTGGACGGTCCAGGTCCTCGAGCTGTTGTCCCGGAACCCTGGTGTGCGCGCGGGCGATCTGTGCCGGCAGTTGCGGCAGGAGAAGGATGTCTTCAAGCGCAACGTCCGCAAGCTGAAGAACCTTGGACTGACCGAGAGTCTAGGGACCGGGTATCGCATTTCGCCGCGCGGCAAGGCCGTGTTGCAGGCAGCCCGCAAGGATCAGAGTTAGACAGGAGTCGCAGATGGTCGCTTCTCGCGCGACGGCCCACTTCGATTTGCAGGACGTTCTAGCGCTGGGGCCGCCAGCAGCTGGCAACTTGGCCGTGTCAGTGTTTGCTCACGGTAGTCTCGAGGTGGAACTCTACGCCCCGGTTGGTTCGGACCTGCAACAGCCGCACGAGCGCGATGAGATCTATGTCGTCGCGCGTGGTAGTGGGGATTTCTTCGACGGTGAGAAAGTCCGCCCGGTGGTACCGGGGACGTTTCTGTTCGTCGCCGCGGGGCAGCCACACCGTTTCGAGCGGTTTAGCGAAGACTTCGCGGTGTGGGTGTTCTTCTACGGCCCCAACGGCGGCGAGCAACCAGAGTCGCCGTAGCGGCTACCCCTTCGGTTTCTTCTTTGCGACGATCAAGATGAACTGGTCGTCGCCAAGTTTGAGCTTGTCGTTGACGGCGACCAGCGGAAACTTGCTGGTGGATACCGAGCCCAGCTTCTTTTTGTTGCGCGCGAACTTGATCGTCAGGCGCCCACTCTTGCCATCGTAGTGGGCGTTGTAGTTGCCGATTCCGCCAGGCATGTCGACTGCCGTGACGAGGCTGCCCGTGATCTTCAGCACTTTGGGCTTGCCGATGATCGTGAACTTTTCCTTGAGTGTGCGCTGCAGCTTCTTTTGAAACGGCCGCAGCTCCTTCGGCAGCTCCAGCTTTTCGCCCTCCGCAGCCCGGACGTGATAGAAGACCAGCTCGACCGGCTTGTTGTTGTCTTGGGCGAAGGTCGTGAGTGAAGTCAGCAACATCACGGCGACGACAACGGATAGTCTCATCGTGTTTCTCATTTCGCGGTTGGCCATGTCACGCTCACTCTTCATCGGTAGTCATGAAAACAACGACGCCCTCGTCTTCTTCGTCCCCGAGGAAGATCTCTGAGGTTTGATCGTCCAGCAAGTCGTCGACTTCGACAACCGGTAGATCGGTCACGGCGACACTGCTGCCGGTACCGGGGTCATCCTGAGGCTTGCTGAGGTTGTGCACAACAAGTGCCGTCAGCAAGATCGCCGCGGCCACCGGCAGCAGCGAACGGCCCCAGCCGGTCGTGCCGGGCGGCGCCGGCATCGGCACGACCATCGGGCGCGGCGCTTCGTCGTCGGCAGCGTCGCCACCGCGGCCGAAGTCTGGCAGTCCTAGTTCGTCGCGAATCCCAGCTTCGACCTGCGCCCATTCGGCCGCGGTCGGCTGCGGGACTGCGTGATTGCGAACGAGTCGGTCCTGTTCGTGGCGCCCCTCGAGGAGGCGCACGCAGGCAACGCAACCTTCGACGTGCTGCTCGACGCGTTGGGCCTCGAGTTCCGTCAGGTCCCGCTCCTCGACCGCGAGCATCAACTCGCGCACGCTGGCGCATTGCTCATCGGCGGGGTTTAGCAGTTCCTCATTGGCGCGACTCATGACTCGTCACTCTCGCTCTTGTTCCCACTCTCACGGCGGTCACGACGTTTGCGCCCCCCTGGATCCCATTCCTGAGGGAGGCGTTCCTTCAGCTTCTTGCGTGCATAGAAGAGACGGGACATGACGGTGCCGACGGGTACGTCAACGATCTCTGCGATCTCCGCATAGGCCAGTCCTTCGTACGAGTAGAGGAGGAAGACGGAGCGGTGTTCCTCAGAGAGGGACGCCAACGCTTCCTCCAGTCGATCGACGATCTCTCGTCGCTGCGTCTCACCGGTCGGGCTCTGACTCGTCTCCGATGCCGGAGGGAGCAGCGGCTCGTCCGCGATCAGTTGTTCCTTCCGCGTCTTGCGGCGCCGGGTCTGATCAATCCCGTGATTCACTGCGATTCGATGCAGCCACGTGTAGAAGCGTGCCTGCGGGTCGAACCGTTCGAGGGCCCGGTACACCTTCACGAAGACTTCCTGTGCGCCTTCGAGCGCGTCCTCGCGGTTTCGCAGGATCCCGTACAGCACGCCGTAGATGCGCTGCTGGTACTTACGAAAGATGTTCTCGAAACCCGATGACTGCCCAGCCAGCGTGGCCTCGACCCAGGCCAAGTCCTCCAGGTCCGACGGATCCTTGGCCCGGGCTTTGCCGCGGCCAGATCCAGGTCCTTTCGAAACCTCTGCAGAAGGAAACGCTGCAGGGGTCCCGGTATTCGAGGGCTTTTGCGGTACTGTCATCGTACTCCCGTAGACCGAGCCTCAGCAGCCACTTCAGCCGTGCTTCCGCCAGAACTCCGCGAGCACGCGCTCGCGGAGGGCCTGCAGCGGCTCTCCGGTCTGGAGGGACAGCTGCCGCAAGTCCTCATACTCAGGACGCGCCTGGTGACGCTCTCCGTCGCCGGAGATCGCGCACTTCACCCGGACCTTCCCCTCGGGGAGGGAAACGGTCGTCACGTCGCGTTCGACGACGTGGCGCTCGGTCGTGCGGACCCGGATTCCGAGGGTTCCTGATTCCCGGAAGAGGAGACGCTCGAGATGGGGCGCTGCTGAGTTCGTGCAGAGTACCGTGACCACGAGTCCCGGGCGGGACTTTTTTTGGATCGTCGGCGTCAGGAAGGCGTCAAGGGCCCCCTCGGCCAGCAGGCGCTCGATCAGGAAGCCGGCATCTTCTCCGGAGACGTGGTCGATGTTGGTTTCGAGCACGCTGATGCGTTCGCTGCTGGTCGACGCACCAGCGGGGCGGAAGCGCCACGCCCGCAGCAGGTTTGGGGGGTCTTCGGGCGGGGCCGTCTGCGTGCCAGCGCTATAACAGATGTCTTGCTCGACGATCTGCCCCGCGGGCGGCGGCCCGAAGGCTGTAGCGAGGACCTTGGCCAGCGCAGCGCCCGTCGGCGTGGTGACTTCACGTCCTACAGAGAATGGGTGCGTCGGCACGCCCGCCAGTAACTCTAGAGTCGCGGGAGCCGGCACCGGATAAACGCCGTGGTCGGTCTTCACCTGACCCGATCCCAGCGGCAAGCTCGAGAAGACCAACTGCGCCGGTGCCAGCAGCTCGACGGCGAGGACGGCACCGATGATGTCGACGAGGGAGTCGAGCGCGCCGACTTCGTGGAAGTGCACCTCGCTGGCTGGCATTCCGTGGACGCGTCCCTCGGCGTCAGCGAGCACCTGAAACACCTCCAGGGCCTGGGCGCGCGCTGGGTCGGAGATCGGCGCGGCGGCCAGCAGGGCTTGGATGTCGGGCAGGGTCCGTCGCGGTGGCTGCTCTTCTTGCGACTCGACCCGGAACTGCGCCGCACGAATTCCCCTTCGCGTCACTTCTGCCAATTCGGCATGAAACGGCGGCAAGAATTCTGTCAGCGTCGCGTTGATCTTTTCGAGGGGTGCGCCGAGTCCGATCATGGCCCCGAGGAACATGTCACCGGACAAGCCGTAGACTGCGTCTACGTAGATACTTGTGGCATTTGTGGTCGACGCGTTCATCGGCTCCTGCCGGGGTGCACGGGGAGGGCGTCGTGTTGACGACTTGAAGGGCACTGATATAATCAGCTCCCTACATTTTCATCAAGATTCGGATTGGTCAGGTTGTCCACCCCAAGGAGTGAAACCAAGAAGAGCAGACAGCTCGGCCAGATCGATTTCTTCCATTCCAATGACAGACCGGGGGGTCTTGCCGTAGACTTCTCCCTCCACCGCTGGAGGTATCTGTCAAACTCCACTGTATCGTCACTCGCTGACGGTGGTCGCTTCTAACGGCGACGGGACGTGCGTTTCGGGTAAACGTACTTTGGGTATTCGTCCCGGTGGTTACGGTGCATTTGTTCGAGTGTGTATCGCGCCTATCTGTTTCGTAGATATGCAGCGGTAACTTTGCCATTAAAGACAAATCGGAAAGTTGCACGGGGGATTCCCCCCCTGGAGCAAGGACTTGGGTTGGGTTTTCCCCAACGCCCGCAGTTCGAACTGCGTGACGTCGCGGAAGACGAACCCCGGAAAGGGATGCAGGCATGCGACTGAGTATGGGACTGAGGACCGGGGCGAGCATCTTGGCGCTTGCGCTATTGCTGACCGTGTTCAGCGGTGGGGTAGAGGCGCAGATGCGGTCCGACGTTCGAGCGTTGCTCGATCAAGGGCTGGACTTGCTCCAGCAAGGCAAAGCGGAAGAAGCCCAGGGCAAGTTCGAACAAGCTCTGTTGCTGGATCCCACCGCAGACGAAGCGCTTGATTTCGTCGATCGCGCGGGCGTTGAGCAGATCCTGCAGCAACTGCGCCGCAACCACTCGGGCGACGTTGCCAAGCAGCTCAACAAGCTGCTGCAAATCACTGCGCTCGAAACGCGCCGTCGCGCCCGCGACGATGCGGCGATCAACACCGCTCTCGATACGTACTTCGGAAGCACTGACATTCAGGAGCAGACGCGCACGATCTACCGTGCTGTCTCCGAGCACGGCGTCTACTTGATGCCTGGGCTCGTTGAGCGTCTCGCTGTCCAGGAGACGCGCACTCGTACCCGCGCAATCCTTGGCATGACGAAGATCTCCGACGATGCCGTGCTGCCGCTGACGCGCGTTCTGCACCACAGCGACCCGCAGGTCGTCTTGGGTGCGATCGCCGCGCTGAAGAAGATCGCCAATGACGCGGCCGTGCCGAGCCTGCGCTGGCTGGCCGAGTCGACGTCGGACCAGATCGTCAAGGGCGCGGCCCTCGACGCGCTGGACAAGCTGGATCCTCGCAGCGCCAACAGCTCTGCTTACGAACTGCTGCTGACACAGGCTGGCGAGTTCTTCCGCAACCCGTCCTACATGTACCGTACCTATCACGACCCGGTCGTTTGGGCACTGACCGACGGTGCTTTGGGTTACAAAGATACGCATTCGTGGATCGTCAACGAGCTGCGCGCTGAGCAGCTGATCACCGACGCGCTGTCGCTCGACGAGCGCGGCTCCGAGGCCCGCGTCTGGAACGTCTGCAACAAGCTTGCGCAGTACGCCGAGTACCGCGCCGCTGTCCGACTCCTCGAGGAGAAGGGTGCGGACGAGTCGAAGAAGACGGAACTCGAAGCTGAGGCCAGCGACATGATCGCGGTTCGCTACTCGTTCCCGTACAGCCAGCCGGCTGCCGTCCTCTACAGCGCGTTGGGTCGTGCTCTCGACGAGAGCCGCCCGGAAGTCGCGATCGAGGTGATCGGCGCGATTCGTGATTCGCACACCGAAGGTCGCCGAATCCGCTCCGTCGACGGTGAGCTGTTGCGCGCCCAAGAGTACGCCCACCGCGGCGTTGCCTTCACGGCCGCCGAGTGCATCGCGTACATGAATCCGGCGAGTGGCTTCCGCGGTTCCGACCGCACGCTCGAGAGCATCTGCGAAGGTCTCGTCGAAGCTGGTGCCCGCGTCGCACTGACGATTGCCTCCAGCGAGAACGACCAGCTCTTCTCGACTGACCTGCTGCGTCGCTCGCACGTCGTATCGTTCGCCGCTGAGACCGGCATGGCTGGTGTGAACCGCGCCAAGAGCTTCCCGCCGGAGGACATTATCGTCATTAGCACGAACCTGTCGGACATGACGCCGGCCGACGTGATCCGTCGCCTGCGTGCCGACGAGCGCACCATGGAGATTCCGATCTTCGTGCTGGCCGACGGTGACTTCGCCAAAGCTGAGGCGACCTACACCGACGAGGCGAAGAAGGTGCAAGTGATCCAGCGTTCGATCGATCCGCTGCGTCTCAAAGGGATCCTCGACGGCTTGTTCGCCGACGATCCGAGCGAGCGTGGTCGTTCGAAGGAGATCGCTGCTCGCGCCGCGAACGCGCTGCGCTACCTCGCAACGCGAGAGTCGGTTTTCGACCTGAATCTTGCTCAAGACGCCCTGGTTACGGTCCTCGAGAACCGTGACGACGAAGTCCGAATCGCCGCTTGCGGCGCGCTCGGCAGCATGGGCTACAGCCGCGCGACGCCGGCGCTCGTCCGGATCTGCAACGATCCTGGAACTGCCGAGCCGCTGCATGTCGCCGCGCTGACCGCTCTCGGTGACATCGAGTCCACCGGCGGCAGCGTCGACGGTACGGTCACCGAGGTCCTCGACAAAGGGATCATGAATGGCAGTGCCAAGATCAAGCAGGCCGCTGCGCGCAGCAAGGGTAAGATTCGCCCCGGCATGTAAGCACGACTGACGTCTGACGGATCACAACGCCCGGTACGGCTGACGCCGTACCGGGCGTGTTCAATTCTGGGCGTCTGTCACGCGGCTTGCACTGCGTGCGAACCCGCGCGCCAGACGCCTGATCAGAATTGAAATGTCTTTTCGAATGGGACCATCCTAGGTCCATTCGCTGGGGTGCGCGGAGTGGGTCGGGTTGGTTTCCATGACGGCCGGCTTGCACTGCGTGCGAACCCCCGCGCCAGAAGCCTGATCAGAATCAAAATGCCTTTTCGAATGGGACCATCCTAGGTCCAGTTCAATTCTGGGCTTCTTTCACGCGGCTTGCACTGCGTGCGAAACCCGCGCGCCAGAAGCCTGATCAGAATTGAAATGTATTCTCGAATGGGACCATCTTAGGTCCATTCGCTGGGGTGCGCGGTGTGAGTCGTGGTGGGTTCTACGACGGCCGGCTTGCGCTGCGTGCGAAGAATGTCGTTCGAATAGGACCATCTTAGGTCCAGTTCAATTCTGGGCTTCTTTCACGCGGCTTGCACTGCGTGCGAAACCCGCGCGCCAGAAGCCTGATCAGAATTGAAGTGTATTCTCGAATGGGACCATCTTAGGTCCATTCGCTGGGGTGCGCGGTGTGAGTGGTGGTGGTTTCTACGGCGGCCGGCGTGTGTTGGGGTGCGCGGAGTGGGGCTTGGGTCGACTGTCCGATCCCACGCAGGGGGGGCTGACTTCCCTGAATTGTGGTGCTGTTTTGGGTATCATGGTTGGGACGGAAGGGGAGTTCGCCTATGGCGGTTCGGACGACATGTAGCAACTGTAAGCAGAGCTTCAGCGCTCAAGATGAGTACATTGGCAAGAAGCTCAAGTGCCCCTCTTGTGGGACGCGCGTTGCGATCATGAAGCCCGAGGAGGTGCAGGCGAAGAAGGCTTGGCAAGATGAGCAGGATCAGCGGATCGCTCTTATTGAAAAGATGAGCAACGGTGGCGGAGCTGCGCCGAAGACCGATTCCTATGCGGCTGAGTTTGGCACCGGTGTCGACCGGGTCCGCAACTTCAATCCCGGTGCGCTGTCGCGCTTTCGCAAGCTGCGGGCCCTATCGCGCTTTCTGATCTTGATGGCGTATCTCCTCGTTGGTGGCGTGCTATTGGGTGCCGGCCTGGCGATCTTCCTCTATCACGACGGAATCATCGCGAGCCCGTTGACGCTGACCCTGATCTTGGGCGGGGGCGCGCTCTTCTTGTTGTTTGCGTTCAGCCTCTTCAAGTTCTTGGGCGAGATGTCGTGGTTGCTCGCAGACCTCGGCGACCACCAGCTGGATGTCCGCAATCTCCTGATCGACATTCGCGAAGAGGCCGATCGACTTCAAACTCCACGCCGCTGACCCGTTCGCTGTCCTTGGGTGGGACGCCACGACTCTTCGCTGACGTCGTTGAGCCCCGCAGGGCTGCCTCGCGCGAGTCCGCGCTGCTCCGGGTCGCCTCCGGGTTTCGCACACGGTCCGACCGGACTCGGGTCCTCCACGATCCCGCAGAGTCCTCAACAATCCCCAGGGAGTTGTTTGCGACGCTGAGGCGCTTGAGCTTCCGCGATGCTGACGGCAGTTAAGTCGTTTTCATGAAGGCATTTAGAGGCAGGGCTCGCGGTCCAGATGCTGCGATTGCAGAAAGTGCAATGCATGTGCATTGCATATCGCCGATGGGGCCACTACCCTTGCCCCCCGCTAGAGTTGGGCCCGACGACGCCGGAGAAGGCGTTGCGGCGGGTTGCCGTTGAGAATCATTGGAATGAGCCTCGGTTGGCCGAGGCCTGGGAGAGAGAAGTAGACATGCTTGCACGAAGTGCGTGCGCGTTCGGGATCGCGCTCCTGTGTTTCAGCACCGTAAGTCTGGCGCAGCCAATCAACGATGATTGCGCGAACCCAGCGCCGCTACTGCCGGGGCAACTGGGAATCATCAACGCCACCGGCGCTACTCCCAGTGTCAACCTCGGCGGTTGCGCCAACTTCGTCGAGGACGTTTGGTTCTCGGTGACGGTGCCGAGTGCGGGGGTTCTTCTGGTCGAGCAGGGTGCCGGCACCGCCTGCTGCTCTGATCAACACGCTGTCTACCTGCGTCCTGGCCCGGCCGGCACCTGCCCGACCGATGGCGACATCCTCGACTGCGCGCCGAACAACGACGAGTCGTTGGTGACGGTGGCGGCGGGGGAGACGTATCTGATTCGAGTCGGCAGTTGGCAGGGCGGCAACACACTGCCCGGCAACCTGCTGATCGTGGACCTGTTTCCGTTTCCGGCCAACGACGACTGCGATAGTCCGGAAGTCGTTCCTTCGCTGCCTGCGACAATCGCCTACGATGCCAACGGTGCGACCGCCACGAGCCCGAGCCTTGCCTGCACGCCGCAGATGCTCGATCTCTGGTATGAGGTCGCAGCGACGCAGACCGGTTTGATGGCTGTCGATGGCAACGCGAGCGGCACTGCTTTCGGCGTTGACGTCGCCGCCTACTTGCGGCCGTCTCCGGGCGTCTGCCCCAGCGATGCCGAAGAACTCTCCTGCGAAGGCAACTCGTCGATGTCGTTTGCCGTCACGAGCGGTGAGACGTATCTGATCCGCGTTGGTTTCCCCTTTGGAGGTTTTGCAGCCGGTGACCTTTCGATCCAGCAATCGAGTGCCCCGCCGAGCAACGACGATTGTACGACCGCGTTGAGTCTGGCGCTTCCCAGTACGACCGCATTCGACACGATCGGCGCAACCCCCGATACGTCAGGCCTGACCTGCAACATGAACGACGACTTGTGGTTCAGGGTCATGCCACCGGCGGACGGCCAGGTGCGCGTCACGATCGATGGCGTTGTCAACGACCGTCACCAGCTCTACCAAGTTGCAGCAGGCGTCTGCCCGACCAATGCTGACGAAGTAAGTCCGTGCTGGGGTATCAGCGATAGCTACACCTCGGTGCTGGGCGGCTTGAACTACCTGATTCGTGTCGGCCAGAGCAACACGGGGCCGGTTGCAGGAGACATCTCGGTCGAGTGGGTGCCGCATCCTGCAAACGATGAGTGCACCTCGCCGCAGGCGCTCCCGATCCCGTCATTCGGCTTCAATGTCTCCACGGTCGGCGCGACCGAGACGGCCGGTTTGGGATGTACCAGTCACGGCGATACGTGGTACAGCTTCATCGCACCGTCGACTGGGACGCTGTTTCTGAACTTTGGTGACTTCGTGCACCGTGGGCTCTACGACTACAACGGAATCAGCTGCCCCGCGACCGCGCCCATCGAGTGTGGTGGTGGCAGCTTCGCGTACTGGGATGTAGTGGGTGGCAACGAGTACCTCCTCTGGATCTCGTTCCTGAACCAGTTCCCGCCCGTCGACACCACGCTCGACATCCAAATGCTGACGATTGCCAGTAACGACGACTGCACGCCGGGTGCGCCGACCACGCTGACGGTGCCGACCGCTGCGCCGATAACCTGGGACAACACAGGTGGCTTGGACGACACGCAGTCGCTGGGCTGCGACATCGACAAGGACCTCTGGTATCGCTTCACGGCCCCGTTCGATGGTTCCGTGCGGTTCACGCAGTCGACGCTCCGTCCGTTCGCGATCTACCACGACGCGTCGTTGGGTACGGCTTGTCCAACCAACTCTGACCAGTTGCTCTGCAGTACATTCATCAACGCTAGCTTCGTTGCTGATTTCTCGGTGCAGAGCGGCGAATCTTACCTGATCCGCGTCGGCGGCAGTAGCCAGACCCCGACGTCTGGTTCGTTCGAGCTTGCCTACGTCCTGGATGATCCGGAGATCACCAGCTGCGACGCAAGCGTGCCGAACCAGGTCACGGCGACGTACAACGTGCCGATCGGCAGCAACTACGACCTGGGTGTCGATGTGTCGATCGACGGCGTCTTCACGATGAACATTCCACAAACGCAGACGTCGTTCACGCAACCGCTTGCTCCGGCATTCGGGGGTGTGATCAAGATTGGCTTTACCGGCATCAGCAGCACGCTGGGCGCGAGTGGCGAATCGATCTGCGCTCAAGCGATCGGCGGCCCCGCCTACGACGTCTGCGCGACAGCGCTGCCGATCGTCGCTGGCGACACGCCGTTCAACAACGCGATCACGGTTCTCGAGCCGAATGCACCGCTGAGCGGCTGCTCCCAGAACGACCCGGACCGCGACGTCTGGTTCTCGTTCACGGCCACGTCGACCGAGCTGTTCACAGCCGCGACCTGTACGACGCCGTGGTTCCACTCGACCGAAGTTTATCTGGCCAACCCCGGCTGTCCGGGCCCCAGTGACGTTGCGATCGATTGTGCTGACCAGTTCGATTGCGACGTGTCGTTCTTCGCGACGTCAGGACAGACCTACTACATTCGCGTCACCGGCCTCGACAATGGTTTCGGGGACGGCACGCTGAGCCTGGTCGCCGACTGCAGCGCGCTGACGGGCCTGACCGCCGATTACGACTGCACGACTGGTTCGGTGACACTGGATTGGGACGGCGGTCTCCACGTCAGCTACGACATCGTTTCTGACTTGGGTGTCTTGGCGGCTGGCCATGGCTCGGCGACGTTCGTCGATACGAATGCCGTGCCTGGCTTCCGTAGCTACTTCGTCACGGGGTCGTGTCCGAACGGCGCGGCATTGACGGCGCAGGTGGATGTCTATGTCGCGGACCTGACGAACCCCGGCGTCGACCTGATCCTGGCGCTCGAGGGGCTCGAGGACAACGGCAACTTCGGAAACATCGACAGTGTCTCTGCGCTCAACGATGCGTTGAACCTCGGACTGGGTCGTTCGACGACGATCCTCGCATTCCGTGAGTTCGATCAGTTCGCGTGCCTGTCGACGTTGACCGATGCCGCCGAGATCATCTGGGTCATGGGTGGTACCGCACCGAACAACTACGGTCTGTCGATTGCCGAGCGGGATCTACTTGCTGGCCTCGCTGCGGGTGGCACGTCGATCTACATGGAGTCTGCGAGTCACTGGAGTTTCGCTGCTCCGAGTCTGCTGGACCTGCGCGATGGCATCGAGCCGGACTCACCCGGTAACAATATCGACAGCGGCGACGACACGTTCACGGAGATGCTCGGCACCGCGTCGGGGCTCACCGATGGTGACTTCACCTCGTTCGCCGCAGTCCCCTACATTCAAGACAGCACGTTCGCGCAGGAGAACACCGACCAGTTGATCGTCAGTGGTACTGATGTGACGGGCACGTACCCGCCCGATCCAGACATCACCGCTGGTCCGATCTGGGTCAACAGCGACGACACGCTGACCGGCGAGCCGGCCTACGTGACCGGCGTCTTGGCCGAGCACAACATCGACGGCGGCCGCATGATCTCGACTAGTTTCGAGTTCGGCGGCTATCAAGGGAGCAAGGACGCGTTGGCCCAGGCCTACGTGACGGCGCTCACGGGGAGTGTCGTCACGCCGATGGAGGAGTTCGTCCGCGGCGACACGAATGGCGACAATGCCAACAACATCGCCGATGCCGTCTACCTGTTGGGGAATCTGTTCCCGGTGGGTTCCGCGAACGTACTACAATGTCTGGAATCAGCCGACGCCAACAATGACGGATCGATCAACATCGCCGATGCTGTGGCGATTCTCGGCTCGTTGTTCGGCAACCCGGCGGTGCCGTTGGCCGCGCCCTTCCCGAACTGTGGCACCGAAGCCGACTCGCCGAACCAGACGGGGATTGGCTGCGTGACGGGGACCTGCCCGTAGTTGGTACCGACCGAGTTGCACTGATTGCGGGGTGACTCGCATCGGTCGACATAAAAAAAGGGACGTCTCGCCGCTGTGAGACGTCCCTTTTTTCTCATGTCTGGTTCCCTTTGTGACGCGCGTGCCTAGTCGTCGACGAAGAAGAAGTCGAGAGCGCCCTTCGCGGATTGAGCGAAGTCGTCTCCTAGATCCTCGTCGCGGGGCTCGCGAGTCATGATGTCGCTGAAGATCGCCGCAAGCTTCTCGCTGGCTTCTTTGGCATACAGTCTCACCATGCCGATGGTCGTCCGCTCGTCGAAGAGCGTCGCCAGCAGGGTGCGGTCGCCGACAAGGGTCAGCTGAATGCTGTCCTTCTTGCCTTGGTGAAACAGCACCGAGAACTCGTCCTCGCCGAGGAGTCGCGCCATCTCGCGAGTGGCCGCATAGGAACCCGCCACGAGCGCAGACACGGACTGCAGGTCAATGTCGCCGGTCGTACCGGCTTTCGTGACCATGTGTCCTTCTTTGTCGATGAGGATGTTGCACTTGGAATCAGAGAGCTTGAGGAAGTCGTTGAGTACTGCGTTGATTCGATCCACGTCGTCTTGATAGAAGACGAGTCGCTTCTCTCGCAGGTGATCACTATCGCTGACCATGTTTGGGGGGCCTCCTTCCGAACGCCCGACGGACTTGTCGTTACCAAGACCCAGAGAGAAGTGCGAACGCTCCCGCAGCGGCAGCCGCCGCAGCGAGGACCAAGCCGATCACTAGCGGGCGACGGCTCTTCTTGCCGCGCTTGCGAGTGGTCGGTGACTCCAACTCGGAGTTCATTGGCGGCGATGCCGCCGGCATTTGTCCCGCCATCGGGACGCTGTTCATAGAGCTCTGCGCCATCATGGGCTGTGGTGCCATCGCGGCAGGCTGTTGCATCTGCGGCTGCTGCGTCGGCGGTTCGGCGACGGCCGTCGCACTGCCTCCATAGTCGGCTGCTGCTGGCTGCATACCGCCGGCAGGAGCCATTCCTGCCGGGGCGCCTTGGGGGGCACCCATCGGGGCGGGCGATCCAGACGGCGAGCCGTGCTGCCGGTTCAGTGACTCGAGTACCGAACCTGCGAGCGTTTTCAAAGTGGGGAAGACGCCCGTGCCGTCGCGCGCAACGGCTTCGTGATATGGGGCGTTCCATTGGTTGAGTGCCTGCTGCATCTCCTCGATCGTGTAAACCTCGGGGAGATCGCGCTTGTTGTACTGGAGGACGATCGGCATGGTGTTGATGTCCAGGCCGAACTCGATCAGGTTGTCCTTCAGGTTCTCCAGCGACTCGATGTTCTCTTCCATCTTGCCGCGCTTGGAGTCTGCGACGAACACGATTCCGTCTGCTCCTTGCAGGACCAGTTTGCGGGTCGAGTTGTAGTAGACCTGGCCCGGGACCGTGTAGATCTGGAACTTCGTCTTCATGCCAGCAACCTGACCGAGGTTGAGCGGCAGGAAATCGAAGAAGAGCGTGCGGTCTCCCTCGGTTGCGATCGAAGTCAGATCGCCGACACTCGTGTCGGGAGCCTTCGAGTGAACCACCTCCAAGTTGGTCGTCTTACCGCTCAGGCCCGGTCCATAGTAGACCACCTTGCAGTTGACCTCCTTGAGGGAGAAGTTGATCTGTACCATTCTTCCTTGTCCTCAGTAGCTACTGTGCGTGGCCGTGGAGCCAGACGACATCAGGCAGCGTTCACGGAGTTTGTTGGCAATTCCACGAACCTCGACCATTCCCGTTTCCAGGCGTAGATTCGGCCGCGTGATCACAACGAGGTAGGCCTGTCCGAGATCCAAGAAGAGCAGCTTGCCCTTCTCGGCGTTCAGAACCATTTCGTCCGATCCCCCGGTGCTGCCGAGCGTTTCCAGGGATCGTTTCAGCGTCATCGTCAAGGCCGACGACAGAGCGGCGACAGCATCCTCACGCAGTTCGGGGCCAGTGGCGTCGGCCACCATGATTCCGTCCTGTGTGATGACCATGCTGCCGATGACGCCGGGAATCTTGTTGAGCGGTTGCAGTAGGTCTTTCATGACACCTCCCCAGCTGGCGCGGACGCCATTTGTGTCTCGATCTTCTCGAGGATCTCGACCAAGTCGGGGCGGTGGGCGGCCTCGGTACCGAAGCACGCGGCGGTCACTCCCTGAGCGACGGGGAAGATCACGATCGGGCCGGACGGCGTCTCCGCCGAGAACCAACCGAAGCTTCCGAGTTCCATACGAGCGCTGTTCTGGTGGCAGGTCTGGATCAGCATGCCGAGCGTGTCACCGACAGCAGCCTCATCCAGCGTCTGGCTGTGGAAGCCACCAAGGATCATGCGGCTGCTATCGACGAGATAGAGCCCCGAGACGTCGTCGTGTTGACGAGCGACTGCCAGGGCGTTGTCGATGAGTTCCTGCGGGACCTCTACCGACTCGGTCGCGGCTTTGCCGGCTCGACGGTCTTCGTACGCGAGGAACAAATCTTGGATTTGTGTCGTGTTCTCGGGCTGTATGCCACTCAAGGCTTGCTGCAACCGGAGCACGGTTTTGTTCTCGGGGAAGGCCTCCTGGACCGGAGTCAGGAAGCGAGCGGCTGCCGTTGGCGCCTCGAGAATCGTGAAGATCTCCGCCAAGTGCAGCAGGCTTTGTGAGTCTCGGGCTGCCAGGCTGTGCGCCTTGGCGATGTAGCGCAGCGCGTTCATGCCGGAGATCGAATCGCCGCTGTAGCGGAAGGCGTCCACGTAGAGACGGCCGACAGCTTTGTAGCCGCAGCGTGATTGCGGATCCGCTTGGATGGCCATATGGCCAAGCCGAATCGCTTCAGCCGAGTTGCCCAAGTGGCGGTACAGGTCGGCAACGCGTGCGCACTGTTCGGCAGATCTGTCGGCGCCGGAGTTCAAGCGCTCGAGTTCAGCCGCGAGGATGGGCTGGGCCAGATCCGCCTGCAGCTGCTGGCAGAGCTTGTAGATCGCCATGTTGCCCGGGAAGCGATCGCGCGCTTGCCGAAGCAGTCTGTATGCGTCGGCCGGAGCGTCGCGTCCGATCAGTCGCCGGGCTTCGGCGATGATCTCACGCTCGCTCGAGCCAGGCTCGACGCTGCCTGCAGTCTCACGATCGCGTTTCGCAAATAGCGTGGAAATGATTCCCACGAGACACCTCTGGTTCCCAAACATGGAACGACCCCCCCCCAGGCGACAAGTTCACCTGAGCTGGCCTGGCGGCGTGGCATGCACACCGACAAACCCTCATACAAAACATACGATGGTGATGGCGAAGTCAGCAAACTCGGGAGCAGCGTGGCCGACGGCCAGCGATTGGAGGCTTGCTCTGCGGCGGAGTTACAGCGCTTTAGGGGCTACTGCAGGCGCAGGCAGTGCACGCGATGATCGTGCCCAGCCACGACGAGGTGCGTTGCGTTCAGCATGGGGGCGCAGCTCGGGCGGCTGCCGACGTGGTACTGCCAGCGCCGTGCGCCTGTTGCGAGGTCGATCGCAATGAACTGACCTTGGTCGTTGGTCGCGAGGAGTTCATCCCCGGCCACGACTGGCGTTCCGAGAATCTGCCCCAGCTGGGACGCTCGCCAGACTTCGGTGCCGTTCTTCGTACTGCAGGCGGTCACCGCGCCGTTCTGGTCGACGACGGCGAACGCGTCATCGTGCAGCGTCGTCAACGCGCGCACCGGGGTCCCCGTTTGTGCTTGCCAGAGCTCTTGTCCCGACACGAGGGAGAAGGCGTGCAGGTCACCGTTCTCGTGGCCAACGATGACCGTCTGGTTGCCGAGAGCAGGGTTGGTGCTGATTTGATCGGTGGAGCGTTGCTGCCACAGCTGGGAGCCGTCACTGGCAGAGAGGCATAGCACGACGCCTTCGCGTTTGGCGACGATCACGCGGTCTTTGACGACTTGAGGTGACAACGCACCGCCGCCGCCAACGGGGCGGTTCCAGATCAGTTCGCCGCTGTTTAGGTCGAAGGCCAATAGGCGACCCTTACTGGTGATCACGAACGTACGCCCTGAAGAATCCGGAGGCGTCAGAGCCACGCGCGTGAGACCGGACCCATCGGGGAACGGAATCCGGGTGACTAGTTCTCCTGTAGCCTGGGTGACTCGATAGAGCGCGCGGTCGGTACCGGTAAAGACGATGTCCTTCTTCCAGCCACGGATTGCTCCGAGTGGATCACCGATTCCTTGTAGTGGGTACTCCCATACCGTTGCGCCCTTGCTCAGCGACATGGCAATGACGCTGCCAGAACGAGTTCCGGCGAAGACGAGCTCCTTGGTCAGATGCGGAATGGCCTCGACGGACGCGTCCAGTGACCGTACCCAGCGCGCTTCCTTCTGTAGCTCGACGCGAGCGATCGACGTCTGGCGCGGGTCGACAATCACATGTGCTTCGGTGAAGCCAGGCGCCGCGACCTGGATCGTGGTCAGCTCTTCGGGGAGCACCTCGATCAAGTACGGTGGCCCGGGGAGCTTCTTGTTGTTGACGTAGACTGCGGCAGTGGGCGGCAGGACGTCGATTCGGATTGGCAGCTGAATGGCTGCCGAGAGCCCGCTGTGCGGATACTGATCCAACAAGGCCAGCAGGAGTCGCGAGGCTTCCTCGACCTTGTTCTGGGTCCGCGCGGCGCGGGCTTCGGCGTACATGCGCTGCGCCTGCTGCAGGTACTGCTCGAGATACTTCTTCTCGAGGAGGACCGTCTCAGCGAGGAGTTCGGGAAGCTCGGCAGGGTCAATGGACCGGTAGAGCTTCAGCGCTCCGCGGTAGTCGCCGCGGTTCTTGAGCAGCGTTGCATTCGTGATTGCAGTCGACACGTCCATGAGCGGCGCGGTTTCCACCGTCGCTGTTGTCGTCTCGGCGCGATTTGTCCCGACGATCTGGTTACTGGTCGCTTCAGAAACCGGGCTCTGCACGAGTTCGCGGAGGTCGTTGGCAACGTCACGCGAGATCAGTGCATACGGATGCTGCGATTGGAAATCACTGAGCGCCTTCTCGGCCGCTAGCAGATCGCCGCCAAGTGCATGGCCACGAGCCTCCACGAGGACTTCTGCGTAGGAGACGCGAGCGTCCCATTCGTAGGTAACGAAAGCGATGCAGGTCACTAGTAGCAGCACGACACTGGCCAGCGCCCCGCGCAAGGCGAACTTGCGACCGCTCCGCGACGTGTTGCCGCCGAGGTGCCGGCGCCACTTCATTGCCGCGCGTTCGTCACATGCTTCGATCTTGTCGACAACTTTGCGCAGCTGGCTGAGCTTCTTTTGCTGGAGCAGCAGCTTGGCCGCGATCTCGTAGTGATTCTTGGCATCTTGTGCACGACCGGCCAGCAAGTAGAGATGGGCCGCCTCTTGTTGCGGTGCCGCATCGTCGGGTCGCTGTTCAGCCAGTTCGAGGAGGAACTGGACGCCGCGTTCGTACTCACGGCGATTGCGAATGGTCTTCGTGTAGGGCAGCAGCGCGTTCGCAGTGTCCTTGTGATCATTGAGATCGAGCTCGACACGCGTGACTCGCTCGAGCGCGTCGAGATCGTGAGGGTCGAGAGAGATGATTCTTTCGAGGTACTGTCGCGCGCTGTCGCTGTCTTCGGCCTCCTCGGCCGCGGCAGCGAGCGCACGCAAGTGGGGGAGGACCTCGTCGGCAGGCGCCTTGCGCTTGTCGAGCTGGATCATCAGCTTCTTGCGGACCTCGATCTCGTCCGGGGCGTCCTCGAGAACGCTGCGGTAGATGGCCTCGGTCCGCGGAATCTGGAACTGCTGCCGCGCACGCTCAGCGAGCTCCTTCTTTTCTTCAAT
Organism: Planctomycetota bacterium; assembly: GCA_039028735.1. GTDB lineage: Bacteria > Planctomycetota > UBA8108 > UBA1146 > JAJFFE01 > JBCCHQ01. Next base: position 10,100 of record JBCCHQ010000042.1, on the reverse strand, counting down.
ATCTAGTGGCCGCGCGAACCCCTCTTCGAGGAGATGGCGCAGAGTCGAGAAGACAAAGAAGGGTGGAATGCTCGAGCGCTCCAAGACTTCTTCGAGGGTCAACTCGGAGTTGAGCATCTGCTTCAAAGAATCGAAACGATCCGCAGACAACGCAATCGTCGAGCCGATGTCGCTGGCGTCGAGCTTTTCGCTCTCGATCGTGTAAATCTGCTGCGCATGCGGAATCGACTCGCGGATGCGGACCCATTCGTCCTCGCGCCGGGCGACTTCCATCAGGATCCCGTTGACCGGGAACTGTAGCCCTTGCGCCAGCTCTGCGTCTCCGAAGATCACGCGGTCTTCGTGAATCGGGTGCACGTCGAACGAGTAGCTGGCATTGCGCCACTCGAAGATCTCGTAGATCGCCTCTTGGAACTGCTCGCGGACGAGAGAAGTGACTTGCTCTGCAGTCAGCAGGTGGCGCGCCAAAAGTGCGTCCCCGGGGGGGTGCGCGCCGGACGTCGTGCTGACAACGTTCTGGTACTCGGTGCCAGACAGGATTGCCAAGCGCGCTAGCGTCTGCTGGAGCAGGCTCGAAGTGTATGGACGCTCGGTCACCAAGGAGACGCTCGATGCTCCGATGGCCAGGTGTCGTTCCATCTTCTGGAACTGAACCGACAGGATGCCGCCCTGCTGATTGAGCACCAGGGTCTGCATGATGTTGGAGAGCGGAATGTTCCGCGTGTGACCTTTGAGCACGAAAGCCTCTTTGGGTCGCTGAGCGATGAACCCTCTACGGTTCGATGGTCGAACAAGGTGGCTGGTCGAGATGGACGTAGCCTCTTGAAGAATACCCCTGGAACGCGGAGTTGGCCAACAAGGCGAGCGGGCGCAGGTACCTAGCGGGCGTCGCGTCGAATGCAGATCAAGGACAGATCGTCGGTCAAGGGCGTACCTTCTAGGAACTCCTCAACTTCCGCGAGAATGGCGTCCTTCATCTCTTCTGGCGGCAACTCGGGAGACAAGCGTTCGGTAAAGTCAACGAGGCGCTCGAGGCCGTACTGGCCGCGCTGTGGATGTGCCGCTTCGATGAGGCCGTCGGTGTACAAGACCAGCGCGTCGCCAGGAGCAACGAGTGCTTGCTGCGCTTGAAGGGCCGATTCGAAGAGCGGGCCACCGTCGATGCCAAACGCGATACCACCGCCCGGCAGTTGGCGAGCCACGCGTTGTGACTGCGACAGATGGAGCGGATAGTTGTGTCCGGCTCGACCGTATCGGAAGTTGCCGCTGTCACGCTGCAGGATGCCGTAGAAGGCTGTGACGAACGTGAAACGATCGAGGTCTGCAAACAAGTCTTGATTGGCTCGGACGAGCGTCGACACCGGGTCGTGGTGCGGGTTGTCCAGGGCGCGGATCTCAATGACCTTGCGCGTCATCCCCATCAAGAGAGCGGCTTCGATCCCGTGTCCGGATACATCGCCGATCACGATGCCCAAATGGTTGTCGTCGAGCGGAAGCATGTGGAAGAAGTCGCCACCGACCATATCGTGTGGCAGGTACGCGGCTGCGATCTGATAGCCAGCAAAGTGCGGCTGTGCTTTTCGGATCATGCGACCCGCGCGCATGCCGGCAACCTCGAGGCTGGACTCGAGTTGCTGCGAACGCTGGAGGTCCTGAGTAAAGCGTACGATCGTATCGCTGGCACCGTCGACGTTTGCGTGGAGCGGAACGCTCGCATCTGCAGTGAAAACCTGCTTCTTCGAGAGTCCGTGGGTTGCGTGGTAGATGTGGAAATCTTCCGACGCGCCGCTGAGGGTCAGTAGGTCGAGGAGACGCGAGGGCGGATCATACAGGAGGAGCACACGCCCTTTTTCCTCGAAGCGCCGATTGAGCCGCCGCAGCATGGGCAGGATCGTTGGCGACATGTCGCGCAGCTCGCGAAAGTCCAGCCCCACGTCGTGGCTACAGCGGCCCGCGATCGTCTCGAGCGCCTGGACCAGCGATGCCTCTTGGCTGCCGCGGATAGCGAGAACCTCGACGTCGCCGTGGCGAGCCACCTGAATCTCGTTGTTGCCAATACGGTGAATGGCCCCTTCAACGGTAGGGGCTGGCTCTGCCGGAATGCCGTCGTTCAATGCTCGCTCCACCTTGCCGCACGAGTGGTCCTGTATCTCTTACTTCGGCGCTCTAGAGCTCGAAGCTTTGCTGAAACCCAGATTCATTTCTGGGTCGTAATTCTCGCAACTCCCGCTGTGGCAAGGGCTGTGCCCGAGGCGATTGGGCAGATGAGCTACGGATGCTAGGTTTATGAGTCAGCCTTTCCATCGGGGAAGTTCTGCTTGGGCCGAACTTTCAGCGGCTGTGCTGACCTTGGATTCCTTCGACATTGACAGACTCCTTCGAGATCCACTTCATTTGACGTTCCATCACGAACGAGCGGAGAGCACCCGTGCACATCCCGAGACGACTTCAAGCGCTGACCCTGGCACTGTGTGTCGGTAGCGCGCTGATCCTCACGACTAGTTGCACCGAAAAGAAGGCCGACGCGACGCGTGCGGCGAAGCAAGGGGCCTTGCCGACTGTCCTGGTCGAGCTGCCCGGCGAGCCGAACGCAGTTGCCTACATGCGTTCACCGGCGCAGCTGGCGACGAAGTGGGTTGAACGTATGGGGCGCAAGTTGCCCGCGGGTGATCCACTGCGCACCTTCCTCGATAAGACGCTTGCGGGGCCCGTGGCCGGCAGCGTGGATGTTCTCGGAGGACTCGAGGGTACGACGACGATCGGACTCTACAACCGCGAAGGTATGGACCCGTCGATGCTGTTGCGGGTCAAAGGCGGGCGCGCTGACATGCTGGACCGTTGGGTCGAGTACCTCGTTCCGGTCGAGCCGACGGGTAGCGGTCGTCTGGGCGAAGTCGTCCTGCGCAAAGTAATGCTCGAGGGCGACGCATGGTTCTTTGGGGAGGTGCGCGGCGATTGGTACTTCTGCAACGACCTGAAGCTGTTGGAGCCGCGCAAGTCGCGCAAGCGCAACATGCTGCTCCCGGTGCTGGAAGAGTGCTGGAACTTGGCCGTCGGCGACGAAGTCCCGGACGTGTTCATTGCCGCTGAGTTGCCGCGTGTGGATTCAAAGTCAGACACCGGGCGTGTCGTCAAAGCGCTTGGCCTCGACCGAGCTGACTTCTTGGTCTATGTCTTCGAAGATAGTGACAAGCGCTTCATCGACTCGTTGTTCTTGCACAGTCCCGCGCCGCACCGCGGCCTGTTGGCGCTTGCTGACGGCGAAACGGTGGCCCCTGAGGTGATTCGTGAGATCGCGGAGGAGGCGGTGAGCTTCGGCTACATGCCGATGAACCTGAGCCGCCTCTGGAAAGATGTACAGGAAGTCCTGCCGCCGCAGGTAGGGATGATGATTGCCCAGTCGGAACAGCGCATGGACGTGAGCCTGCAGAAGGATCTGCTGGATTCGCTCGGTACCGGTTGGGTGTGGAATCGCTTCCCGCACTCCACGTCGCCGAACGGCGTCGCAACGGTCGCTCGCGTTCCGATCCGCAACGACCTGCGCCTGCAAAAGTGTCTCGGGAAGCTCGGCGCGAGCATGTCGATGGACCTGCAGTGGAAAGACGGACCGAAAGGCTACCGGCTCTTGACGCTGCCGATGGGTGGCGCCATTGCTGCGCGGCGCGACCACTGGTACGTCGGGCCGTCCGAAGACGCGATGCGGGTTTGGCTCTCGGATGTGATCCACCGCGGTGGTCATACGGCCCCGAAAAACCTGTTCCAGCGCTTCTCGAAGAAGGCGACCTGGCTTGCCTGGGTCAGTGAGGCGGCGCTGCGCGCCGACGCGAGCACCGAAGTCGATATGGGGCAGCTGATGTCAGCTGTGCCGCAGCTGAACTCTCCGGTGCTGGCGAATCTGCCGGTCAGTGACTGGCAGTCCAAGGCGCCGCAGATGTTTGGCGACTTGATCATGGCCGTGATTCCGAACGCCAAAGGTGTGAAGGCGCAGTTCGAAAGTGACTGTGGTTTGTTCCCTTGGACGTTCGTTTCCGTCCTGACGATGGCCGAGATCCAGCGTGACGAGCGTGAGAATGGGGAGCTGCGCGAACTACGCGCTCAGATCGCTGCGGCGCAAAAGCAGTTCCAAGGTCTCGAAGGGCGCTACGCACGATCGTTGTGGGAACTTGGCGATGCGGAGCTGATCGACGCGCAGACTGCGTCCGGGATCCGCAATGGCCACCTGTACCGAATCGTTTCGGACGGCAAGCGCTGGGATCTCGAGTTCAAGAACGAGCAAGACAAAGCAGTTTTCATGGTTGGCACCTCCGCGAGCGAGCAATAGGCCGAGGGTTCTCGCGAACCATGGCAACGAAAGTGAGACTTCGGTGACTTCGCAAACCGCAGCGAGCTCGGAACAGATCATTCAGCTCCTCGAGCAGCTGTCTGTGCTGAACAGTACGTTTACGTACTCCGACTTCGTGATTCGCATGGAGCAAGTGCTTGCCGCGTTGATCGATTCGCACGACTTTTCGATCGCCGCCGAAGAGAACGGCGAATGCCGTCTGCTGCACTCGACGCGGTTGCGCGGCGTCGCCGACCGACTGACGCCGCCAGCTGTCGATTGCGCACCTATCGTCGCGTCGCTAGAAGCTGGTGGGAACCCGGCGCTGCTGCGCGTCGAAGATCAGATGGTTCCGGTCAACGACGCTTGGCGCCTGGGTGCCGGCGGACAGGCGATCGGGTATCTGATGTTTCACGACGAAGCTCTCAAGAGCGACGACGTGCCGCAGCAGATTCTGGAGGAGCTGCGTCGTGCTGTCTCGATTGCCTTCTTCAAGATCACCGACCGTCGTCGCTCAGAAGAGATGCTCGATGGCTACCAGGCTAAGCTGTCTGCTATCAATGAGGTAGGCGAACTGCTGGGGACGCTCGATCTCAGCGTGCTGCTGACGAAGTTGATGGAGCTGTCCTTGTACGTCGTCAATGGACAGGTCGGATCGATCGTCCTCGAGAAGGACGACGTTTGTGAGAGTTGCATCGAGTGGGGACTGCCCCCCGAGATGATCGACTGTCTGCAAACCCAAGACGGTATTCCTGTATACAAGCGCGTCATGGAGACGGGAGAGCCGGAGCTGATCCTGAACTTCAGCGCCAGCTCAGACTATCGCGTTGAGGGCATTGACGTGCAGGTGGGTTCGTACCTGTGCGTGCCGCTGATTGCTCAGAACGGTACGCTAGGCGCGATCAATCTCGTCAATCCCGGCGAAGAGGACGCCAGCTTCTCTGAACTCGATCGCGACATCTTGATGACGATCGGTGGCTTGGCTGCTACGAGCATCTCGAACGCAATGTTGCACGAGGATTCGCTCGAGAAGGAACGCTACCAGCAGAGTCTCGAGATCGCGCGCACGATACAGAAGAATCTGTTTCCGTCGAGCGCGCCGACGTTTGCAGGCTTTGACGTTGCCTGGAGTAGCGAGTCTTGCGACGAAACCGGTGGCGACTACGTCGACTTCATGGTGCAGGACGAGAACCGGTTGATCACGGTCGTTGGCGACGTTTCCGGGCACGGGATCGGCGCGGCGCTGTTGATGGCGTCCGCGCGAGCAGGGCTGCGAGCGAGCCTAGGAGCTGGTTCGCGAGACCTGTCTGAAGTGATCAGTGCGCTCAACGATCAGCTGGAGCAAGACATGGAGCTGGATCGCTTCATGACGATGTTCGTGACCGCTGTCGACAAAACCACCGGAACGTTGGAGTTTGTCAATGCCGGCCACGATTCGCCGTTCTTGTATCGCGCAAGCAGCGGCGAGGTCGAGGAGTTTCCATCGACAGGCATGCCGCTTGGCATCTTCGCGCCGAACAACTTCGAATTGGGTGAGACGCTATCGATGCAGCCCGGGGACGTCTTGTTGATCACGACCGACGGGGTCTGGGAGGTCAACGGGGGACCGGACGGCGAGATGATGGGCAAAGACCACTTGCGTGAGATCTTCAGTCGCCATGTCGATGAGCCCGCCGAGCAGATTGCAGCGAGCATTCTTGCCGACGTCGGTGAATACACCGAGGGGCGTCCGGCGCGCGACGATGTAACGATCGTCGTGATCCGTGCGATAGCAGGCGACGCGCCAGCGTCCTAGGCTGTGCTATCCACGCGCGCTCGCCACTGTTGGAGGAGCGCGCGATCCACTCCTGCTCCACCACAAGCAATGACGTGCACCGACGAAGCCGCGCGTAGCGGCTCCGCGTCGTCGTAGAGCGTTGCGAGCGCCGCGCCACACGCGGGTTCGACGAGCAGTCGGTGGTCGTCAGCGAAGCGTTCGCAAGCCAGGACCGCGTCGGAATCGGAAACGGTCCATGGAGTAATGGGGTGGCGTCGATACCAGTCGAGAGCTGCTGGCGCGACGGTGCGTGCTCCTAGGGTCACGGCTAGCGAATCGATGCGATCGAGCGTGACGAGCTCTCCGGCGGCAATCGCCTGAGCATACGACGCGGCCCCAGTTGTTTCGACAGCGAGGATTGGTACATCGCCCCAACCGGCGGCCGCGAGTCCCTCTAAGATACCGATCAAGAGACCGCCGCCACCAACAGAGACGACGAGCGCATCTGGCTTCGGGCCTTGCCGACCCAGCTCTTCGACAAGAGTTGCATGGCCGCGCCAGACGACGGGGTCGTCGAACGGGTGCACGTAGCGCGCGCCAGGATCGTTGCGGGCCAGTTCGAGCGCATGAGCGTGCGCGTCGTCCCAACTCGCGCCATGCTCGAGGAGGGTCGCCGATTCACTTGCGATCAGCTCGCGCGATCGCTGTGACGAGTTACGCGGGACGATGATCGTTGCGTCTAGTCCTAGCAACCGTGCAGCACGGGCGACGGCGTATCCGGCGTTGCCGCCTGAGGAGCTGACGATCCGTTGGGCTCCAGCGGCATGAGCCTGCTCGCACGCGGCTCCCATGCCGCGTGCCTTGAATGAGCCTACGGGCTGCAGGCACTCGAGTTTGAGCCAGACGGGTTTCCCCAGGATCGCTGCGAAGGGGCGGGACTCGATCAGTGGTGTTTCGAGGTGTAGCTTCGGCATAGGTTCCTCCACGTGGACGGGGCAGATCGTAGAGCAAAGCGGCCGATTGGGGTATGCTGCGCGCTGATTCCTTTGGGGTGCGTGCAGCTCCAGGGTCGGGAGTCACGAACTGCAGTCGAACGAGGGGTACCATTGAATTCCGGAGAAGCACCGCAGCCTGCGCCCAACTTGCGCGAGGCGATGACGGGAGCGATGCAGGAGCTAACGGCTGGGGAGGCGCGCGACTGGCGGGCTCTGGCCAGCCTGGTTTCGGTGTCACCTGTGGACTTGCGTGGGATCCAAGCGTTGCTCACGGAGCAAGAGAATCAAGCGCTCGCGATCATCGTTGCCAGCTACCGTGCCGAGATCACTGCGTTTGCGCGAGCGCTTCGCGCAGAATTGCCGGCGTCGATCAAGAGTCCAACAGATCAAGAGTGGTGGCGCGAGTTCCAGGTACGCCCGATCGGAGAAGCGCTGCACATCGAGCGCGATGCCGAACAGATACTCCGGCAGTTGGGCTATTGGGAGTTGGCTAACCGGATCGCTGGCACCGAGCCGATCTTGTTTGCGATCGGCATGACGGTACTAGAAGTCGATACTTCGGTGCCCTTCGACGTGTACACGAAGATTGCCGGGCAGCCATTGGTGCTCAAGAGTGCAGGGGACGTGTTTGCGCGTGCCGATCGTGACACGTTGTTGGAACGGGGTGATCGACAGCTGCTCGTACCGATCGCTGAGCGGAATGCGTTTTTGGGCTACCTCCGGGAGAGGATCGCAGCTCGCTTCGAAGAGTCGCAAACGACTGAGCAACACCTACAGCTGGGCACGATGGTGGCGCGCTACGTGTTCGAAGAGATCGAGGATCCGGCGGCGGAGCAGTACACGCGAACGTGGGTGCAACGGAGCTGCAAGGACATCGAGGCTCCGGGGTTGTTTGCGGGTTTGATGGCGAGTTTTGCCGATCGCCCAGACCTGTATCAGCACAGCGTCCAGGTGTGTTTGTACGGCGTGTCGCTGGCGCAGCGGGTCGAATCTGGTGTGCCGTACGAAGAGATACCGGACCTGGCGACGGGTCTGCTGATGCACGACATCGGCAAGTTACGCATGGATCAAGGCGACCAAGACCATGCGGTTGCGGGTGCGGAGATGGTAGCCGAGTTGCCATGGGTTGGTTCCGTTGCGCGCGAAATCGTGCGTTGGCACCACGGGGTGCCGGAGGGAGAGTCGGTGCAGCACTACGCGGCGATTGCTGCGGCGGTGATTGCCAACGACTACGACCGGATGACCACTCACTACGATGGCAACACAGCGCTGGCGCCGCGCGTGGCGCTACAGCGGATGCTGGAGGCGTGGGAGGGACGCTACGAACTGGAGATGCTGCGCCAGTTCGTGCGCGTGGTATCGGAGTAGCGGCTAGAAGCGCTCGCGCTTGCGCGGTTGCGTTGGTTTCGGCTGCGATGGCGTTGGTGTGTCGGCAGGCTCTTGCGCGCTGTCTTTGGTCGGTGGCATGTTCCACGCGGTCAGCCACTCGTGGGCGTGCAGCTTGAAGCCCATTGCGAGCAAGCGCTCCTCCATGTCAGGGAGGTGTGCGGCTCCGTAGAAGATGCCAAGCTTGCGATGCTTCTTCATCTCCTTGCGGAGGACCTCGAACGCGACCTTGTTGCGCTCTGTCAGGATCACGGACTCGCCATTCTCATCGCTGATGCCAGCCATGAGCGCCTCGATGTTTTGCATCTCGCCGGCCAGCAAGATCTTCAGTGAACGTTGAATGTCGTCACTGCTCAACGCACGCATCAGTTCGTTGGGGTCGAGGCCGGCGACACCCTTGCCAGACATTTGGTCCTGCATCGAGCGCATCCAAATCTTTAGGAACATGTCCAGGAAGCCCTCGCCACGCTCTTGTTGAGCACGCCGAAACTGTCTTGGATCCATGTCTGCGTGCACGAAGTTCTTTTTGCTGTAGTCGATTCCATCGAGTTGAAACTCGAGCCCGAGGACGCGCTTCATCGCGCGCTGCAGGAGGCCGATGAAGCTGCTTGATTGTTGGCCTCGCTGCGGGCGCTGGTTGGGCGGGGCGATGAGCTCGTAGAGAAGTGCGTCGTAGCTCTTGAAGAGTTTGTTGAGATGGCGGTAGTAGGTGCCATCAGCGATGTGCACGGCACCCACCAGCGTGACTTCGACGCCCTTCTCGTTGCGGTAGGTGACGATTGCCGTTTGGAGCTGCCCGCCATCTGCGCCAACTTCTTGGTATCTGAGGAACTCAGTGGCTCGCTTGATTTCGTCATTGCTGGCGGCCGTGAGCGCTGGCGTGCAGAGGGTGCTCAGAATCAAGGCGATCCCCAGCAGTTGTTTTTGATTCTTGATCAGCATCGACTTCCTTTCGTCGATCCCTATCTCAACCGGCGATGGCGGTAGTTGCAACCTCCGAATGTGGCGGCGGTCGCGAGTCGAGCTGGAGCCGGAGCCTGGGTCCTGTTAGACTCGAGGTCCCTCCAAGAGTCGTTGTGGCGTCGAAGGGCGCTGCCAATCGAGACGCTGGCAATCGAGACGCTGGCAATCGAGACGCTGGCAATCGAGACGCTGGCAATCGAGACGCTGGCATCGAGACGCTGCCATCGAAGACGAGGCGTAGGTGACCCGTATGCGTCGTGTCCTCTTTCTAGTTGTGAGTGGCCTGACTTTCGCGATCTGCGTCTCGGCGGCTGCGCCGGCGCGCGGGGTGCCGGTGTGGGTTGCTGGGCATTGGTTTCAGCAGGTTGGGCGTCTTGCCGATGGGCGTGACGGCTGGCTCTACCCGCATGTCGATGGAGTGCACGAGTTGTTTCGGGCGGCACCCGGGGCGAGCCGGTGGGAGGGGCAGCTGGGGAGTGTCTTCGATGCTCGATCCGGTGTGTTTGCGCGGCGGTTTCACGCGGCCGAGCTCTTGAACGAGCTGTTGGACGATGAGCGAAGTGTTCCTGTGCGTCGCCGGGCGGCGCGGCTCCTCGAGTTGTTCAAGCGGCTACACGGCGGGGAAACGCCGTTCTACTTACGGCACAGCGAGGCGCGCGCGCGGCGCTACTTGTCGGAG
>JBCCHQ010000041.1:0-38354 GCA_039028735.1 Planctomycetota bacterium | reverse complement strand
GCGGCTGCCGCATCCGGCACGGGTGCCGCAGGAGTCAACCACTTTCACGAGGCACTTCGTCAACACATGGCCCGCCCATTTGGTCTTACGGTAGGATCGCTATATATTTGCAATAAGTGAGTTAAAACGAAATACCAAAACGCGGCCTTTTCATTCAAAGGACATGAAAGACCTTGCTGCCAACCACCCTTTCGCCCTCGGCCTTGCTGCCGCATCCGGTCGTGCCGCAGCCGCCGCGGCCGCAGCCGGTGGCACCGCCGTCCCCGGCGCAGATGCCTTCTCCGCCGCCGGCCTCCCCTTCCCCTCCCCCTTCCTGCACTGAGCGGGCCCCGTGGGTCGCCCAGTGCCTCTTGGCCCTCACCGGAGTGCGCCATCTACACGTCGTTGAGCTGTACCAGCTCGAGGATGCGACCTGGCTCGAGCGTGCCCGCAACGCCGATCTCGACGTGCTGCTGAATCTCACGTCGGCAGCCGTCACCGACGCGATGACCCAGCTGGCGAGCGCCGGTGTGTGGTTCTTCCAACATCAAGATCCGCAGCATCCCGATCACTGCCTGCGGCCGTTGCTGACCGACTCACCGATTACCGCGACAACGTTGCAGCGCCAGCTCGCTGGCGGCACCCGCGAGGTGCTGCACGAAGGATGTTTCGCGACTGTGGCGTTCTCGCCTGCACTCAATCACGACGTCGTCGTAAACGGGAGCGCCGACTGGGTGGCACGCGTCTGTCAGCAGTGGCTCGATAGCGGAGTGTTGCCGACCGCGGCGGCGCCGCCACCGCCAGCAGCTTTGCCCGATTCTTGGGTATGTCGCGGCCAGCGCCGGCTTCGTTTCGGACTGGCCTATGCGCGGGAGCACTGGCGTTCCTTGACCCGCTACGGGCAGTGGAACGTCGGTATGATCCGCGCTCCGGTGCACGAGCTTTTGGCTGGCGGCAGCACGCCGAGTAGCGATGCGATCGAGTGGTTGCCTCCGCCGCGGCATGGACGCTTCTACGCCGATCCTTTCGCGATTCATGTACAGGGTCGCTTGCACGTGTTCGTCGAAGACCTCGACCTGAATGGCGCAGGTCGCGGTCATATCGCGGTCTTCAGCGCTGACGATTCTGGCACGCTGCGAGGCCCGGTTCCGGTTCTCGAGGCGCCATTTCATCTCTCGTACCCAGGTGTCTTCGAGAGTGCCGGAGAGATCTATTGTGTTCCAGAGACGTTCGAGAACGACGAGGTCGCGCTGTTTCGTGCGCGCAACTTCCCCCACGATTGGGAGCGAGTCACGACACTGATCAGCGGTTTGGCAGTGGTGGACCCGACTTTGCACAACGACGGCACGCGCTGGTGGCTGTTTGCGACGACCAAGGAGTCTGGCTCGGAAACCAAGCTGATGGCCTGGTGGGCACCGTCTCTCGAAGGCAAGTGGACGGCGCACCGATGGAATCCGCTGAAGACCGATGTTCGCTCGGCGCGCCCCGCTGGGCCGCTGTTCGAACACGATGGTCGGCTGTATCGCCCCGCCCAGGATTGCTCCGAAGGCTACGGGGGAGCGGTGCAGATTCAGGAGGTCACGGAACTCTCGCCGACAGTCTTCCACGAGCGCACGGTAAGACGCCTGGCTCCCGACCCGGCTGGTCCTTACCCGCACGGGCTACACACGATCGCCGGGAGCGGCGACGTGACGGTTATCGACGGGGTGCGCAATGCGATTGTCTTGCGCTCCTGTGTCCGGCAAGTCGCTGCCCGTAGCCGGCGGCTCTCCAGTCGTTTGGGGCGGCTGCCGCTACGCTTGGGAATCCGTATCGCGTCGTCCGTCTTGGCGCTGCTCCTGCCTGGCCGCCGCCGCGCCCTAGCCCCTGGTCAGGTGCGACACCCGAGCTGACGTCCACACTGCTCTTGCGCGTCGCCCGTTTCCCGGGAACGATGCACGCATGAATCATGCAGAGTAGTGGGAAGCGGTGAGCAATGCTTGGCAGGCCTCTTGGCGTGTTGTCGATCGTCGTCTGGGTGGCCCTGTGCGCCGCGACCGATCGTGTAGTGGCGCAGTCCGATCGCGCCGCCAACGATCAAGTTCTCATGGAGGTCATCCCCGATGCCTGGCCAGGGCGACCTCGGACCAAGGGCTACGAATACAATCAGAAGAACCATCACGCACCACCGCGCTTCATTCGTCCGAAAAAAGCCGAGCGCCCCAAGTTCCCTGAGTTGCCCGGCGTGCGCTACCGCTTGGTTGGCGTGCGGCTGCAGAACCTCAGCGATTCAGAACGTAAGGTCGAGCTGCGCTTCGAAGGGATCGACAAGCAGAAGCCGGTCAAGCTCACGTTGCCTCCGGACGCGACGGTTCGACGCTACTTCCCGATCCGAGAACCCGAAGGGCTGCGGTTCGAGTTGGTGCTGCGCGATCGCGACAAGCGTCGCTCTCTCGTCACTCGCGAAGTCGTACTGCCCGCCGATGGTGTAGTGTCGCGACGTGCCGCAACGGTGGCCGGTGTGGCTGCCGAGTTGGAGCGGGAAGACCGGGAGCGCCGCACTTTCTTGACACGTTCCGTCGAGGTCTCGGTCCGCGACGACCTGCAGCTGACGGTGCCGGGAGCGCGCGTGCTGTTGTTGGCCACCGAGGGCTTGATGGTCTACGAGGGCGTGACCGACGCCGATGGAGTGTGGTCCGGCAACGTCATACCAGGGAGCTACGATGTCTATGCGTTTGGTGAGGTCCCCGACCGCACAGACCGGACCGGCCTCAGTGGAATCGTCGCGACACCCCGCGTGGTTGCACTCGTGGGTGCGCTGGCCGCGGATCAGAACGAACTCGACCTACGATCTGCTCTGCCAGTTGAGTTGACGCTGCGCGACAACGTCGATCGCGCCCTACCGCTCGAACGACTTTGGATCACCCCGGAGGCGCTTGTCCCAGCGTACCGCTACGTGGCTGTCAGCCAGGTGCTGCAGGCGCGCGCACGTCTCGATTCGGCTCGTAGCACTCCACAAGGCAAGTGTCTGATCCTGACGACACCGGGTGTGCCACTTGCGATCACGGCCTTGAGTCTCGCCGGACCCGCGCAAGTACTCCTGCATTCGAAAGTCACGGCAGAGACGCTGGCGACGAAAGTAGTGAAGTTGCGTTTTGCGCCCCGCGAGTTCGGGCGGCTCGTTTTGGCCCCGGGGACCGGGATCGGTCCTGGGCAGTGGGGGCGTGCCGAGGTAGTCGCAGTTAGTGCCGTGGGCGAAACCGTTTCGTTCGAAGGCGCGGGACTGCAGACAATGTTCGTTGCCCCGGGTGAGTATCGCTGCGCAGTCGAGCATCGACTCGAAGATGGCACTGCGACCGAGTGGACGCCGCTGCGAGTGCAGGTCGCCGCAAACGAAGTGGCCGACCTCACGCCCCGCATGCCGTGCCGCTCGACGCTGTACTACAAACCCAAACCAGACGAGAAGAAGATGCAGTTCTGGTTGTCGGTCAACGAGGCCGCTGGCCGTTCGCTGTTGCGTCCGCCCAACCGCAGGGGTGTGTTGCGCGGGATCTACAAAGGACGTGCTCATACCAATCTCGACGTCCGGACGTTTCGTTGGGAAGAACAACAAAAGACTGATTCCATAGATCCCGCGCAGGTGGAGTACGCGCTTGCACTGAGTATCGGCGGTGATTCGATCTTCGTTCCGGTGCCGGCTGAACTGCCGCGCACCTTCAACGTCGAAGGTGCCAGTGGCAGTGCGCCCGCAGCGATGGAAGCTCAGATGCTCGCGCTCCTGCCCGAGGTGAAGCGTGCAGTCGATGGCAGTGTAGCGACGCTCGATCTTCCTGAGGGTGGTCGCCACATCCATATGGAGTTCGACGTGTTCATGCCACCGGGCGTCGGTGGTACCGGTGGCGGGGGGCGGATCACGCTGGACCTGCGACAACTGCTGCCGTTCACCGCGCCGACTGATTTGTTGCCGGGGGCGTTTCGACATGAGCTCGGACACAACCTGGGTTTCGGCCACGACCCCTACATGTTGCTAGCTCCGACCGGTGTCGACGAGGAACGCTTTGGCGCGTTTGGCTATCGCATGCTCCACGCAGCAGACTTCCAGCGCGTGTTTTCGTACCTCGATGGCGAGCGGCACGAAGAGCGAGATCCTTGGAATCCGAACGAAGGAGTGTTTGCCGCGCTGCGCCTGTTGTTTGGACCGGACGTGCACAAGAACATGTTGATCGAACGCCGGATCTCGGAGCAAACCCTGAACCTGCAGCAACTATCGAGTATCGAACGCATCGCGACGCTGTATTCGCTGAGCCTCGATCGTAACGTCGCGTGGCTGTTTCGCGCTCATGGCTGGCCCGTTTTCGACAACCGTGTCACCCAAGGGGGGCGCGCGGTGCGGTTTCTGAAGAAGCACCCCAAGCAGCTGAACCTAACGCGCATTGACGGCTTCCCGGTGCGGAACTGGTGGGTCTACGGTCCGGAGGATCTCGAGGCAGGCCAGAGCTGGCGTGCGTTGCGCTGGCCGACCGGCTTCATTACCGCCGATGCGGACGCCGTGCCGTCGCTCGGGACGCGTCGCTATCTGTTCTTCACCCGCATCGTATCGCCCGTAGAACAAGAGGCGCGATTGGTTGCCGCATCCGACCTGCAGCTCGAATTGCGAGTCGATGGGTTGGCGCTAGGATCGTTCGACGCCTCTCCGCAGTACGCGCAACCGCGTCATGACGAGTTGATGTTGAACCAAAAGCGCGCTTTTCCGGTGACCCTCAGTAAGGGTGAGAACATTCTCGAAGTTGCGGCGATCCAACCGCCAGGGAGCCGCGGCTTCTTGATCGAGTTGATCGATCCCAACGGGGAGGCCCTGGATCTTGCCTACCGACGCGCCGGGCCTGGCGATGAGTCAGGCAAGTTTCGGCCGCTGCCACCGCGCGATCCGATCTACAACGGCTCATTCGATCAGGACCCTCAGCGCCCGATTGCATGGATCGAGGGCGCAACCGAACCCACCGGCGCCTTGGCGATGGAGCTGGATGCCGACAAGAAGGTCCACGGCAAGCAAAGTCTGCATCTGCGACTCAAGCGCGATGGCCGGGGTGGTTGGATCCAGCGCATCGCGGTCACGCCCGGCAAGAAGTACCGGTTGACTGCCGGCGTTGCGACTCGTGGGCTCGATGGAGAAGCCTTCGTTGGCTTCTTCACCGATGATCTGCACACCGGGGTTCGCGGCAAGACGGAGCCGTTGCGGGTTCCCAATAGCGGCTGGAAGGCATACACCGCGGACTGGTTCTCGGGCACATCGAGGGTCGTGTACTTGGTCTGCTACTTGAAGGGGAAGCAAGGGAGCGCGTGGTTCGACGGCCTTCGTCTCGAGGAGGTCCGATGAGTGCGCCACAACTGCACTTTGCCGAGGCGAAGCTGGGCCTTGTCGAACTCCGCGAAGGGCGTCGTAACGTCGTCGGCCGCGCCGCTGCCGATATCGTCGTTCGCCATGAGAAGATCTCGAAGAAGCATGCACAACTGTGGCGCGACAGAGATTGCTGGTGGGTTGCTGATACAGGGAGTACGAACGGAGTTTTCCTGAATGGCGCGCGTCTTCGCGAGTCGGCGGCGCTGGCCCACGGTGATGTCGTTGCATTCGGTCCGGTCGAAGCGCGGTTTCTCGATCCTGATGGCGCTGCTCGCGCCGTCGCTGCTCCAGCAGCCGGCGGTGAGTCTGCGCCTGCTAGTGCAGCTGCACCCGCTAGTGCCGCGCCGCAACGGCAGCGCTCGATGCGTCGAACCTGGCGCGCTGGCACCCCGTTCTCGCGGCTGATGTGGGGAGCCGTCGTCATTGTTGCGCTGTTGTTCGGGCTTCTGGTCGCGATCGACTGGAACACACGCGCCCGCGATGAACGCTCCCCGCAAGCGGGACCCACTGAGCCACAGGGATCAGCCAGTGAGGCAACTCCGCCAGACAACCCGACGAGCGCCGTCGGCCTGAAGAATGATGCTGCCCTCAACGAGTCGAGCACGGCCGAACCAGGGAGAACTGCGTCGACTCACGGCTCAGATACACAGGGTGGCGATCGCCAGGACCGAGGCGCAGCCGCAAGCGGCAGCGTCGCGACAGAGACAACGCCGCCGCTCGCCACTGCGGTCCTCGAAGGAGGAAGTGCGGTCGCCGAAGGGGGAGGTGCGAACGCCTCTCGAACGACTGCTGCAAGCACGCCTGAAGGCATCGCTACTCTGTCGCCACCACCGGAGGCGGCCGGCGAGGACACACCTGCTCGGACCCCCACGTCGACAAAGAACGGCGGCCAACCGAAACCGGGTCCTCCGAAACTGACAGCAATCGAAGTCGCGTTGCGCGACCATGACTTTGCTGCCTTGATCCGCATGCTTGCCGAGAAGTCGACGTCGCCAGCGCCTACGGGCTCTGCGCCTCCAGCAGCTGTGCCTCCAACATCCGGCGCACCACAGCCGACCGCACAGCAGCTGCAGCAGGCGCGCGAGATACTGACTGCGGGTCCGATTGTGGCGCTGGAGCGCAGCGGTCGCCTACCGGGCGCTGGGGAGGCGATGGTCGCGGGTGTCGTTGCGGATAGCTTTCCCCGCCGTATGCACGCAGGCGATGTGCGCGCGCTAGAGAAGCAGCTCGCAAACATCGACTGCACCATCGAGCTGCTAACCTACACTTTGAAGGTTCGCTACCAGCACGACTACTCGCAGGGACTCGGGCGTGCCTTTGGCGCGGAGCGAATTGCGCCACACCCGAAGCTCGTTGTGATCGAACTGCTACGCCCGCAGGTCGGAGAGCGGCGTCCCGAGCAGGTGTTTGCACTGGACGGGCGCACGCCGGCCAAGGTGAGCAATGGGCTGGGTGCCGACGGTATGACCGAAGATGACGTCTGGACGGCAACCCTCGAGCCGCTACGCGAGCGCTTCTTGAAACAGATGCGGCGGGCACTTCCTTAGGCCGCAACGGCTTCGTGCTGGACGACGATCTTTGGGTCACGCATAGTGGCTGCGCGCTTCCCTACCAACGTTACGTGCATCCCTATAGACGAACGGGTCTCTCGAGGGCCCTGGCAGGGGGATGCCGTGGAGCATCGTCGTCGTTTGGCGCAGCGAGGTGAGCGGCTGGCGGCTTGGTCCTTGCGTCTTCGCGGGTATCGGATCTTGGCTCGCAACCTCCGCACTCCGGTGGCAGAGGTCGACCTCCTGGCTCGCAAGCGCGATACGTTGATCGTCATCGAGGTGAAGTCTCGGCGCGGTCGTTGGGAAGGGACCATTGGCTTCTCGCAGCAGCAACGGCTCGCGCGAGCTGCGTTGTGGTTGCTGCCTCACTATGGTCGCGGGCAACAAGGGATCCGCATCGACATGATCACCGTCCGCTTCGGCGTTCGTCCGCTTCGCTGGCCGCGTCTGCGCCACTACGAGGGGGTGATTGCTGCGGACATCCTCGGTCCGTGGTACTAGGCCTGCAGTGCGCGACGACGCCTAGGCCGGGTCTTTGGCGAGTTTACCGGCTTGCTGGAGGCACTCCTCGGCGGCCGCGCGGATGCGCTCGCCGATCGCCTCCCAAGAGAAGCCGTCGACGTACATGTCCCAGCCACGATCTGCCAGCGACGCGGCGAAGCTCGGGTCTTTGATGATGCGCACGCACGAGTCTGCGAAATCTTGCGCTTCATCGGCCAGGAGCATTTCACGCTCGTGAGTTGCGGGGTAGCCGTAGGCGCCGATGGTTGTCGAGACGATGGGGATGCGACGGCTGAATGCCTCGGCGATCTTGATCCGAGTGCCGGCGCCAAACAGCACTGGCACGATGGTCCCGCGCCAGCTGTTCATCTCAGCCTCGACATCGTCGACGAAACCCAGCCCCTCGAAGCCCGGGTGGTGCGAGAGCCCCGCTCCGTCCCAGCCTTTGCCGACCACGCGCAGCGTTGCCTGTGGAATCTGTTGTCGGACCAACGGCCACACGTTGTCTGCGAACCACTTGAGTCCGGTCAGATTCGGCGGATACGCGAGCAGTCCAATGAAGCCCAAGCGTGGCTCTGAGCTGGGATCGTAGACCGGTTCCGTCGTAGGTGGTGGGAAGCCATTCGGGACGACGTGCACACTCTTGGCGTTCGGCAACAGGGGACGGTCATTCTCGCTGCAGACCGTCAAGATTGTGAAGCGTTCGTGGGTTGCGAGCTCGCGCCGTCGCGCCAAGAATGCTTTGCGGCGGGCAAGCAGTTTCGCGTAGAGGCCCTTTGTGTGCCCGATCTCAGCCAGGAAGTATTGGCTGCGCAGGTCATCGAGGTCGAGCACCGTGTTGGGCCAATCGTAGATGCCCAAAGTGTTGGCCACTTCCAGGCGCGTGACCCACACCATGTCGTGCTCAGCAATCCACTCGCGCACACGTTGGCGGTCTTCCTCGCTGACTGTGGAGCCGGTCGTCTTGATGAATCGCGGATCGAGTTCGTGCCGCAGGCGCTCGCCGATTCCCATCTTTGGTGTCTTGACCACCGGTATCACGGCCCGCAGGTTCAGTTCGTCGCGGGTTCGTTGCAGCGCCTCTTCGCCCCAGTCCCGGGCCGTCACCAGGACCGTGGTGATGTCGCCGATCTCGCGCAGCGCCATTGCGGTTGCCAAGGTCCGCAATTGCGCGCCGAACGACGGTGCAAACGGGCAAGCCGTGCAGAGGTAGAGGATCTTGGGGCGCATGTCAGGGTCGCTTTCGCGCCGTTGGTTTGGGCGCTAGAACTGGAAATGAAACAGCAGCGCAGCGCCATCGTCCATTACGACGGGCACGGCTCGTCTGCGGATGCGATCGAAGAGCCCGTTGTGCTCTTCGGTGCCGTAGTGGGCATCCCAGACGGTGTTCGCAATGTAGTTGCCAAGCAAGGCGCCAGCCAGTGTATCGGTGGGCCAGTGCTTGTCGTTCTCGATTCGGGTGATTGCCACGAAGACAACCCCTGCAAACAGTGCGATCTCGGCGGCCACGAAGCCCTCGTGCTTCTGGCGCAGCCAGCGCGACGTGATGGCCGCGCCAGCCATCGCGCTCGAGACATGACTGGACGGGAAAGAGTGATCGGAAGCCTCGAGTCGCCCGCCGATCCCGGCGTTGTCGTTGGGGCGATCGCGTCCAGTCGTGTTCTTCAGGGCCTCGCTGATCAGCATCGTCGACAGCACTGCCTCGGCTCCGACGGTGAGTAGCTGTGAGGCTTCTCCGTCGTGGTCGGGAGCGATTGCTGCAATCGTCGCCATCAATAGCGGTGACCCAGCGAGAACTGCACCAACGACGTCGCCTTTGTCCTCGCCCTTGTCGCCGCCACCCACATGTTTGCGCGGCGCTAGCATCTTCGAGATACGTCGATCCTGATCGATCAGCCAAGGGGCCGTCGTCAAGAGCAGTAGCGTGCCACGATGATTGGGGTTCTTCAGAGATGCAGCGCTCGACCAAGCGTCTACGTCGGTGTGGCGTTCGATCCACGTCGAGACTTGCGCACACCCAGGCGCCGCAAGCAGTGCTGCCGCGAGTGCCAGCACTGCGATCTTTCTCTTCTGGTGCGAGAACAAGCGTGCCCTGTCCGTTGAACGTCGTTGCGGAGCAAGTACGGCGCGTGGTCGGCGCCGGCGAACGTTCGGAGCAGGGAAGCGCAATCTTGTCGGGAAAGCAAGCGTATGCGGACACGGCCGATCGGCCCCTACTCTGCAACAGCGAGTAGTTCAGCGTCTTCCTCAGGATCGAGAGCTGTCACCGTGTTCTCGGTCACCTTGGTGCGATCGCTGCCGGCCGCGGCGGCCCCAACCCTCGACTCACCAAGAGTTGGATTCTCCGAATCACCCTCGATCGGCCGAATCACCGGTCGCATTGGGTTGTCATCCTCGTGCCCGACGACCACCGCGACTTCGCCGTCGGCAGTTTTGACTCGTGAGCCACAGGGGTTGTAGCCCACAGCGCGAAGGAGCAGGTCCATGTAAGGGTGGAACGAGTCCATGTTGGGCATCGAGTACAAGATGTCGAACGCCTGCGTGGCGCTCAGTGGATCCTTGTAGGGGCGGTGCGCAGTCAACGCCTCGAAGATGTCCACGACTTCGACCAACCGGACGATCGGGCTCAACGTGAACTTGCCGCCGACAGTTGGGTATCCACGGCCGCCGTCCTTTATGTGGTGACCCCACGCTACACTGACCGCCAGCGGATCGATCTCGGGGAAGCGAGACAGGATCTTCGCGCCGTCCACCGGGTGTTTCTGCACGATCGCGGCTTCCGCGTCGTTGAGACGTGCGGGCTTGTAGAGAATCTCCGCAGGGACGCGGCTCTTGCCCATGTCGTGCAGCAGTCCTGCTTGACAGATGCGGTTCAATTGCTCTGGCGTACAGTTCATGCTTTGCGCGACTGTCATACTCAGCAACGACACGTTGAGCGAGTGGTGGTACGTGAAGTCATCGAAGTACGGGATCGTTGTCAGCGGCATCACTTGGCGTGAGTTGGTGATGAAGCGACGTACCAACTCGTCGCCGGCGCCCAATAGCGGTGACAGGTCGCCGACGTCGCTCTGCGCGCAGCTCTCCATGGCGCCAGCCATCGAGTGCAGAATCCCGTCACAGAACTTGACGTCGAGGCGCAGGTCATCGAAGCCGAGAAACAGATTTGCGCGGCCGCCGACGTAGCTCTTCGAGCGTGCGCGCTTGTGAACTTCGTCTGATGACATCCAGCTGATGACGTCGAGCCCTTGCGGTGCTTCTTCGCGGCGGAGCGCGACCAGCAGCGCGTCGAGTTCTGGCTGCTCCGCATTCAGTTTCAGTTGGAAGCCCCCGAGGCGGTGGCGCCTCAGCACGCGGTGAAACACGTTCTTCGAGCCGCGTTGCGGCAGTGGCATGTTCTCGAGGAAGAGTCGACCGTCGTGATAGGCAACCTGAAGCGTGCCTTCGCGGACGACATCGAGTTCGGCGATCCGCGCGCTGAACTCTTCATACAGCGCGCGTGCTTCCATCGTACGGTGATGGGCTTCGCCATAGATCTGTAGGCTCTTTGCGAGAATTGACAGTCGCTCGAGTGCCTGAGCGACCAGCGAGAGCTCTTGTTCTGTCGCTGTCTTCATCGGTTTCTGCCGGATTCTCTCAGTAACAGGGATCGGCGTGCCGTGCGGCGGACGCCGCGCGACCAGCCACGGCCGAACCAACGCCCCTTCTCCGACACTACCTTCTCGAGGAATTGAATCCCGCCATCGGGTCGCTGCGACAGGGCCTGGCAAAGTACTGCCACTTCTTCGGAATCTTCCTTGGCTGTCGATTGCTCCGTTAGCATCTCCTGGAGCAGCTGCACAGAATGCTCGTCCGATTGCCGTCCGAGAGCGCGAATGGCTCCGAGTCGGACGTGGACCAGGTCGGCCCCCAGCAGAGTAGCGAGGACCGTTGTCGCCGCCGCCGGACTCTTTGGCGCCAGGTTGCGGACGAACTGTTGCTTCTGCGCCGGGGTCAGGCGCTTCGAGAAGCGTTGCACGGCACGCTCGGGCAGTGACCAAAGCAACGCGTGCGCGTCTGCCTCGACGAGGCGTTGTACATTCGCGTCGATCCAGGCCCCAAGAGCGGGGTTTCTCGCCGCGGCCGCGCTAGCGATCGCAATCCACTCGGTACGCACACTGGGGGTCAAGTCGGCGCTGAGAATCACTAGCAGGGCCTCCAGAGGGCGCTCTCCATCGCGCGATAGGAAGCGTCGTAAGACCTCTGCCGACCAATCGACCGGAGTCGTGGGATCGGAGTTGATCACGAGGATCTGACCAGGGTTCTCCAGAACGGCTTGCTGAATGCCTTGGCCGCCCGTTGCGGCAGCAAGTACGTCTTCGGCAAGGACGCGAGTCGTCAAGACCTCTGCTTGCCATGCCAACTGCAGCGGCACGGGCACCCCACTGATCTCTTTGAACAGTGCACGCACTTCTGCTGCGGTCATGACGCGTTGGGGCAGCTCGCGATTCAGCGTGCCTACGGACGCTTCCACCAAGTCGTCATCGACATCGGCCTCGTGTGCGCGGCACAGGTCGCCGACGATGTGCGCATACTGCGACACGCAGTGCATGTTCTCGAAGTCTTCGACGAATTCGGCGGCCATCTCCTCTGGGCGCGTCTCACCCGCCTTCTCGGGGGCTTCAGTGACCGTCCATGTCGATGGCTTGGACTCCTTCTTCTCTTCGGCGTCGTCGCGAAAGGACAAGTCCTCGACGTCACGCGGAGACGAATCTTGCAGCGTGCCGCGGAAGAAGTTGCGCAACAACTTCCAGCGAAGGTTCGTGCTCAGTTCGTCGGCTTGATCACCCGCTGCAGCAAGGAGCTGTGTCGGCAAGGCATTGTTGTTCTGCTTCTCTTCTTCAGCTCGTTCGAGCAACTCCAACCCTGTAAGGACCATGTCCTCGAGGCTTTGCCGGTTGTCCCAGTCGGTGCGCGGATCGCCGTTCAAGACACCGAAGAAGCGCGCCGAGAAGCTGCAGTCGCTCGCGCTTCCGGTCAGCGTGTCGGAGAGTTCTTGGATCTTTCCTTGGACGCTGGGGCGTGCCAGCACTTCGACGATTGATGACAGCTGATCTTCGTCGAAGTTGCGCCATTCCGGATCGTCGAAACGAACCTGGCCAACCGCACTCGGGCCATCGCCCTGCCCGCTGGATCCGAACTTGCGATTGAAGTACGTGAGTTCGACGTGTGGCCCGAACTGAACTACCTTGTTGTCTTCGATGACTGTGATCTGGGGTGCCGAAGACAAAAGATCGGCGAACTGCAGCATCTCCTCACTGCCGACGCCGGTCTTGATGCTGCACTTCTGCAACATCCTCTCGCGAAACAGCTGCACGATGCGGCGGGCGCCTTGGTGAGTGGCGTCGACCGGTGCGTCGTTGCACGACAATCGCGCCCCGGTGACTTCCAGCAACAACGTACCACCCCCGGAGCGAGCCATCGCTTCCACTGCCGAAAGCAGCGCAGCAAGACGTGCCTCGAGACGCGGGTGGCCCGCCGGGTAGAGGCGGAGCTCCTGCTGGTAGGCGGTCAACTCCTGGGTGAAGGCGTTGAACAATGTGAGATCAGCGGTACGCGCTTCGTTCATTCACTCAATACAGAAACTGGGCCGACCCTCTCATCCAAAGACTATCCCACACTTCGCAGACTGACCACTCGGCGCGTTTCGTCAGAACTGACACGGCGTTGTACTCTAGTATTGGCAGGGTCCATCTATGGGGGACCTGCAGCCCTGAGGGGGGCACACGCCTGCCGAAAGCTGGCCGTGGACGCACAGAAGTTACTCCTTAGCTTGACTGGGGTTGTGGTACTTGGTGTCGGGGCGAATTGGCTCGCCATGCGCTACCGCTTGCCGGCAATCCTCTGTCTGTTGGTCACCGGCTTTCTGGCCGGCTGGATCGGAATCATCGATCCGGATCTGATCTTCGGCGACTTGCTAATGCCGTTGGTATCGCTGTGTGTGGCGCTGATTCTGTTCGAGGGCGGACTGACTCTGCGCATGAGTGAGCTTCCCGGAACATGGCCTGTTGTGCGCAACTTGATCTCTGTCGGGGTCTGCGTCAGTTGGCTGTTCATGACCTGCGCGGCGCACTGGTTGCTGCAGATGGACTGGCTCCTCGCCTCGCTACTGAGTGCGATCCTGGTCGTCTCCGGACCTACCGTCATCGGGCCGCTGCTGCAGCAAGTTCGGCCGGTGGGTTCCGTCAGCACGATCCTGAAGTGGGAAGGGATCATGATCGATCCCGTTGGTGTCATGCTGGCGGTATTGGTCTTCAGTTCTCTCTCTGGAGAAGTCACGGCTGGTCACGGCATCGTTGGCGTCGTCGTACAGACTGCTTTTGCCGGCACGTTGGTCGGTCTCGCAGGCGCGTCTCTGCTGCTGTATCTTCTGCGCCGTTACGTGATTCCCGACCACATGCAAAGTCCCGTGACGCTGATGCTGGTGCTACTAGCGTTTGCGCTCGCCAACGAGATCCAGCACGAAGCCGGTCTGCTGGCGGTCACGTTGATGGGAATGGTCGTCGCCAACCAGCGGCAGGTGGCGATTCGACACATCGTCGAATTCAAAGAGAACCTTCGCGTGTTGATCATCAGCGTGCTGTTCATCTTGCTGGCAGCTCGCATCCAAGTCGACGACCTGACGGCGATCACGGCTCCGGGCTGGCTGTTCGTCGCCCTGGTGATCTTCGTCGCTCGGCCGCTCGCGGTCCTGGTCTCCACGTGGAAGTCGGAGCTCACGTGGCAAGAGCGCACCTTTCTGTGCTGGGTCGGGCCCAAGGGTATCGTTGCCGCAGCACTCGCTTCGATCTTGGCAGCGGAGCTGACCGCAGGCCCACATGCTCGGCTGTTGGTACCGATCACCTTCACTGTGATCTTCGCCAGCGTCGTCTTCGCCGGATTGACGGCCGGTTGGGCGGCGCGTCGACTGGGCCTGGCGCAGGCCGATCCACAAGGCTTCTTGATCCTAGGAGGCCACAGTTGGGCGCGCGCGCTCGCCCGTGAGCTGCAGGAACACGATTGCCCAGTCCTGATCGTTGATTCGAACACTGCGAACGTAGCGCTTGCACAGCAGGACGGAATCCCGACGTATCACGGCGACATCCTCAAGGAACACACTCTCGAAGAGCTCGAAGTGCAGCTGTCCGGAATCGGGCGGCTGTTGGCTCTGACGCCCAACGAAGAGGTCAACACGCTCGCCTGCATGCACTTTCGTGAAACCTTCGGGCGCGCCAACGTGTTTCAGCTGAGTGCGCAACAGACCGTGGGCGTGGCCGGTGCGGCCTCAGGCAACGATGAATTGGCCGGGCGCCGCCTCTGTGCTCGCGACGTGACCCACGAGTTCCTGACCCGCCGCGAAGATCACGGCGCAGCGATGTGTTCCGTCTCGGTCGACGAAGACTTCGACTATGCGGCGTTCTGTCAGGCTCATGCGGTCCCGATGTTGGTCCTGCATGAGAGTGGCAAGGTTGCTGTTGCGACGAAGGATGGCAAGTTGAAGATCGAACCAGGGCAACGCATCGTCGCGCAGTTGCCCGAACGGCAGTGGACGGCGACGGAGGCGGATGACCTTGCTGAAGTTCCCGTCCCTAGCGACAAGACGCTGGCCTGACCGAACCGCAGCTCTGCTGCGAATTCTCTGCTACGATCTCAGGGACAGCCGCTGATACTCGCGGCGCAGTCGATGCCATCTTCAGCGACGTCTTCACCGCAGTCGGGATAAGGCCCCGGTAGCGGCACCGACGGATTCCCAAGCACGGCGTTCAGCATCCAGATCGCATCGGAGATGTTCAGCGTCCCGTCGTCGTTGCAGTCACATGCGTCCATGCATGCCATCGCGGGCGGCCCACCCGCAGGTGGAAACGTCTGTTGCAACAGAAAGATCGTGTCGGCGATGTTCACGCCCGTGTTGTTGTCGCAGTCGCCGCGGATGAAGTAAGGCGCGCCGAGCACCTCTATCGTTGTGGTTTCCCGAACCGGCACGTTGTCGGTGGAACCAGTAGCGACGATGGCGAGTACTGGCGGAGTGCCCAACTCGCAGAAGTCGAGCGTTGTGGTCCCGGGGGTATCGCTTGCTTCGTAGGTTACCTCGTACAGCGGGTAGCCGACTCCCTGGGGTAGTGTGTTGATGCCCATGAAGTCGATCAGCACGCCGTCGGTGAAACCGCTCGGGTACAAGGTGATCGCCGAGAACGCTAGCGGCGCACCGCCATTCAGCGCTTGGACCAGCGGCGAGTGCACGACGGTGTCGATGGTCAGGGCCGTGGGGTCGTGACAGAACCCGAACGACCAGCCATCGATTTGCTGTGGTGAACCGCCGGTGCCGGCGACGCTATCGATACGCAGTGTCACCTGGACGGTGTCGCTGGGTGAGACCAGCGCATCGTTTGCGTACAGCGTGTATCGATCGTCCGGCGTCAACTGCGCAGGCGCGATGCTGGCGGTGGCTAGGAGCAGCACGAGAGTGCCCCAGAGCGCATGTATTCTCATTTATTCCAGATCTCCTCGATCCTGTAAGGTACCAGCCAGGCCGAGGGCTCTCCACATCGAGTCGTATTTCGGGGTTTGCAGCGTGTGCGCGTTGTTTGTTGCCTGCAAAGGACTTGGGGCAACGGGCTCAGATTTGTCGAATCTTTATCGATCCGGTGTGTCGTCTATGCCGTTTCCGGACCCTTGATTCGGGGCGGCATCGGCAAGCTCTGCGACCAGTGCGCGCGGCCGTTCCAACCCCGCATCTCCAGCTGGCAGAGCCCGCGTGAATTGACGCAGCGCTTGTGTCGCGTGCCTCTGCGCGTCCTCCCAACGCCCGCGTGCTCGCGCGACGTGAGCGAGCTGCGTCTCGGTGTGGGCTAGGTCGATGTGATCGTCCGACAGCGTTGTGCGTTGGATCGTCAACGCTTCGTTCGCCGCCTCTTCCGCGCCATCCGTGTCACCGGCAGCCAAGTCGATCGCGGCGCGATCGACGAGACACCGAGCCACGAACGGGTGGCGATCGCCGAGGAGTGATCGAAACTGCTGCTCGGCTTGTTCGTTGTAGTGACTCGCTTCTTCTAGGTTTCCCCGCAGCAGTTGGTTGTGCCCCAGATTGCTCAAGTTGGCGGCGATGGCAACGTGTTCTTTGCCCAACGTCTTGTAGCAAGCACGCAGTGATCGCTCGTGTAGTGCGTCGGATTCGTCGAGCTGTTTCTTTCGACTCAGCAGAAGAGCCAAGTTGCTCAGGGCAATCGCAGTCTTGGGATGATCCTCGCCCAAGCGTGTTTCGTAGATGGCGAGCGCTTGACGATAGAGGGCTTCGCCACCGTCATAGTCACCGCGCAGCCGCAGAAGTACGGCCAAGTTGTTGAGGCTCACGGCCACCAGCGGGTGACGCTCGCCGAGTACTTTCGTGCGCGTCGCAAGTACGTCGCGATACAGAGTCTCCGCTTCCTCGTAGCGACCGGTGTTCTGAAACAGCGACGCCAAGCGGTTCTTGTGCATCGCGATACTCGGGTGGTCGTGCACGATCGTGTCGTCCGATGAGTTCGCATCGCATTCTTCCTCGCACAGCTTTAGCGCTTCACGATGCAGCCGCTCTGACTCTTCGTAGCGTCCGCACGTTTGCAGGAGCCATGCGAGATTGCCGAGACATTCGGCGCGGTCTTGAGTGCGATACTCGAAGCCAGAGGTCGCTGGCAAAGCGTCCAACTCCTCGAGCACTTTGCGGAACTTCTTTTCGGCTGCGACAAAATGGCCACGCTCGTGATCCACGTTGGCTTGTTGCTGCAAGACTCGCAGCATCATTCTCGCCGCTTCATCACCGCCGACTGCCGCGTCACTTCGTAAGATCTCCGCAGCTCGCCCGTACTTCGCTTCGGCGCCGTCGTAGTCTCCTTCGGCGAGGTGCACCTGGCCAAGTGTGATCGAGCTGTCGGCTACGGCGAGGTGCGACGCGCCCAAGTGTTGACAGCGTAGTTCGATGGCTTTCGTCAACAATTCTCGAGCGGCCTCGTAGTGTCCCATTTTCAGGTAGATATCGCCGATCGCGTGGAAGAGTCGCGCCTGCACGATGGGCTGGTCCTGTAGCTGTTGTTCGATCTTGCCTGCGCCCCGGTCGACGAGATCGCGCGCCGTCAAAGTCTCTCCCAGAGCTTCCGTCGGATCCGCGACCTCGAACAACTCAATCATGAACTGGGCGACCTTCTGGTCGCGAGCAGCCGAGTCGCGGGCGCGCTGTGCTTCCTCTTCGGACTGCTGCGCGGCTTCGAAGTAGCTCCGCAGTCTGTGGCGCAGTTCGGCCACGCTGCGCAGGCGTAACTGTGGGTCGTGCTGCATGGCCTCGTCGCAAATCTGCGCCAGTCGTCGCGGCACGTTGTCCAGTTGCGGGATCGGAGTCTTCGTGCCGGCCCGTATCTTCTCGACGACTTCAGCGGACGTCGGGGTTTCTCCCGGTGGAAGGTGGGGCGGATGTCCGGCCAACAACGTGTACAGCATTGCACCGATCGCGTAGACGTCCGTCCACGGTCCGATCTGATCGACTTCGCCGCGTGCCTGCTCCGGTGCCATGTAGACCGGCGTTCCTAACAACGTGCCCGCACCTGTCACTAGTGGCGGCAGCGTTTCGTCGGCGATCGCCTCACCAACCAGCTCTTGCGCCAGAGGTGTATCGTCGAGCACTCGCGCCAGCCCCCAATCCATCACATAGGCTTCACCATAGCTGCCAACCATGATGTTGGCGGGCTTCAGGTCGCGATGGATGATGCCACGCGAGTGGGCGAACTCGATCGTCTCGCAGACCTTCAACAGCACGCCCAACACATCGAGGCGTGTCCAACGCTCGCTGTTACCCGCTGGCTGCAAGATCTCATGTAGGTCGGAACCCTGCACCAGCCGCATCGTGAAGAACACACGATCGTCTGGATCGCGACCCACTTCATGAACAGGGACGACTCCGGGGTGATCGAGTTGCGCGGTGATCGCTGCCTCACGGAGGAAGCGTCGGACAAGGCGTTCGCGTTCGAGAGGCGTCTTGCTGTCGACTGCGATGACCTTCATTGCCAGCGGGCGATCGAGCAGTTGGTCCCACACCCGCCAGACCTTGCCCATCCCACCGCGCGCGATCTCCTCGATCTGCTGGTAGCGACCCCAACCGCTGCTCTTGTTAGCAGCTCCTTCGCCCTTGCTGGGCGGCGTCATCCGCTGGGCAGCTTCGGCAGTGACGGCGATCGACTCGAGATGTTCGGCAAAGTCGTCCGGCACGTCGTTGCGGAAGTGCTCGTGGAGCAGCGGTTCGAACTGGGCACGGACGCTTCGCAGCGGTTCGCGGAGTTCGGGGTGTTCGCGCAGCAGCGATTGAAAGTCTGGATCGTGGCCCTGAAACCGACGCAGCAGGAAGTCTAGGAACAGAGATCGAGCTTGCTCCTCACTTCCATTCCTGGCGTCGTCGGATCGACCGATCACGTTCTGGCTTCCTCACTTGCTGCATCCATCGGCACGACACCTCATCCTCATGGAAGGAGTTTCGTCGGCGAGTGTGACCCGATGAAGCTACAGTTCGCGCTGCACCATGCTGCGAAGGCGCGCAACGGCTCGGTGGTGGCGTTGGCGAGCGGCGTCTTGCGAGATATCGAGAATACGACTGGTGTCTTCGTAGCTGACTTGCTCGTAGTCAATCATCCGGATGATCGTGCGATCCAACGCGCCCAACTTGCGAAAGCACTCCTTGATCAGGCCCAGGTGCTCTTGGCGCATAACGGCTTCCGATGGACTGGTCTGTAGCGCAGCGATCTGTTCGAGCGGGTCACTGCCGGGTGCCGACGTTTCGGCGGCACGGTGGACTTGTCGCTCCCAGTCCCGTTTCTGCGCGGACTCGCGTTTGAGTTCATCAGCGAGGACGCGATCGGCGACGGTGGCAACGAAACGGCGAAACGCCGGCAGGCCTTGGTCGTTGAATCTCTGGCGAGCCGCCATCACGTTGATCGCAGTGAGTTGCAAGATGTCGCTGCCGCCGACGCGGCGCACCACACCGCGCGGCAAGCGCGATCGGATCCGTCGCAAGAGCCAGCTGCGTTCACGCTCTAGCAGCTTGCCGAGCGCGACGTCGCTACCCCCTGCAAACTTGGCGAGCAGTGCACGCGACTCAGCTTCATCGGGAGCGTTGCGAGTGGCCGCATCCATCACCGGGGGTTCTGCCGCTGGCAGCAAGTCATCTGGGGTGGGCGTTGTGGGAGGCGGAGGCGGAGATGGCGGTTCGAATCCGCGGGGATCTGTTGGCTGATTCATCTTCTCCTCCATCGACAAGGCGCTATTCTAGCGGCGCGCACACCGCGCGGCCACTAGCGACCCGTGGTGCCCGTCGTCGTCAGGTACACGCCCTCACGGTGCCCGACTCTGGTCAGCGTACGAATTCGGCTTGTCTCATTCTCGTGGGACGCTGTTTCTTCGACGCAACTGGCAGCAGATGAGAGGGAAGTGGGTTGCGTCTGACAACGGACTTACGACACACCTGGCTTCAACAACGCCATCCAGCCACGGCAGTGACTGTTTTCCTGACCGCAAGTTTCTGGCGGCTCCGCACCTGTTGGCGTCACGGTCTTCGCGGGTGCGCGCAGCGGGCCGAGGGCCGACTTGTGCAAGTTGTTGCTGCCCTCTGTGTACTCGCGGTGATGACGGGTTGTCAGCTGCCGCCGGTACAGCAGCCTGGCCCACTACAGGTACGCAACCAACACCAAGTGCAGTTGACGACGTTGCGCATGGGGCCACGACGTGCGCGTGCACAGGCGCCAGGGCACGGCGAAGCAGGGTTAGCGTTGGACTGGACGAACATGTGGCTTCTCGATGGCAGTTCGGGGACCGACACGATTCGCTTTGACGGGGAGTGGCTGCGAGCCACGCTGCGGGCGCAGGTTGGAATCCTGCCGGGTCTCGACATCGCAGTGGGCGTGCCAGTGATGCACGCTTCGGGCGGCGCGCTCGATGGTTTCGTCGAGGGTTGGCACGACTTCTTTGGATCGCCCGACAACGAGCGTTCCGACAATCCACGCGATGACTTCATGGTCTCGGCGCGTCGCGGGCCCGGCGCCGGCGGCGCTCTCGTCTACGAACTCGACGACCACGGTCTGCGCCTCGGCGACATTCCTGTAGTTGTCTCTTGGTTCCCATTCCAATCGTGGCTCGGCGAAGTGCCACAGTTGGGGGACACAGGGTCGGGGGAAACGCTGGGATTGGGCCTTCGCGGTGGGGTCGAGTTCGCAACAGGCGACGACGACGACGGCTTCGGGAACGGTGGTGTCGACGTGGGTCTCGGCTTCGTCGGGGAATGGACGTCTCAGTGGTGCGGGCTGTATGCATGGGGTGAATACGTTTGGGTGCACACGCCCGACCGTGCCGAGGACGCGGGGATCGACTACGGCGACGTGCCGGCGGCAGGTGTGGCGCTGCAGGCTGGGCTGCTCCCGGGACTCAGCGCGATCGTGCAGGCGGACTGGGAGCGTTCTGTGCTGCGTGAGCTCGATCAGGAGAACGTCGAGGGGGACCAGGTTATGCTATGGCTGGGCGGACGGTTGGCCCTGAGCGATCAGATGTCCCTCGACGTGGCGGTGGGTGAGGACCTGGCCCGTGAGGTGTCTGCCGACGTCACGCTGCACGCGGCGCTATCGCTGTCCTGGTAGCGTGCTAACCGCCCGATCCCAACGTAAGTGTCTCTGCGAAAGAGCTTTATGGCTTCACTTCCGGGCCCAGCGCGGATTTGACGCAACAACCTCCTGCCAGGCGGCTCGGCAGCCGATGTCTCAAACGAGAGTTCAAAGCCTCCACGTTGGGGTGTAGCCGATTCGTACACATCGGTCGCGGCTTCCTGACAACGGCTTCGTCGCGGCGATTTGCGACCCGCGAATGACCGTCGCAAAAGCTTTGTTCGTATTGTCTTACGTGGCATTCCTGCTATCCTCCAGGATCGGTTTCCCAGGGCCCATTGGCCTCGGGTTTGCCTCTACCGCGGACCATGACACGAGAACCCATGCACCCCGAACCGAAGCACCCCGAACCCATGCACCCCCGGGCCGCGGCACAATGTACCGTTGCGCCGCCCTCGAGTGCGGGAGGCCAACACAACACCGGAGGCCAACGCAACGACGGGATCGCTCTCTTTGTCGTGTTGATCGTGGGGGTGATTCTCACCGTCGTCATCTTCCAGCTCACCTACACCAGCAAGATCGAGCAACGAATCGCGGACAATCGCCGCGGGTACCTCGAAGTTTCGTACTCGATGCACTCCGTCGCGCGTGACGTGATCCTGCGCATCTACTCCGACTGGAAGTCCGATCTCGACGCCGCCGACGAAGATGAAGCGGCAGCGAGTACTCCCGGGATGCCTGGCATTCCCGGGACCGGCACGCCTGGCGCTGCCAATTCTTCTGGGTCGAACACGGACCCGATCGACTCCCGTCATGAAGAGGACTGGGCGTATCCGTTTCAGGTGCAGGTCAACGCGCTCGAGCTCGACGTGCTGGTCCTCGATGCCGAGGGGCGACTGAACCTCAACCGCATCTTCGACTACGTGATGGTTCCTGGCGAAGACGATGGCGACACCGTCAGCGCTGACCCCGACGCCGTGCTGCCGGGTACCGGAATGCAGGGCGGTCGCGATGGCGGTGGCGACGGCGCCGATGACGATAGCGACGACGCAGCCGACGACGAGGACCTGCTCGATGAAGAAGAGTGGGAGCCACCTTCGGAGGAACGTGAGCTACGTACCGTCGAAATGCTCAGCTGGCTCGTCGAAGGGGTGATTGCGGCCAATGAAGAGTACGGCTATGCCTACGACGATCTGCGCAACCCCGACACCGTCGCCGAAGACATTGTTCGTTTCGTGTTGGAGCGGCAAGAGAACGAAGAGACGCGACGCATTCTGCGTGCCGAGAGCCTGGTGCCGATCGTCGGCAGCGAGCTCTTCTTCGGTCCCGCTGACCCCGATGCCGAAGAAGATGAGTTCGACGACGAAGAGTTTCAACAGAGCTCGCGCTACACCGGCGAAGACCTGGGCTTTGGCAGCGAGTTCTTCGGCGAAGATGGGATCAACCCCGAGTCCGGCTACGAGGAACGCGACGACCTCGAGGCCGAAGATTTGGGCGGCCCCGGTGTCGTCTGGATTCCGCGTCCGTTCGGACTGCGTGACGTCTTGACGACGTACTCGGCGATCAAAGAACCAGCCAGCCCGGTGCCGGGCGCTGACGAGAAAGAGTACCCGGCGCTGAACCTGAACACGGCTCGTGCGGAGGTCATCCTTGCATTGCTGCGACCCGATTTCGACTGGGACGAAGGGCGGGACGTCGCGATCCAGATCGAGAACTACTTGAATACCTACGCCGAGGAAGAAACCGAAGACGCCGCCGGCGACTTGGTCGCGGACGCGAGCACGGAATCGTCGCTGGACCCGTACGCCGAGGAAGAAGAGGAGCCGATCGAGTTCAACGTGTTCCGGCAGTTGACCGACCTGCGTGAGATCGACGAAGAATGGTCTGAAGACGCGGAGCAGATCGAGGCCGTCAACGAGACCGTGTACACGCGTTTACAGAAGAATTTGCAAAAGATCGCAGTTTTCCGTAGCACCTACTTTACGGCCTATCTCAACGGTAAGCTGGAGGGGCATCCACTCGAGGGCGAACTCGTGCTCGAGCGCAAGGAAGACGACGACGAGAACCGCGAAGTGCGTGTCGTTTACTGGCGGGAGCACCTGAAGCGATGACGGTGAAGCCGACGTTCCCCAGTACGACCACGCGGAAGCTGGACGCTCGATTGGTGGAGGTTCAACCATGCCGAGGATAAGCGTAACTCTGCTGCGATGGCTGCTTGCCGCGGGCAACATTTCGTTGCTAGCGCTGGTGGGTTTCATTGCTGTCGACTTCTTCCATCTGCAGGGGGATGGTCAAGGGTTGCGGGCCAAGTTGGAGCGTCCGAGTAGCGTCAAGGTGAAGATCTCTCGCAAGCCCGACGCCAACTACCCGCAGTTGGTCCCGACGCTGTACCTCGAGGCGCCGAAGCCGAAGCCAGTGAAGAAGAAGCCGGAAGTCGTCGACACGGACTTGCCCCCCGAAGCAGGGGGTCCCCTGAAACAGTGGGAACTGACCAGTGTCGTTGTCGACTCGGAAGGCAGCTGGGCGTTCATCGCTGAGAAGGTGCAGGAGAACCCCAGTGCGCGTCGCACGAGTGGTGGACGCCGCAGCGGCAGCTCGCGAGGCCGGAGTAACCGTCGGTCGTCAGGCCCGAAGCGGGACACGAAGTCGTTGTGGGTGGGAAAGGTCTTTCGCGAGTGCGAAATCGAGGAGATCCTCACCAATCCACCGCGTGTCTACTACGCGCATGGGGAAGGTCGTCAGCGACGTCAGTACATCCTCGAGCAGGAACCCGTTGAGAGTAGCACCCTCGAGATCATGGAGAATGGCAAGCTTGCCGCCGTCGTCATTGACGGGATGACCGAGGAAGAATTGCATGCCAAGGAAGCGGAGGCGGGCGGAGCCCCGACTCCTGGTCGCGGACCTCGCGGGCGTCCCAGTGCCGAAGAAGCAGAAGCGCTGCGCGAGGCCCTGAATGCGATGCCCAAAGAGAAGCGCGGGGCGATCCGCGACGCAATGAACAAGAAGACGCCGACGAAGCCGCGCGCGAAGCCGACGAACACTAAGCGGCAGCCCGCGAAGCGACAACCGGCGAAACGGCAGCCGGCGAAGCGCAACAATAACGCGCGCACTCCGACCAAGACGGGCCAGCCCCGAAAGGCGGAAGTGAGCCCGAAGGGCACGCCACCAGAGTCGACGCGCAAGCCTGTGCCGAAGCCCAAGGATGGTCGCGCGACGAAGCACAATCCGCGCTCTCCCGGTAAGCCGGGCCACCGTGACCCGTACGTGATGACGCCCAGCGAGAAGCGAGAGGCGGCTCGGGTCTCGGAGATGACTCCCGAAGAACGGGAACGGTGGGCCGAGGAGCAGGAACGCCGGCAAGAGGAACAGCAGGAGCAACAGCCAGACCAGGATCAAGGCTAGTGATATGCCAAAGATAAGCGTGACACTACTGCGTTGGCTGCTGGCGGTCGGCAACATCTCGTTGCTGGCGCTGGTGAGCTTCTTTGCTGCAGGCTTCTTTCACCTCACCGGTGACGGTATGGGCTTGCAGGCAAAGCTCGAGCGCCCGAGTAGCGTGAAGGTCGCGATTCCAACGAAGCGCGAAGCGAGCTATCCGCAGCTGACCGCGCAACTCTACGAGGTCGAGCCAGTGAAACCGCCGCCCCCCGAGCCCGTGAAGCAGCCGGATCCCGGTGCGTTGCCGCCGGAAGTCGGCGGCCCGCTACAGGAGTGGGAGGTCACGAGCGTCTTGGTCGATCCGCAAGGGAGCCTCGCTTTCATCGCGGAGAAGGGGCAGACGACGACTGCGGCGACAGGCCGCAGCAGCGGACGTCGCTCTGGGGCGCGGCGCAACTCGCGCGCCCCACGCGGCCGTAGCGCGGCCTCGCAGCGCCAGATTCGGACGCTGCAGATCGGCATGATGTTTCGCGGCTGCGAAGTCAACGACATCAGAACCGATCCGCCCCGGGTCTTCTATTCGCAGGGCCAAGGGCGCCAGAGGCGTCAGTACATCCTCGAGCAACCGGCCGTCGAGAGTCGGATTCGTGACGTGATCGAAGGCGGCCGCCGGGTGGCGATTGAGATCGACGGCCAGGACGACGTGGAGCAGATCGCGAAGAAGGCGGCGGCCAAAGAGAAGGCGGGCCCCCCGTCGTCGAGTCGTGGTCGCCGCAACAAGAAGGGGCGGCGCTCCAACCCTGCAGTAACCACTTTGACAGAAGCCAAAGAAGCGCTCGAAGAAGAAGAACGCGGCGGCATTGTCGACGCGCTCAAGGATGGTACCGGGAAAGTTCGGACCGCAAAGGGGCGTCGGCAGTAGGCGTCGAAGCAGTGACCCGAGAGTGCAATAGAAAGACTAGAGGGCTGAGAGAGCAGTGAGCCGTTACGCTGGCCTCGAAATCGATCAAGATAGTATTCGCCTAGCGATCTTCGAGGGATCCCCGAAGAAGTTCGCCCTGGTCGAGTTCATCGATGAAGAAATTATCGCCGCATCCGACGAGGAGCGGCGTGAGATGATCTCCGGGATCCTGACCGATCACTTGTCGCGCAAAGAGAACCGCGGCATGGATGTGATCTGCGGTCTGGACTCGCGCAACGCGATGCTGCGAGAGATCTCCGTACCGTATGCCAAGGACGAGATGATCGCGAAGACCATCCGTTTCGAGGCGGAGAGCTATCTCCATTCGCACGCCATCGAAGATGTCGTGATCGAGTACCTCAAGTGTGCTGAAACCGAAGGTACCAGTCGGCTGATCATCTGCGCAGTCCTTAAGGAAGTGTTGGAGAGCTACTTCGAAGACCTGAAGGCGATCAACATCGATCCTAGCCTCGTCGAGATCGATGCGACCGCACTGGCGACGACGTTTGCCAACACACCGCTCTACAGTGGCGAGCAGAACGTGCTGCTCCTCGAAGTCGAGGAGAACTACTCGCGGATGGTGTTTCTCGAGCGCGATCGCATCACGAAGATCCGATCGGTCTGGGGACGCAGCCCCGGGATGGACCGCGTCGACCGCCTCCTCGAAGAGGATGCCGGCGACGAACCAGAGAACGGGGCCGATGCCGCTGGCGATGATTTCAGCGCCGATGGCTTTGCCGACGGAATCTCCAACGACGCAGACGATGATCCGTTCGCAAGCAGTGGAGCTGCCGGCTCTGATGCTGGTGGATCTGGCGCGGCTGGATCTGACGTTGGGACAGGCTCCGACGCCGGTGCGCTCGACGCCAGCATCGAAGAACGCTTCCAGGAGATCGAGCGATCCCTGATGAATCTGGACCGCGTCGACGATGAATCGCTGCCCTCGGGCGACATCCCGATCGCAGTGATCAGCGACGACGAGTACGCGCGACTTGCAGCGGCCGACCTAGAGTCGATGCCAGTCGTGATCGCCGACGACCCCAGCTTCGCGCGGCCGCCCGAGGTGGCTACCGACGAGGGCGACCCTCTCGAACGGCTCTTCATTGAGATCGAGCGGACATTCGCTGCGTATGTCCTACGCCAGCCGATCGACCTGATCGTCGTCACGGGTAGTCAGGTGCAGGCTCTCGACGCTGTCCCGAAGCTGGCGGAGCGGTTCGAAGTCGACGTCGTTCCGTTCGACCTCGGCGATTCGTTCCCGATTCAATGGGATGGCGACCCGGACTTGTTGAACCGCAACGGCGCGGTCGCCTGCGGGCTGGGACTGCGCGCGCTCGGCAAGGGGCTGACCGAATTCGACCTGCGCAAGGACGAGTTCCGCTTCGAACGACGCTACCAGAAGATGATGCCGGCGCTGACGTTGACGGCCATCCTGTGTGCCGCTTTGACGTTCCTGTGGGCGGCGAGCTGCTACTACGACCAGAAGCTGTTCGAGCGCGACCGCGAGATCTTGGTGCAACACCAGGCAGAGCTGTTCGAGGCGTTCTTCGAACAGAAGACCGATCCGGTCGACGTGTCCGGCAAAGCCAAGCGACGATTGGAACAGTTCAAGAAGGGCTCCAACGCCAAGGGTACGAAGATCCGGCAGTACGTGTGGCCACTGGCGATGATGCAAGACGTTGCCAACTGCGTGAAGAACGCGCGTGTCGGTACGAAGAAGATCTACCCGAAGTGGCAGAGCTTCGACTTCAAGACAGAGGTCGACGACAAAGAGAAGTCCCTGGTCAAGCTACTGCTGAAGGACAATAGCGAGGTTACGGCGCTCGACAGTGCGTTGAAGGCCAACTCGAGATTGTTCAATGCCGTCGTGAATTCGTCCAAGGAAGACGAGGGCGTCTTGGTCACGCTGGAGTTGCGTCTGAAGCCGAGCAAGATCAAAGAACTGAGTGGGAAGTAAGTCCATGGCCAAGAGCAACAAGAGTAACGACTTCCTCGAGATCCTGATGCTGACAGGCTTCTTCTGCACGGTGTTCTTCGCGTGCTTTGGTGGGTACTTCTGGTGGAAGAAGGAGAGTGCGCTGGAGTCGCGCGATCAAGCGCACCGCGCCGACAAAGCGCTGCACAAGACGTTGTCCGACAGCAAGAGCCGCGATCTGAAGATACAGGATCAGCGCGTCAAGGAGAGCCAGCGCGACGCCGCCAGTATGCGCGAAGCGATCGACGAGGTGCTGCGGCAGATGGGGGCGAACAAGCCGATCATCGCCGACTTCAAAGACAACCGTCGCTCTGGTTCCAGCAAAGGAAAAGTGCGCGAAGAGGCTGCCGGGATTACGTTCGAGAAGGGCTCGTCATTGCGCGCTCACCTGGCCTTCTTGCAGCGCCTCGAGGGGCAAAAGCCGCACATCAAAATGAAGCGGCTGAACCTCAGCAAGACGCGCCGCGGCCGTGACGATACCAACCCAGATCAGTGGGATGCCCGCCTCGATCTAGTGACGTATGTGTCGGAGACCGATGGCGACAAGAAGGAGTAGGCGTCCAGCCTGACTCTGACCTTACAGGCCCTGCCAGTAGAAGATCTCGACCGCCTCACCGGGCGCGGGACCACTGCCGCCAACGACCAGCCATGCGTTGCCATCGGTGGGGACCGCAGTACACCCTTGGCGCGGCGCCATCAGACCCTGGCAGAGCGGCGAGAAGCGCTGCAACGCCACCTCGTACAGCTCGACGCGGTCGGTGGCGACTCCGTCCTCCTCACCACCAATGATCAACAGGTCGTCATTGGGAAGGTGTGCGATGCAGAAGTTGTGGCGGGGCACAATCATCTCACCGGCTGTCTCGGCGTCCAGCGTTGTGCGCCCGTCGGCGTCATCACGTAGCGTTAGTAGAAGGGCTTGCTGCGGCTTCTCGGTATCAGGCATCGGCAGACCCGGGTGAGCACCCAGCGGTGCGTTCACGGTTCCGCCTACGAGAAGGAGCGTCGGATTGCCGTCGACTGGCTCCAGGAGCTCGAGAGCGTGACTGTGGCGCCGCGGCAAACCGTTGCCGAGGATCTGCGAACCACCGTCGGCGAGATCGATCAGTTCGGCGTGATTCAACAGCGCTTCCAGGTCGTGTACCGGCGTTTGCACTCGGGGTTCATCGAATCCTTGCTTGCCCCAACCACCATAGAGCAGCACGCGTTCGCCGCGCTCTTGTTTGATCAGCGCGCTGGCGTGATAGGCGCGCGGGAACAAGAGGTAGCCGAGCGTACGCAGCTCCAGCGTGCCGATCTCTGGTTCCTGCGCCCCCTCTGGCCACGCGACGTCGACCGTCAGCTCTTCGATGACGCCGTTCAGTTCTTGGCTGTTGAGTTGGCCGCCGACCATCACGATCCGCGCTCGCGTCTCGCCGTTCTGGTCGAACAACGGTTCGCGGAGATGCGCCGTGTGGAAGAAGCGCTCTGTCATTCCTTGTGGGCGTGGTTGCACCGGATAGGCCTGCGGAATCTCGCGCGGGTTCCCGGCATCCAGGCGCGCGAACGGTAGCACGACCTCGACGCTGCCCAATGCGCGCTCCCCGTTGAAGCCGCCCATCAAGATCACAGCATCGTCGTTGGTTTCGGGCTGGCCGTCGCGACCGAGGTAGTAGGTCGCCGTGTGCCACTGTCGCGGATGCTTCAACACGATCGGGCCAAGCCAGTTGCCGCTGGCCTCCCGCAGCCAGCATTCGGCCGTCGGTCCATCGATGCCGCCGCCTGCAACGAGGATCGATCCTCCGGGCAGTCGCGTCACGGTGTGACCTTGCGGCGAGGCGCCGTCGTTTCCGTATGGATAGACGATCGAAAAGGGCTGACACGATTCTTTCGGTTCCAAGTCGACGATCCGGTGGCTGGCGACGCCGTTGCCGAAGCTATCTAGGATCGCGCGGTGCGGACGAATCACGGTGCCATTGATGGCGAGGCCACTGGGGGGCTCGAGTTCGCCATCCCGGCGCGGATCGAAAGTTCCTCCGACCGTCAAGTACGGGCGTGATCCAAACGTGATCGCCAGCACCCGGGAGTCTTGGGTCTGCCGGAGCGTTGACGGCTCGACTCCATCGTCGAGCCGTTCGTCGCCGCTCCCAGGCAGCAGAAACAGGTCCGCAGGGACCTGGTTGCCGGTGCTCTTTACAGCGTCTGAGATCGTGACTTCCCGATCGAATTCGAGGAGTAGCTCGTCGCGTTGGTTGACGCAGTAGTTGCCGTCGACGTCGACCCAACGTGTCGCGACGAGGACCGCTGGCTCGTGTGGGTGCATGGCAATGCGAGCGATCTTGCTGC
Source organism: Planctomycetota bacterium (assembly GCA_039028735.1). GTDB lineage: Bacteria > Planctomycetota > UBA8108 > UBA1146 > JAJFFE01 > JBCCHQ01. Next base: position 8,683 of record JBCCHQ010000041.1, on the reverse strand, counting down.
GCCCGGTCAGTGGGCGCTGTACCTCATCGAGGACGGTTGCGACCGCGGCGATCGCATCGAAGTCGAGCTGCACTTCGGTGCTGTCGCCAGAGATGTGGCTGCCGTGAGCTACGAGGCTCAACTCGCCGCGTCCGAGGATGACTCGAAGCTGTGTGCGAGAAGGGCCTGGCTCCAGTCGATAGTGGCCCAGCTTGTGCGTCGTCGGTCGGACGATCAAGCCGCCGTGGAGGGGGCCGCTCCGGCGCGGGACGAGTTCGATCGGACTCGAGAACGTCAGCAAGATCGATTCGTCAGGGTCTGGGCGGCCGTTCTCGGTGAGTTCGTCGAGGAAGCGCGCCGAGACCAGCGTCGGCCCCGTGCCTGGGTTGCAGCCGGGCAGCGCAATGCCGACAACTGCTGTGACAGCGATGGAGAAGAGGGCTGCGAGTGCGCGTACCTTGGTTGCCGACGCCGGGCGCGCCCGGCGACTCGAGTGCGAACTATCCGCCTTGCTCGCGGAGCTGTTGCAGTGCGCGCTGGGCGTCCTCGCGGACCCTCTGGTTGGCATCATTCTCCGCGACTTTCTCCAGCACGCTCTCGGCCAAGGGCCCACCGATCATTCGCAGAGAATTCACAGCGGACATACGGGAGACGTGATCGTCGTCGGTATTGGTGACTTCCTCAAGGGCCCGAATCGAATTTACGTCGCCGATTCCGCCGAGGGCACCAATCATCGACTGCCGGACGTAGCGGTTCTTCTCGGTCAAAAGCGCCTGCTCGATCGACGGAGCCGTCGTGGCGTCTGCGGTCTTCTTCAGCGCCTGAGCTGCGTACGACCGCACATTCATCCGCCCGTCGTCAATGAGGAGTCGCTGGTAGACCGGAATTCCCTCAGCGCGGAGGTGGTGGTTGCCCAACTGTTCGAGGACGCGGTGGCGGTGCTGGGGGTCGCCACTGTCGACGGCCAGATCCATCAGCTGGTCGAACGAGTGGGGTGTGTCGCTGGTGCCCAGCGCTCGAATCGTGTGCAGGGCCTCGCTGTCCTTCGTGCCGAGTGCCGCCATCTTGTGATAGTGCCCGACCAACCCGTCGACAGCGCGGTCGGTACCGATCCGGCCGAGGGCATACATCAAAAAGCGTCGGTTGCCGAAGTCGACCTCGTCACCGAGCACTTCGATCAGACTTTCGACTTCCTCCGGACCTAGGCTATCCAGGTAGGCCTGCAGCTCCTCGCGCGCTCGTACCAGATCTAGCTTCCCAGCGAGGTCGAGCACCATCGCGTCGGGTGGCATACGCTTGAAGAAGGCAGCCAGGGTCTCGCGCACGGTTTGGCCGGCTACGGCAACGGGTGTGGCCGGCGTAGCGTTGTTGTCGGGCAGTGGTTTGGCGGGAGTGTTGTTCGTCGTGGAGGCCGCTGCGTTCGGTGTCGTCGCGGCCCATGGCGACTCCGGAGTGTCGGTTGTCTGCGCGGCTTGGTAGATCACGATCGCCAAGAAGCCCGCCATCAAGACCGCAATCACGAACGGGACGAGACCGCGTCCGGCGTTCCGGGGTCCGGGGCGTTGCCCAAGTGAGCTACCGGTTGTTAGCGCCATGTTGCCTCAATCTTCGACTCTGCCACGTGTTGGTGTGGGAACGCGTAGCGGCTTGGAGAACGTTTCGCGGGTCCTCCATGGAGAGTCGATCTGCTCCGTCGAACTCATCCAAGTAAACAAGAAACGCGGCGGCTGGGATCGATTCGTTCCCAACCGCCGCGGATCCGAAACAGTGTGGATCCAAGGATCCAAGTCAACACAGAGTGCGGAGTCCGCAGTGTGTTGCGCTACTAGTCGTTGGCTCCAGCCGGCAAGAAGACCTGCCCACTGACCGAGGACGGCTCGCCGCCCGTTTGTAGCCAGTTCTCACCACCACCGGCGACCAGAACCCGGTCGTCGAAGGTGTTGATGACGCCATCCTCACCAGGGATCGTCGTCATCGTGTGATAGCAAGCGGGGCTTCTCAGCTTCGACATGTTCGGAACAGCGGTCGAGTCGAGCAGACCCACGCCGGCGGTCTCTTCAGCGACAACGAAGTCGGCTGCGAGCCAGGCGCCAATCAATGCGGTCGGGTTGTCGTTCGGTTGATCGGCCGTCGTCGTCGGATCCAGCAGGAGTCCGTATGCCGGCGGCGCATCGTAGAACGGATCGAAGTACTCGAAGCTCAACACGTCGTCGACGATACACCAGGTCTCGTGACCGACGCGCGGGGTACCCAAGTTGGCCTGGTGGGTGTTTCCACCCCCGGCTGTGACAGCCCAGCCACCTTGGAACGCTTCGCCGTTGATCATGCGGTTGTAGGACACGTTCGTGATCGGACACTCGACGCGGCCAATGAAGCCGCCGAAGGTGCCGTCGATGCACATCCCGCCAGCCAACGCCAGCGCGACGACGTACTCCCAGTTACCGTTGAGCTGCAGCACGCCCGCAAGCTCGTTGGTCGCTGACCAGAACTCGATCCCTTCGCTGGGGCCGAAGCCGGTGAACGTCACGACGATCTCTTCTGCCTGCGGCTGACTCCAGCCAGGGCTACCGATCTGGTTGTTACTGTCGTTGTTCCCGAAGCAGATCAGAGCGATGTTCGTCGTTCCTTCGGCTCCGGTGGGTGTCACCTTCGAGAACGCACCGTAGTTCAGTGATCGTGATCCGTTGGCGTGGACCTCTGTCTGCAGGTTGTTCGCGACGTTCACGAGACCCGCGGTGCGGTCATAGAACTCGACCGACTGCATTTGGAAGACCTGGGCACGCTGTGGAAACTTGACCTGCGGTGCGAAGAGCGGCGAAAGGGTGCGGATTCCGCCGGCGATGATGAACTTGTCGTCGGTCGTGTTCAGCGAGTTGTCGAAACCACCGACGGCAATGACGGTATGCTCGGAGCGACCGCGCGACGTTTGCAGCTCGATCTCTTGGCCAGCCTGGTTCAGGGCTTCTTCGAACTCCATGGTGGCTGGGTTGAAGAACTCCATCGTTTCCGTCGACGGGAACGTCAGGATGTCGACCATGAACAGCGGGTTTCCTGGCGGAAAGTTCGGGTCGATGATCGTCTCCATCACGGCGCGCTGACCACCCGCCAACAGCACCTTGCCGGTGCCGGTTTGCGTCGCGGTGTGGTTGAAGCGCGGGTTGATCATCGTGTTGTTGATCTGCAGGAACGTCGGGTTGAACGCACGGCTCTGACGATCGTAGATCTCGGCGTCGGCGACGGCTTCGCCGACCAGAATGTCGGTCGTACCACCGGCCACGAGAACGTTGCCGTCTGCGAGTTCCGTCGCCGTGTGGAAGCACCGGCCACCGAACTGCAGCAAGATTGGATCACCGGCGAAGTCGAGATCGATCCAGACCCCGGAGATCGACTCAGGAGCCGGATCCTCGCGGACCGTTTGATCGTAGATTTCGGCGCGGTCGAGCGTCGTGAAGTGCCGCTCGTCGGTACCAGCGATGATCACAACCGTACCGTCACCGAGGTAGGTGGCGGTGTGGCCGTAGCCAGGCGTGTTCAACTTTGCTGTCGCGTAGTTCGCGTTGTCGTTGTCGAGAGGCGGGGCAGCGCTCACGAGATTGAGAATCCCGGAGCCACCACCAGCCCTACCTCCCGAGTTACAAGCCGTCAAGAAGACAGCCCCGCACACAAGAAGTAGCCCGACGAGGGTCCACTTATCGAATCGCTTCATTCCGCACCAGCTTCCTTTCCGCACCACCAGTAGTCGTTCGTCTCAACTCCGAATGCTTCGCTGCGCCGTGCTAGGAACCACTCCTACTTGCTTCATCGGACCTCGTAGCTTGGACGCTGAATCTCAACTGAGATGCGAGCTGCGTCCAATAGAGCTGAGGTCCTCTTAGAGGGTCTCTCCCGCGCGGCTTTCGTGAGAACACCGGGGAAGGCGCAGCGCAGCGAATATAGCAAAGAGGGGGCCGAGATGCCATCCTGGCCAATTCATGTCCTAACGCTGGTGCATTGTGCGGGTTGTGTCTTCTACCGAAGGTGAGACCGGAGCGAGGTTTGGACCTGACTGTGTCGAAAGTGACACACGCCTTCGCGGCGTCCTTACAGAAGCAAAAACGCACTAGGCGTGGCAATTCTGTGACAGAAGATGACGACCCCGGCCGCTCTGCGGACACGAAAAAAGCCTCCCGGTCGGTTCGCTCAGTGGGCGAGGATCACGCAAAATCCCCCAACTGGCTCCCCTCCCGGAAGGCTGTTTCAGTCTTCGCCGGTGAGTGGCTAGTGCGGCTGAGTGGCTACGGGTCCTCCGCATCTTCGAGATCTTCATCCGACAGGAGTTCGGCGACTTCTGAGGTCAGCAGCGGAACGACAGTGCTGTAGCGCTCCATGATCGGCTCCCCGTTCGGGAGCGTGCGCAAGCCGTCCTCATCGGAGAGGTAGATCCATAGCGTGATCTCGACGGCGCGCGGCACGATCAGATCCTCGGGGACATCCTCTTCTTCGTCCTCTTCGTCGATGACTGGGAACTCGTTCGCCGTGCCGTCGCCGCTGCCGTCTGGATTGTCGACGGCGTCGATCAGCTCCTCTTCTTCTTCTTCGGGGTAGCGCAGCTTCGAATCCCACTCCTCCATCCACGTCTCTTCGCGATCGAGGTAGCGCAGCTGCAGCCCCGCGATGCGGTCGTAGATCGGAAAGTAGGTCTCGCCGTCGAAGCGGTCGCCGTCTTCGATGCTCCACTTCACGCGCCGAAACAGCGCGTTGCCGACATCGTTACTGCGACTTTGTCGGATCACGTAGCCGACAGAGGCGACGCCCACCGCTGCGAGCTCTTCCTCCCAGATTTCGGCGTTGTCGATCGGTGGGGGTACTGGCGCGGTCGTCAAGAAGTGCACACCGTCTTCGGCGCTATCGCCATCGCCGCCGTCTTCGGCGAGGAAGACTTCATCCCCGAAGTCACGAAACACGAGCCCTTGCAGGTCGCGTCGCATCTGCCCGAGGATCGATTCGCCGATGCGCCCCTTGGCCGTGAACTCGCGCAGCTTGGCCTCCGCCAGCAGTGTCGATACCAAGACCTGATAGGCCGCCGCCATGATCAGGCCGAAGATCGCCGTCGCGACGACGATCTCGATCAACGTCATGCCGTATTGGCGCGAGCCCCGATGCGAGCCCCGATGCGATCTACGATGCGTGCTCACTGCTCGCCTCCGATCGAGTCCATTTCGTCGAGGCCGATCTGCTCGAGCAGCAGGCTTTCGGGTTGCGGAAAGAACCACGACGTCAGCGTGTACTCCCGCGGCTCGGTCCGTTCACTGGGTGCGTACGTCAACGTAATCGTGCACTCGACGAGCGGGGCTTCCCCCTCCTCGCGGCTGGTGCCGGCGATTTCGTGTGCATCGACCGTCCACAGGACGCGTGGGTCCTCTTCGAACTCTCCGTCCAGCGCGTCATCGACGCCAAACATCACCTCATCCAGCTTCTCCTGCGCCAGACGCTGCAAGTAGCGCGTCTCCCACGAGTCCTTGACGCGCTCGAGCGCTTCGACGCGCAAATACAGCATGGTCAGGATCGTCGTCGAAAACACGGCGACTGCGATGACCAGCTCCATCAGCGTGAAGCCACTCTGATGCGACTTGCCAACTTGCGCGGACTCGCCAACTTGTAGGGAACCAGCTTGCAGGGCAACTGTCGGCGTTGTTCGAGGCGTCGTGGTCATCGCAACACCTCGAACTCGATCGGCGAGTCGTGGTAGTTCACGAACCCCAAGATGCTGTTGAACTTCACAGCGACGATCCCGCCGACATCGTTTTCGAGGTAGACGATGTGGCTGCCGCCATGGCCGAACGGGTCGAACTCCAGATCGACCCCGCCGTCGGTGACGCGGTCGCCGTTCGCCAACAGCACCGTCGTCAACAGCACTCCAGTCGGCACTTCGTAGCGGCTGCTCTTGTGCCGTTGCTCGAGGGGAGTGTCCTCGGACTCATCTTCTTTGGGTGGGTGGATCAGCCAGATCTTGCCGCGGTCGAGGTCGTAGTGGAGGTAGAACGTGCCGCCACTACCGCCCGCGATCGCGCGAGCCCAGTTGATCCGCGTGCCGATCTCGCGCGCGGCACCGCGCAGACGATACTTCGGGGTGACGCCATCGAGTTCCATCAACGTGCTCGCGGCCATGATCCCGATGATCACGATCACGACGGCGAGTTCCAGGATCGTGTACCCGGACTCTCGCCGGCGCCATGCCGCGACGGTAGTAGCAGCTGCGCTACTCTTCTTCACGGTTGTCGATGTCCTTGTTGATGTCCTCGCCGCCCTCACTCTTGTCGGCACCGTAGGACAGGATCCAAGGGCCTTCGTCGGTCAGGTCGTAGACATACGGCTCGCCGGTCCAGGGATCTTTCGACATCTTCTTGATGTACGACTTCGTCGTGCCGTCGTTGCCGGTCGGCGGGTTGCGCAGCTCATCGAGTGAATCGGGGTAGCGACCATGATCGATGTTGAACATCTCACAAGCAGCGTCGATCGCTTGGATGTCCTTCTTCGCTACAGCGATCTTCGCCGAATCGGTGCGACCGGCGACACTGACGACCACGGTCGTCGCGAGGATACCGATGATTGTGATCACGACGATCAGTTCGATCAGTGAGAAACCTGCTTGCTGTGGGCGCTGAGTCTTGGGTCCATTCATTGCCAGTTCCTTTCGTTCACGCGAGTTTGTTGTTGGTAGTGAGCACGAAGCGTGCCACTACAGGTTGTCGAACTGCAGCAGCGGCAGCAAAACGGCCATGATGATAAACCCGACAATGATCGCGAGAAAGATAATCACCATCGGCTCGAACATAGCCGTCATCCGCTGAATCGAAGTATCAATCTCTTCTTCGTAGGCTATGGCGATCCGCTCGAGGATCTCCTCCAGCTCTCCACTCTGTTCACCGACCGCTACCATGTAGGCTACCATCGGTGGGAAAATCTTCGAGCGACGGAGCGGAGTCGCGATGTCGGCGCCCTCGATGATGCGCTCTGCGACTTGCTCCAAAGTCAGTGTTAGCAACGCGTTGTTGACGACGCGGCTGACGATGTTCAAGGCTTCGAGCGCCGGTAGACCGCTGCGTAGCAGCGTCGAGAACGTAATCTCAAAGCGCGAGATCGCCTGCTTCTTGAACAGCGTTCCGACGACTGGAATTCGCAAGATCCACGTGTCGATCGTGAGGCGTCCCCGTTCCGTCGCATAGAACATGCGCGTAGCGATCATGACGCCTAGTCCAGCCAACAGCATCAGTACCCAGTACGACTTCAGGAACGCACTGACGGCGATCAAGACCTCGGTTGGCATTGGCAGCTCTTGCTCCCGCTCCAGCAAGATCTCGGTGATCTTCGGTACCACGTACGACATCAAGAAGATGACGACCGCGACTCCGACCAGAACCATGATCGCAGGGTAGGTCAGGGCGGTGACGACTTTCCCCTTGAGCTTGTTCTGCTGTTGCAGGAACTCGGCCAAGCGCAGCAGTACCTCGTCGAGGTTACCGCTCGCCTCTCCGGCGCGGACCATGTTGACGTACAGGTCCGAGAAGTGCGTTGGGTGAAACGACAGCGCTTCCGCCAGGCCAGCTCCCGACACGACCTTCTCGCGCACATCGCGAATGATCAGCTCGGTGCGACGGTCCTCGACCTGGTCGACGAGCACCGTCAGCGATTCGGACAGGTGCACGCCGGATTGCAGGAGTGTGGATAGCTGGCGCGTGAACGTCGCGAGCTCGCTCAGCTTGACCTTGCGGACCAGCTTGAACTCGCTCTGTTTGCGTTCCTTCTTCTTCTTGCCGGTGACGATCTGGTCGATCGCGGTGACACGCAGCTCCTGGCGACGGAGCTTCTCGCGCGCGTCGCGCGGGGTGTCGGCGTCGACCGTACCCTTTTTGTTGCGACCTTTGAGGTCGAGGGCCTGGTACTGATAGATCGGCATCGTCTATTCGCTCGTTCGTATCACTCCGCGGGCGGCGGAGCGCGACCAGAAGACTTTGAGGTTCACCGGCAGCAGATCAGAAAACATCCATCTGCGTGACGCGGAAGACCTCCTCCATTGTCGTCTCACCAGTGAGCACCTTGCCGGCACCGTCCATACGGAGGGTGCGCAGGTGACCTGTCTCGACGGCTGTTTGCTTGATCAGCGAGGCGCTGGTGCGACTGATGATCTGGTCGCGAATGGTCTCGTTGACACTCAAGATTTCGTAGATTGCAGTACGGTCGTAGAGGCCGCGTCCCAGGCAGGCGTCGCAACCGCGCCCACGAAACAGCTGGCCGTGCGGGAGCTCGTCACGCGTGACGCCTAGCTCTCTCAGTTCGCTGTCCAGCGGGTCGTAGCCCTCCTTGCAGTGATTGCAGATCACACGCACGAGGCGCTGTGCGATCACCGCGATCAGCGAACTGGAAACCAGGTACGGTTCGACCCCGAGGTCGACCATACGAGTGACGGCGCCCGCCGAATCGTTGGTGTGCAACGTCGAGAACACCAAGTGTCCAGTGTTTGCGGCTTGGACTGCGATCCCGGCGGTCTCCGCGTCGCGAATCTCCCCGACCATCATGATGTCGGGGTCCTGGCGCAGCAGCGATCGCATCCCTGCCGCGAAGGTCAGCCCCTTCTTGTTCGACACCTGTATCTGACTGACTCCATCGACGTTGTATTCGATGGGATCCTCGATCGTGATGACGTTCTTTTCAGCGGAATCGATCT
>JBCCHQ010000040.1:0-38465 GCA_039028735.1 Planctomycetota bacterium | reverse complement strand
GGCGGCGTACGCCCAGCCAGCGGCGTTGGCGGGGCGGCTGTTTTCGCTTCGGGCCCGATCTCTCCTGCAGGAGCAAGACCCGGACGCCGCCAGGGCCGCATTGTCCGCCTATCTGGTCGGTACGGAACTGGCAGGGGTCGATCTTTCCAACCCGGGCCCGTCGGGGTCTGCATGCCGCAGTTGGGATACGGGGCGGCAGGAGCCGGACCGCTCTGGAACAGGAACGCGAGCTGGAAGACGACATCGGCGACATTGACGACCGAATCACTATTGGTGTCGCAGGCCTCGTCGCAGATCGGAGCCGTAGAGCCCGCCACGAAGAGGGCGTTCAACGTGAAGATCGCATCCGAGATGTTGGCGGCCCCGTCTGCGTTGCAATCGGAGCGGCGAAAGAGGGGCGCGAACTGCCCGGTTGGCAGCGCGCCCATATCGGCAATCGTCAAGTCGGGGTCGGGTGGCGACAGCGGATCGCCGCTGTCGATACAGGGCGGTCCAGGGCTCAAATTGAGATCACCGTTGGGCGCGTCCACAAACAGCGGATCGGTGTTGATGTTGCCAACTCCTGGCCAGCCACCGGCGATGTTTGAGTACGTGACGACCGGCGCAACGTCGAACGACGAGAAGTCGCTGGCGGCAAGGGCTGGATTTCCCCACATGATGCAGTTGCGAACGACTACTGCCGACCCTTGCGAAAAGACGGCGCCACCCATGTCGTCAGCCGAGTTGTCGTAGAACGTGTTATGCGTCAGCGTCGGTGCGCCACCGGTGATGTAGATGCCACCGCCCCCGCCGATGCTGCCGCCGATGAACGACGCATGGTTGCCGATGAAGATGTTGCGGTGAATCACGGCGTCGGTCGATTCCAGTGCGATGCCGCCGCCGCGCCAGGCGTCGTTGTCGAGGAACTGATTGCCCTCTACGTGCGGTAGCGACAGCGGGCCGATCCATAGTCCGGCGCCCCAGGTACCTTCATTATCGTGAATCCGATTGTCGGTAATCACCGCATTGGAGTTGAGGCAACAGATGCCCCCGCCGAAGATTCCGGTCGTGGGCGTCGTGGGGCCGTTGGCCGTGATCGTGTTCGACGTGATCGTTGGTGATGCGTTCGTGCACAAGATCCCACCCCCACAGAGGCCCTGCGTCATGGTCGAGCCGCGGCCGTTCTGGATCGTGAAGCCGGTCAGCACCGAGCTTGGGGTCTCGCCGCTCTGAAAGGTGACGACGGTTGCATCGACACCCACGGGCGGTTGCAGGAAGGTCTGCGCCGCACCGCCGGTACCCACGACCGTGATGGCTTTGCCGAGGAAGTCGATCTGCTCGAAGTAGTTGCCGGGGGCTACGGCGACGATGTCGCCAGCGACGGCAACGCCGATCGCGCCCTGAATGGTGGCATGTTGGGCCGGTACCTGCAGCGTTGCCGCATCCGCCGGCGGTGCGAAGCAGGTTGCAATCAAAGTAGCTAGTAAAAGGAAGAACGTGCGCAGAGTCGCCGTCATCGGGATCTCCGTTTCGTCGAATAGGTGCCCGTCAGCTGGCATCCTACGGTGTCTGGAGATCCCGGGCCAGCGCTAACCATGCTCCAAGCCGCGGACGTTGCGAACAGGGCCCCCGGGGTGGCGTGGGGGCTGAGTCGCGGGCCGGCGCCGCCTAGGCGGGGCCCCAAACGATCAGGTGGCGGTCACTGATCGCTCGGATCCCGAGCTGCTGCAGGCCATTACGATCGAGCTGCTCGCGTACCTCCGGTACCCGATAGGCGGCTCGCAGTGAGTGGTAGAAGTCGTGGCGCAGCACCTCGGGTTCGTCAGCGGCGTGTTCATCGACGAGTGCGCGAGCGGTCGCGTCGTCGGCGGGGCGCATCAAGTCCATGACAAAGACCGGGGCGCCGGCGCGGGTGTGGCGGCGGATTGTGTCCCACAAAACGTCTGGGTCAGCGAGGTGGTGCAAGAGGGAGTTGCTGATGACGCCGGCATAGTGATTGGCCGGCAACTCCTCGGTCGGCAGGTACGCATGCTCCAGCCGCACTCGGTCGTCGAGTCCCGCCGCGGCCACCATTTGATGCCCCAAAGACAGCATCGCCTGCGCACCGTCGACGCCATGGAGCGTGACTTGCGGGTGGGCGCGCGCGAAGCGAATCGTGATGTCACCTGGGCCGCAACCGAGGTCGAGGTACGTACCGCGCACTTCGATGTCGGGGAAGCAGAGAGAGAACTGCGCGACGAACTGGTTGTGCGGCTCTGCGAAGTCCGCCTCGGCGTACGCCCGTGCCTGTTCGGCTTCGTCCATCAGTTCGGGTTCGGGGACTCTGTCCATCACCTGCTCCGTCTTCGTCGGGTCTGCTTGCCATTCCGCGTAGCCTCGGCAATGCTAACCGCTGAAGTGCGAGCAGAGAAGCAAGTGCTTGCCGTGATGACAAGTGCTTGCCGTGATGGCAAGTGATTGCCGTGATGGCAAGTGATTGCCGTGATGAGAGGGACATCGCATGGAAACCGGACCGGTACAGCACTCGGGGAATCAGTCAGAGCCGTTGGTCCTTTCGGCTATGGAGCGGCGCATTCTGGGAGTGTTGATCGAGAAGGCGCTGACGACGCCGAATCAGTATCCGTTGTCGTTGAACGCAATCGTCACGGGTTCGAATCAAAAGTCGAATCGCGACCCAGTGGTTTCGTTCATGGACGAGCCGGTTTTCGATTGTCTCTCGGTCCTCGGCAAGAAGCACCTCGTCTCCTCGGTATATCCAGCAGGCGGGCGCACCGAGAAGTACCGCCAGGAGTTGACGGACTATCTCGAACTGACGGGGCCTGAGAAGGCTGTGATTGGCGAGTTGTTGTTGCGCGGTGCGCAGTCGGTCGGCGAACTGCGACAGCGCGCAAGCCGCATGGTTCGTATCGAGGGGCTCGCTGAGCTCGACGAAGTTCTTCGTGGTTTGATCGAGCGCGACTTCCCGCTGGTCGTACGCTTGACGTCGCCAGGGATCAAGCGGGGCGTTCGGGTCACGCACAACTTGTACGAGCCCGGTGAACTCGACCGTGTGCGCAGCGCGGAGCCGGAGGAGGGTGAAGTGGCGGCCCCGCGCGCGGCCGCACCGCCAGCTAGCGCGCCCCCTGGTGTCGACGTCGCCGCGCTGGTCGCTCAGGTGCAGAGCCTCGAGGCTCGCGTCAGTGCTTTGGAGGCGCGGCTGCCGTAGGGGCTGCCCGATCCACCAGGGCGGTGGTCACTTTCGGATGGCGCGTGCGTTCCACGGCTCCTCCGGCCAAGGGTGCTTCGGATACCGGCGCCGCAGTTCTTTACGCACTTCGAAGTAAGTGCCCTGCCAGAAACTCGCGAGATCATCAGTGACCTGTTGTGGCCGGTAGTTGGGGGCCAACAGGTGCAGGACCAGCGGCACGCGTCCCCCGGCGAGGCGCGGCGATTCGGCGAGCCCGAACACTTCTTGAATGCGGACAGCGAGAACCGGGGCGCGGTCGGCTTCGTACTGCAGGCGGATGCGACTGCCGCTGGGCGCGACGTAGTGTTCCGGTGCTTCCCGTTGCAGCGCCTGTTGCTGTGGGTACGGCAACTGTGCCTGCAGGATCTCGTGCAGTGGGAGCCGCTGTAGATCGCGAAAAGATCGCTGTCCTGAACAGATCCCCGGAAGCAACTCGATCAGCTCGGCCTCGTTGAATGCCGGCAGCTGGAGCTCCGGCATCTGGCCGCGCAGCCACCGCAGGCGCGCCAAGAAAGCGGCGCAAGGATCGTTGTCGAGGGGGAGTGCGCGATAGACGTCTCCAGCGGCTGCCTCAGCGAGGCAAGTGGCGGCACTGGTGGCATCCACGGCGCCAGTGTCGGTCGTCCGGACGACGAGTCCTGCGAAGCGTTGTTCCTGACGACCGACCACGGTGTCACGCTGGGTGTCGAAGACGGTGCGCTTGTGCGTCGTGATGAGCGCCTGTGGCAGCCAGGCCAGCTCGATGGCCGATGCGCAATGGACCAACAGCTCGCCGTCGCGTTCGCCGTGGACGTCATGACAAAGGAGCAGTTCTCCTTCGTCGTGTACTCGGCTGCGATCCGATAGCCGCACGCCACGGCCACTCGCCAGCACAGCACGGCGCGGATCGTTCGCTCGGCGTCGTGCGAGCCGGTGCGGAAAGCCGAGGACTAGGGCTTGCAAGAGTGCTGCGTCGCTCCCGGCGCCCGTCGAGTCCTGCTCAGGCGCCGGGCGCGCCTCGCCGAGGGCTCCCAGTAGTTGGTCCCGGGCGCGGAAGATACCCTGCAGATCACGGCGACGGGCGTGGTTCTCGGCAAGTTGCAGTCGATCCAAGAGATCCGAAGTCGTGACTGCGCCGCGCACCTCGCTGCGAAACGGATCGCGTTCCTCGAGGAGGGCGGCGAGTAGTGCGACCCGTTCGCGATGGACTGGCGCGATCTCGGAGGCGGCGATCAGGAAGCGGGCGACACACGGATGGCTAGGGATCTGCAGCAGTGCGTGGCCGAGATCCGTGACGTGTTGGTGTGCGTCGATCGCGCCAAGAAGCTCTAAGAGTCCGATCGCATGGGCGACATGGGACGCGGGTGGCGCCTCGAACCATGGGAACTGTGACAAATCACGCTCGCCCCACGACAGCAGCTGCAGGGCGACGGCAGTCAAGTCGGTGCGAGCGATCTCGGGTGCCGCGTAGCTGGCACGTTGCGAGTGCTGGCGTTCGGTCCAGAGGCGCAGGGCAGTGCCCGGGGCGGTGCGCCCGGCGCGCCCGGCACGTTGGTCGGCCGAGGCCTGGGAGGTCTCGGTGAGTACCAGCTGCTCCATGCCGTTGTTGAGATCCCACTGCGTGCGACGCACCATACCGCTATCGATGACTGCGGTGATTCCCGGGACCGTAACCGAAGTCTCAGCGACATTCGTGGCCAAGACGACGCGCTGGCGATTGCCCGGTTGCAAGGCCGCGTCTTGTTGGTCAGCGTGCAAGGTGCCGTAGAGGGGCACGATGTCGATGTCGACTTGACGGCCACGGAGCTGCGCCGCTGTGCGTTCGATCTCGCCGACTCCCGGCAAAAACGCGAGAAGGTCTCCAGCGGTAGTCGGAAGCATTGTGACGACCGCGTCGGCAACTTTGTCGGGGATGCGGCGGTCATCGATGCGGTCGAGGTAGTGGGTGTCGACGGGAAAGTGGCGCCCGTCGCTTTCGAGGACTGGGACGTTCCCGAGGTAGGAGGCGATCGCAGCGGTCTCGCTCTCGGCGAGAGTTGCCGACATGACGACGATCTGCAAATCCGGGCGCGCCTCTTGCTGCACGCGACGAACCATCGCTAGCAATAGGTCGCTGTCTGCGCGGCGCTCGTGGAACTCGTCGAAGATGACGACGCCGATATCGTCGAGAAACGGGTCGCGTTGCAGGCGGCGTAGCAAGATTCCTTCGGTGACGACGAGGAGACGGGTCGCAGTGCTGACGCGCTTGTCGAAGCGAACTTGATAGCCGATCTCCGCGCCTACTTTGCTGCCGCGTTCACGAGCGATCCAGCGCGCAGCGGCGCGTGCAGCGAGGCGGCGCGGTTCGAGCATGATGATAGTCTGCTGCCGCGCGCCGGGACTCGCCGTTCCGGGTGCCTCCGGGGCGCTGGCGTTGCGAACTCCAGCAGCATCGAGGAGCGCGACCGGCACCCGGGTGGTCTTGCCGGCTCCGGGGGGCGCCCGCAGGACGACGGCCCCGCGCTGGCGAGCTGTCGCCGCGACGTCGGGGAGCAGCGGATCGATCGGCATTGGCGGTCTCATGGCAGTGAGATAGCCCAGCGGCGGCTGATGCGCAATTGAACGCCTGAATTTGGGCTCGCGCGCGTTGAGGTCGCGGCGGCGGCCGACTAGAATCCGCGACTCTCGTGGCCCGCTCCCCGCTGAGATCCGGTGTGGCGTTGACGACGAGAGCTTCGATCAGCGACAGCTACCCGTGCCCGATGCGTATCGCCGGCCCGGGGAGAACGCAGCCAGTTGAAACCGCGGAGGAAGACGATGGCGAAACTGAAGACTGAGGACTACGCAAAGCGCCTGGAGACGGCCCAGGCGCAGCTAAAGAAGGCTGAAGGCGGAAGCGACCCCGACGTCGTGCGCAGGGCGAAGAAGTACGTCAAGCGTGCGCAGCGCGGGATACGACGGCTGAGCATTGCGGCCAAGCATGCGGCCCGTCGCGACAAGAAGCCGGCCGGCGACAGCTAGGCTGCACCTCAAATCGGTAGCCTCTGAATCAGCGAGGCCTGAATCAGGAAGGGCAACGTGGGCCTGGCTGTCCTAGGCGTCCGGAGCGGGTGGCGGCTCTTCCTCGGTGTCGGGGAGGTGTAGGGCCTCGACGTCCGCGTGGCCGATGATCTCGTCATCATAAAGGATCTCCAGCGTGTACCGCCCCGGTCCCGGAAACTGCAGGGGCGGTAGGTCGAAGATGCACTCGTGATGCTCGCGGCGGTCGTCGTGAGTCAGATCGAAGCCGGGGCTTTCATCGAGAACATGTTGGTCGGCGAGGCGCACGAAGCGGAAGCACAGCTTGTGGTGGCCATGGAAATCGCTGAGGTTCAGGTAGATCGATGCGGGCTGGTACTCCCCCGGGAACTCCTGCAGGAATACGCGGTTGAAGGTTCCGGCGATCACGCACTTGCCGGTCTCATCGTCGCGGTAGATGTGGTCGCAGAGCACAATCGCCTGCACGTGTGGTAATACGCTGGCCAAGCGGCCTCCTCCCAGGGTTCTCAGCAGCCCTGGAGCGTCCAGCCGTGCTGGTGACCGCGCCAAGACAGCCGGGGAGGATGCCGGGTTGCCCTCGCGGCCGCAAGGGCGTTCCGCTTGTCAACGGGGCACTCTCCGCGCACAATCGCGCTAATCCCGGCATGCAGCCGGGGACAGATCCAACTGCTGCTGAGAACTGCTGCCAAGAAACGGAGAGTGGGGGATGATCCAGCGTTCCGGGGCGCCGCTGCGCACCGTCTGGCTCATGGGGGTGAAGACGCGCCTGCTGGGTAACATCCGGGGGGCGGTCGCGGACCTGATCGAGCCGGGCGGCAGCGTTCTCGATGTCTGCAGCGGGACCGCCGTCGTCGGGCGCTCGCTAGCCGGGGAGTATCGTGTCATCGCCAACGATGTGCAGGCGTTTGCGTCGACGTTGGCACGCGCTCACCTCGTGGGCGGTGTTCAGTGGCGCGACGCGCTCGAGTATCTCGATCCTGAAGAAGATCTCGACGAGGCGTTCAACGCGAACCTGCAGGCGCTGACCGCGCTGGTCGCGGAGCCGTTGTCGACCGAAACGGAGCTCTTGCCGAAAGTCGTCGCGCAACTGCGTGGCGAGGGTGCGAGCACGACCGCGGAGGCGTGCAGCGCTGTCGATGACTACCGGCAGCTGCTGGAACATTCGCCTCGCCCTGGCGAGACCGACCGTGCAACGGGCAGCATCTACGAGGGCACGCAGCCGCTCTTCTCTGGGTTTCTCGACGAGCGTCGGGTGCAGCCCGGGCGCAAGCCGTTCGGACTGTGCACGCTGTACTTTCAAAACACCTACTTCGGTTTGCAGCAGTCGCTCGTGCTCGATTCGATGCGTGCAGCGATTGCTTCGATCCCAGCCAGCGACCCGTTTCAAGAGCAGAAACAAGATCTCTACCTTGCTGCGTTGGTGTACGCAGCTTCGGTGTCGACGTCGGGCACGAGCCACTTTGCGCAACCAGTGTCGGCGCGGCGCGATCCAGAGTTGCTGCGGGTTGCCAAGCGCCGCTGCATTTCGATCGAAGACGAGTTTCATATCGCGCTCGATGGGATTCGGCGCGAATGGGGGGAACGCGACGGCGGGTTCGAACACCGTGTGACGCGTGGCGCGGCCGAGGAGGTCTTGGCTGCGGATGGCGTGTTGGGGGATGACCAGGTCGATTTGGTCTATCTTGACCCGCCGTACACGGCCGACAATTATTCGCGCTTCTACCACGTGCTCGAGACGCTGGTGAACTACGACTATCCGCAGTTCGAGCTCCATCGAGGCAAGATCACTCGTGGTCTGTATCCGGTCCAGGAGGCACGCTTTCGGTCCGACTTCTGCCGCGCGGGCAAGGTCGAAGGGGCGTTTCGGCGCATTGCGGAAGTGGCCGCTGAGCGTGGGGCGAAGCTATTGGTGTCTTATGCCGAGGAGAATGGGCTCTTGTTCAAGCACTGGGTCCGGCAAGGCGAGACGCAGCCACGGGCTCGCTTTCGACAGCTGTTTCGCGACTACTTCGACGTCGTGGAGATTCGCGACAAATCGCTACTGCATTCGGGCCAGGGCGATTCCAACCGGCCCACGATGGAGCTTCTGACACTCTGCGAGTAGGGCGGAGCCCTCGTGCGCTACCTCGGGAACAAGACAGCTCTGTTGGATCGAATCTCGCAGAGCGCAGCGCAGATCGGTTTCACCGGGGGCACGGTCTGCGACCTTTTCGCTGGTTCGGCGGTGGTGGGGCGGCACTTTCGTGCGGCTGGCAATCGCGTGTTGGCCAACGATCTGATGGAGAGCTCCTACGTCTTTCAGCAGGTGTTTCTCGAGATCGCGGGTGTTCCCGAGTTCGCCGAGCTGCGCGAGCAGGTCGACTTGCCGCCGGCGGCGACGCCGTTCGATCGGGTCGTACGCCACCTCGAGCAGGAAGTAGAGCCGGTCACCGGATTGCTGACGCGGCAGTATTCTCCCGGGGCGGGTGGCGAACGACGCTACTTCACTGCTGACAACGCGGCGCGCCTCGACGGCATGCTGGCGGCCGTGCGCAGTTGGCGCGAGGCCGGTTGGTTGCAGTCGACCGAGCAGGCGTTGGTGATTGCAGCGCTCCTCAATGGGGCCGACCGCGTAGCGAACATCTCAGGGACCTACGGCGCGTACTTGAAGAAGTGGCAGACCAATGCCGAGCAACCGCTGCGACTGATCGTGCCCGAGTTCGTTGCCGGTCCGGTCGGGAGAGCGCATCACCAGGATGCTTTCGCGTGGTTGCCGGAAGTGACAGCGGACCTGTTGTATCTCGACCCTCCATACAATCACCGCCAGTACCCAGCGAACTATCACCTGATGGAGATCATAGCGCGCATTCCCGTTGAGGCGGACCTCGCCGCGTTCGAGGGCTCGATCTATGGCAAGACGGGGCTGGTGCCTTGGCAGGGGAAGAGGTCGCGTCTTTGCAGTGGGCGTGGGAGCGAGTGCGCGGATGCATTTCGGGAGCTGTTGCAGAGCACTTCGATACCGCGGCTCGTCGTCAGCTACAGCGAAGAGGGGATCATCTCGCGCGCGGAGTTCGACGATATCCTTGCCGAGTACGCGGGCGTGGCGACGCTGGATCGGCATCTCAGCGAAGTGCCGTATCGGCGCTTTCGTAGCGATGCCGACGGGCGGAAGTCGCGAACCGGGGCCGGGCGCGCTTACCGACAGCTCCCTGGGCGCGAAAAAGATGAAGTTTGTGAGTGGCTGTTCCACGTCGCGAAGAGGGGTTTTGCACCGTGAGAGAGTACGGCGTCGGTGTTGCTGCGATCCTCGGCTTCTTGACCGTCGCGTTGGGTGCGTTTGCGGCGCACACGCTCAAGAGTCGGCTCACTCCAGAGGCGCTCGACATCTGGGAGAAGGCGGTGCGCTACCAGATGTTTCACGTCCTCGCGTTGGCCTGGGCAGCGCACGCATCTCGTTCTGGGGGAAGGCTTTCCTTGGTTGCGGCGTGGTGCTTCTTGGGTGGCATCGCGTTGTTCTCCGGCAGCCTCTACCTGCTTGCCGGGACCGGCGTCCGCAGCTGGGGCGCCGTTACTCCGTTCGGTGGCATTGCCTTCTTGATCGGGTGGGTTTGCTTGGCGATTTCGGCTTTCGGCGCCCGGGCAAAGAACCGGTAATCCGTCCCAACTGTGCTCGCTAACTCCGGAACCCTCGATGCGAGAAGGCCAAAGGTCTTGCGCGGTTTTGACGATATCTGAACTCACATTCTACCGCAGGGGTAGAGCCTCATTTTCGAAGGGAAGAGAATGCGTCAAATGCGAAAGACCACCAAGGCCCGGGGCGCCAAGCGCCGCATGTGGACCGACGCGCAGCGTCGCAACTTCTGCCGTCAATGGCAGCAGGCCAAGAAGCAAGGTTGGACCTTCAAGCGTTTCTGCGCGAAGGTGAAGATCAGCGAGCAGACGATTCGCACGTGGTTGAAGAAGTTCAACATGGCGATGCCGTCCGCCGGCTCGCGTGGTGTCAAGCGTTCGACGAGCAACCGCAACATGCGGTCCGCCGCCGCGCGCAAGTCGACGCGTCGTACCGCAGCGCGCAAGTCGAACACCAAGAAGAAGGCGACGAAGAAGAAGGCGTCGGCCAAGAAGAAGCCAGCCGCGCGCAAGTCGAACGCGAAGAAGCCAGCCGCGCGCAAGCGCAAGGCCACGAAGCGCGCGACCGCCCGAAAGAGCACCCGCCGCTAAGCGCCCTCCGGCGCCACCGAATCAAAAACCCGCTGCCGCTCCCACCCCGAGCCCAGCGGGTTTTTCTCATCCCACTCTCACCAACTCAGGGTAGAGCGGCTGGCGCCGGCTTGCTTTTGCAGGGCTCGGCGCCAGGCGTTCGGTTCTTAGAGGCAGAGGAGGGTGTCGGCGGTGCGGTCGGCGCCGGGGTTTGGGTACGGGCCGGGTAGTGGGACTGTGTTGGCCCCGAAGAGTGCGCCTAGGGTCGCGACCGCGTCGGCGATGTCGAGTCCGCCGTCGTCGTTTGAATCTGCTGCGTCGCCGCAATCTGGAGCGGGGGCGCCGCCGAAGAGATGCGTGAGCAGTGCGACGGGGTCAGCGATGTTGACGGTACCGTCGCGGTTGGTGTCGCCGCGGATGAACAGCTCTTGCACGGTCACGCTACCGATCATGCCGATCGTCTCGTGAGGCACGCAGAAGTACGGGAAGAAACCAGCGTCGGCGAAGACGTGCGTGAAGACCGGCTGCGCGACGGTGCTGAACGCATTGAACAACGCACCTGGGTTGTCAGCTGGATTCGAAGATGCGCCGCTGGTCGCGGTGTGGCTACCCTCGATCCACTGCCAGCGGATGCGGTCGCCGGCGAAAATCGTCACGTGCTCCGGCGTGAATGCGTTGTCGACGACTTCGACCTCGACCTCGAACGGGTTGACGATGATCGTGCCAACAAGTCCCGTCTCGTGCTCACGGTCGAAGAAAGAGTAAGAGCCGGCCAGAGAGAACGTGTACTGGAACGTTGGATTCGCGGCGTTCAACGGCACGTCGAACAGCAGGCCTGGGTTGTCGGCGGGGTTCGATGAGACGCCACTGGTCACCGTGTGAATCCCCGACATCCATTGGAAGGTTACGGTGTCGCCGGGTTGGATCGAGACCGTCGTCGGCACGAACGCCAGATCGAAGAAGCTGATCGTCTCGTCGGCGGCTTGGCATTTCCCGGTGCTCATCAGACCGGCCACCACCAGCGTCAAGATTCCCAGTGCTCGGAACGAAAACATACGGCTCTCCTTCATGCGCACAGTCTGCTTTGGACACGACTCTTTGTTCGAATACTTGCCGGAGCCCAACTCCGTGCCCGGATGATAGCGTCTGCGAGAAGCGTTGGGAACCAAGTTCTTGGGTACGCAGGCTGTTATCGGGGAAGAGGTTACGAGCCTGGCTCGTCCTCGAGGTAAGTGTAGCCGTCCAGGCCGTTGTCGTAGAAGCTCAGCAGGCTGGCGCCGTCCTCGGCAGACAGCCGCCCCCGCTCGATCGCCCCGTCGACGCTCCGCCGCATCGCCGCGCGCAACTCCTCGTGGTCGTACTGGAGGTAGCCCAGCACGTCGCGCACCCGGTCGCCACGAATCACCTCGTCGATCGACCACTGCCCCGAGGCGTCCACAGACACGTGTACGGCATGGGTGTCGCCGAACAAGTTGTGCAGGTCGCCCAGGATCTCCTGGTACGCCCCCAGCAGAAACACGCCCAGCAGATATGGCTTTCCCGGAGTGAGCGGGTGCAACTCGAGCGTGCGTTTCGTGTCGCGGCGGCTGACGAACTGGTCGACCTTCCCGTCGGAGTCGCACGTAACGTCGACCAGCGTGCCACGTCGCGAAGGGCGCTCGTCGAGGCGATGGATCGGGCAGATCGGAAACAGCTGTTGGATCGCCCATGAATCCGGCAGCGACTGAAACACCGAGAAGTTGCAGAAGTAGATGTCGCTCAGCAGCTCCGGCAGCTGCCCGAACTCTTCCGGGAGCCCGCCACTGCGCGAGGCGCGTTCGAGCAAGCGATTGCCCATCGCCCAGAAGAGTTCTTCGCAGATTCCGCGCATCTCCAGGCTGAGGTAGCCGAGCTCGAACAACGACGCAGCTTCGTCGCGCGCCTGTAGCGTGTCATGATACGACTCGTGCAAGTTGCGGTCGCACACGGTCTCGTAGGCATCGAGGAGATCCAGCACCGGCTGCGGCACGGACTCCGGGCCTGCGGTCGCGGCTGCCAACTTCTTGCGGATCACGTCCACATCCGGCTGCTGATCGAAGCGACTCGAGCCGATCACGTTGCAGACCAACACGCTGGAGTAAGCGACCGTCGCCCTCCCAGACTCCGAGTAGATCGCCGGGTGCGGCGCGTCAGCCTCGTCGCAGGCGACACGGATGCGGTGTACGATGTCTGCCGCATACTCTTCGATCGTGTAGTTCATAGAGGAATTGAACGTCGTCTGGCTGCCGTCGTAGTCGACGCCGAGCCCGCCGCCAACGTCGATCACATTGACGTTCGCACCGAGTCGCCGCAGCTCCACGTAGTATCGGGCAAGCTCGCTGACCGCTTTCTTCAGCTGTCGGATGTCACTGACCTGGCTACCCACGTGGCAATGGACGAGTTCGAGACAGTCGAGCAAGTCGTAGTCGCGTAGTAGCTCGACTGCGTGCAGCAGTTGCGACGCCGACAATCCGAACTTCGACCGCGGCCCCCCCGACGACTCCCAGCGGCCGTTTCCACGCGACGAAAGCTTGACGCGGATGCCGAGACGTGGCCGTACATCATAGAGCCGCGCGTGCTTGATCAGCAGGCGCAGCTCGTACGAGTTCTCGACGATCGGGATAATGTTCCTGCCCAGCTTCGTTGCCAGAATCACCGTCTCAACGAACTCATCGTCTTTGAAGCCGTTGCAGACGATCGGCATCCCAGCCTTGCCTTCGGTCATGCCGAGCACGGCAAGCAGCTCTGGTTTCGACCCGGCCTCCAACCCGAAACCGAGCTGATCTGAGATGTCGCAGACTTCCGCACAAACGTGACGCTGTTGATTCACCTTGATCGGGTAGACGCAGTGATACTGCCCGTTGTAGTCGTTGTCGGCGATCGCCGCCGCGAACGCACTATGGAGTTCTCGCAAACGGTGCTCGACGATCTGCGGAAAGCGAATCAGTGCCGGTGTATGTAGGCCGCGCCGCCCTAGCTCTTCGATGATCTCGGTCATGTCGATGGGCGCGTCGGCTTCAGGGTTGGGACGAGCCTGAACGTTGCCACCCGCGCCGACAGTGAAGTAGCCGTTACCCCACGACGAGATCCCATAGACTTCCGCCGAGTCGTCGACGGTCCACGGACCGTCGAGGAACGGATCTTTGTCGGTGCCTTTGCGCAGATTCAACCGAGTCGCCTCCGGTGGGGGTGTTCCGTGAGCCGAGCGCCGTACTGGAACAGACGCCCCGCCAAGAAGGCGCGGATTGTACCCATGAGGCCGCAGAACGCACACCTCGATTTGGCCGGTGACTAGTGGGGCGGGTGCTCCTGCGTGGCCCACATGGCGACCTCGTGCGCGAGTTCGTCCAACCCCAGGCTCAGCGCTCGGGCCAGCGTGCGAGGCTCTCGATTCGCGAGAGTTTTCACGCATTCGAACTCTCGTGCGGCCGGCACCTGTCGCTTGGCGTGTCGCAGCTTGACCGATAGTCGGACCAGCGCGGTGTTGTTGCTGCTGTTGCCTTCGAACGCCAGGAGGTCGACGTACAGGTTGGGCTGCGACCGGTCGTTCGCCCAGACATAGAACGGACCGTCTAGGTACAGGTGGCGGTTCAGCGCTGCAGTCAGCAGCTTGGCCGGTGCTACGGCCCAGCGATTCGTTTCATCGAACGCGACTTCGACCGCCGAGACACGCCAGGTCAGCGACTCAGAGATCGTGGCTGCTGCAGTCACCGGCCGCAAACGCAGGTCCGCGGCCTGATCCTTCGGGAACCTGTCGCGAAGTAGTTCGCGCGTTTCGATCGGGAAGTTGGGGGAGTAGTAGTGAATCTCGACAGGAGTCGTCTGCGAGAGGCAACCGGTCAGGCCACAGAGTAGAAACAGAGCCGGCAGCGTCGCTGCTCGTCGGATAGTGCCCTCCACGCTATTGGTTCCCTTCCGGCAGCGTTACACCGCGTGTTGTCTTGCCGTGGATCAAAGATCCAGGATCGCGTTCCAGCAATTCTGCCAATCTACGGACTGCGTTCAATGCTTCCAGCACCGTGCCGAGGTCAGCACGGACGTCATCGCTGAGTTGCGAGATCCCCTGCCCGGTGTTCGTCCACTCTTCGAGCGTGCGCTGCGCCGCTGCAGACGCCGCAGCGAGGTCGAGTCGCTTGAACTCTGCGCTGACCTCGTTGCCAAGGCGATCGTAGGTCGAAAACAGCTCCCGCGCCTCGACGATCGCTGCCCGGAACTCATCGATCGCCCCCTGGCCGCTCGATGACAAACTGCCTGTACTGAGGCTCTGCAACTCGGCGTTGATCGTCGTCAGCGTCTCGCGCAGGCTACTGGAAAGTTCCCCCGCGCGTACTTCCACGAGGGTCTTGTCCATCGTGTCCAGCAGCCGCTGCAGCTTCTCGCCTGTTGTCGGCAGGAGCACCCGGAACTCGCGCAAGGTTGCCTCGATGTCTCCGATCAGTCCCTTGAAAACCGATGGCATCGTCGGCACGCAGCGCGGCGGCGTGTCGAAGTCGTACTCGACGGCTTGCCCTTTGAGCTCGTCGAAGAAGTCAGAGTTGATCACCGCCAAACCCGTCAGCGCATTGCGCTCGAGAAACGCCCGGAAGCCACTCTCAGACATTTGCGCCTTCATGTAGAAGGGATCTGAGACCTCCCCCTTCTGCCGCAGTCCGAGATTCTCGAGTGTGACGACGTTGACCTCGACGTTGACTTCGACGTGTACACGGTCCGGCGCAATCCCGATCTCCTTGACGCTGCCGATCGGTATACCGCGGAGGCGCAGTTCAGAGCCAATGCTGAGGCCGTCGACAGGTTCGTTGAAGTACAAATGCACCTCTTCGACTCGGCGGTCGAACTGCTTGGCTCCAAGGAAAGCAACTGTTGCGAGGCCGATCACGACGCAGGTGACAACGAACAAGCCTAGCTTCCAGTGGTGTGAGTCGCTCATGCGTCATCTCTTCCGTTGATCTGGCCGCTCACCTGCGCCTCCCGGTGGAAGAACGCTCGCACGAACGGGATGTCGCTCGTGTCGCGCAGCTTCCGGGGATCGCCGTGTGCCAAGATACCCTGTGTTTCTTTGTCGAGCACGATGCAGTTCGTTCCGACCTTGAAGATGCTCTCCAGCTCGTGAGTGACCAGCACGATCGTCACGCCCAGGACTTCATTCAGCGTGATCAACAAGTCGTCGAGCTCGACTGCTGTGATCGGATCCAGGCCAGCCGACGGTTCGTCCAGGAACAACAGCTTGGGTTCGAGGGCCAGGGCGCGCGCAATCCCTGCGCGCTTCTTCATGCCCCCCGAAATCTCCGCTGGCAGTCTGTTCTCAAACCCCTCCAACCCGACGAGTCGTAAACGCGACAGGCCCACAGCGCGGACTGCCGCCGGAGACAGGCTTGTCCAGCGCTGCAGCGGCAGCGCAACGTTCTCGAGCAACGTCTGCGAGCCGAACAGCGCTCCCGATTGAAACATCACGCCAAAGCGCGGCGGGCCGACCTCGGCTTGTGGCGGGCCGATCCCCGCGATGTCGATCGCCCCAGCCTGCGGCTCTTGCAAACCGACCAAGTGTTGCAGGAGAGTTGACTTGCCGCAGCCGCTGCCACCAAGGATCACGAATCGATCTTGCTCTGCCACTTCGAAGTTGAGGTTGCGGAGCAGGACCGTCTCGCCCCAGCCGATGCGCAGCCCTGTGACACGAATCGCCGGTCTTACGGTCATTAGATCTCCCAGCGAGTGAACAGGACCGTAAACAGTGCATCCAACGAAACCAGCACGAAGAGTATCGTGACAACGGCTGAGGTTGTCGACGCACCAACTCCGGCCGCGCCGCCACGAGTCGCCAGCCCACGTTGGCAGGAGATCAGAGCAATCGCGCAACCAAACACGCTCGCTTTGATCAACCCGCCGCCGATATCCCAGAGGTTCAGCGAGTTTTGCGTCTGTAGCGTGTAGCCGACCACCGTCAAGTCGAGCTCGATGACCCCGACCAACAAACCACCCAGTAGTCCAACGAGGTTACCCAGGATCACCAAGAGCGGCACCATCGTCGTCAGCGCGATCACTCGTGGAATCACGAGATAGCGCATCGGATCGAAACCCAGCGTCCGCAGTGCGTCGACTTCTTCAGATACCTTCATGGTGCCTAGCTCCGCGGCGTATGCCGCGCCCGACCTGCCGGCAACGACGATCGCCGTCATCAAAGGGCCCAGCTCCCGCGTGAGCGACTTACCGACGAGGTCAGCGATGTAGATATTGGCGCCGAACTTCTCCAGCTGCAGCGCTGCCTGCAGTCCCAAGATGAAGCCGATCAGAAAGTTGATCAAAACAACGATCGGCGCTCCGTCGGCGCCGGCGAGCTCGAGCAGTCGCGTCAGGCTACGCCACGGCACGCTCTTGGGGTCCCGAATCGCGCGCCAAGTCGAAATCGTCAGAGCACCAACGAACGCGAGCACGTCGCGCAGGGTGGCAATGATCTGGCAGGTAGCGGCGCCGATCTGTTGCAATGTGCCGGGCCGGTTGGGGGGGCGATCGCAGAGGCCGTCAGCGCACTCGTACAACGACAGTAGGCGCGCCACATCGGGACGGGCGCCCACCACGGAGATCTTGGTCCCGGTCTGCTCCAGCTCGGAGATGCGTGAGATCAACAGCGCGATACTGCCGCCGTCGAACGTGGTCGCTCCCGCGAGATCGATCGTGAAGGCGGAGCCGTGTGCGGTTCGCTCCAACAGGTCGCGAAAGAACCCGGACGCCTGCTGCAGCGTGACCGACCCGGCAATGGTCAGTGTTTGGCTCCCATCATCGTGAGCCTTGGTTTCGATCGAGTACGCCGCTGTCAAACCCGATTCCCCGCTACTGCACGTGGTGCTCACGCGTTCCCCAAAACAAGCTCATACTGCATCCGCCGTGTGGCGTGCATGCGAATCCAACGGATTCTGTGCCTCACTGGTTCCTGAAGCAATCGAAAGGACGGGACGTTTCTCGTGCTTGGTACTGTCTCTTGTTACGCTGGCCGCTCTACCGCGCCCGAGCGGAGCCGTGTTTGACCGGTTGCAGGTCCATGAGCTGAAAGGTGGATTCGTGAAGATCGCACTCGCCCTGTTCGTGATGCTCGTCGCGGGCATCGGGATCGGCTACGTAGCGGGGTCCGCCGACCCGGCGCCGCCGCTCGATTCTGCTACTGAGGTAGCCACGCCCTCGGCTGAGCCCGACGTCGAAGCCGCCCAATCGTCAGTGACGCCCGGTGTCGATCAGTCCGAGACCGAGTCATCGGAGTCGCCACCGCAGTTGCTCGTGAGTGCTCTCGACGAGATTCCCGACGCGGACTATCGGCCCGGCGACGGCACGATTCATGGCACGGTGACGACCGTTGACGGCGCTCCCTTGGTGGGTGTCGAGGTGAGTGCGGTGCCCACGCAAACGATGCTGCCACTACCACGCTACGACTATGACCAGGACTCACTGGAAGAGCTAGTGGTGCGCTACGTCAAGCGGACGCGTTTTCGGCGCCGCGCGACCGGTATGGCGATCACAGGGGAGGATGGCGCCTATCGGATTGCAGGTTTGGCCGACGACGGCGAGTTTCGCGTCTTGGCGCAAAAGGATGGATGGCAGTTCGAAATGACTCAAGGCTCGTCGATCGGCGTCGTGCCTGGTGACGTCGTGGATTTCCGTGCCTCCAAAGTGGTCAAGGTTCCGGTCAGCGTTGTGTTTGCCGACGGGCGGGTGGCCAAGTCGGCTCGCCTGAGCGTGCGCTCGCCTGGGAAATCCGGGCGCCGGAGCGCGAGTCGGCGTTGGCACGTCGACGAGCCGCAGATCGAGCTACGCCCTGGGACCTATACGTTGTCTGCGGAGGACTCCTTGGAGAAGCGTCAGGAGTCCGACGAAGTGGAGATCGTTGTCGCAGCAGGCGCGGTGTCGGAGCCTGTGCGACTCGTACTGCGGGAACAGCCGGGAATTCGCGGCCGTGTGCTCTTTCCCGACGGGGAAGCTGCCGACAACGCAGTTGTGAAGTGGCTGCGCTCACGCAGTGGTCAGGCAGCTTCGCCACTACAACTCGCCGAGTGTGACAACAGTGAGCACGCGTCGTCGTTTCGGCAGTTTCGGTTTGAGTGCACCAAGCTTGAGCCAGGTACGTACACAGTTGGCGTGCAGCGTAGCTGGAGTAGTCCAGTAGTGGCCGTCCAGCTGGTTGTCGTCAGTGAGGGCATGGTCGAGATCGAGCTTGCGATCCCCCCGCTCAAGCGTGAAGAGTATCTGCAGTTGGCCGTGCGCGGTCCCGATGGCGAGCTTCGCACCGATTGTTCCTACTCGATCCGCTACAAGATGCCTGACGGCGGCACACATGGCACGAACGCTCAGGTCGTGGACCAACCCGCAGGGATTCAATGGGTCGTGCTTGCGCCGCCGGATGGGGTTGCGATTGCGGACTTGAAGGGGCTGACACTGACGATTGATGCGGAGGGGCTCGGCAAGCGGACACTCGAGTGGAGCCCCGGCGACCCGCTCGAATATGACGTCACGTTCCAGCCGCCGGCTGAGCTCACCATTCAGATCGCGGGCTATGCCGGCAGTGAGTACGCGGACCGCTTGCGGCTCAATGTCAGCCAGGCCGGTTCGGCGCGCTCGTCGCGCACTTTCCGCAGTTCGGGCGCACCGTCCTTAGACGATGAAGGGGTGCAGGTCTTCGGGCCGCTCGAGCCCGGCGAATACATCGTGTCTTTGTCGGCGTCGCTGGGCCGCTACGAGTCGCGCAATATCGCAGAGATATCCGTTTCGGTGAACTCTGGTGCGAATCAAGCAGTGATCGCGCTGCCGCCGCTGTATGTGTTGACGGTCCGGACGACGCTCGACCAAGGCTCCGAGCTGCGGATCCAAGAGGTCGGCAAGAGGACCTTCAACCGCCCCCTGAAGGTCGACGCCGATGGCGTCGTGCGTTTCGAGATGCTCGCTGCCGGAGACTACCTGATCATCGATCGGACGTCAGGCATGCCGGAACAAATGCAAGTTAGTGTCCCGGCGCAGCTCGATATCCAGTACAACCCGCAGCAGCCGAACGCGGTAGCCGTACAGATTACGGACCGAGAAGGCACTCTGGCTCAGGCTGGCTTGCAAGACGGTGACATCTTGGTCGGCGCCGCCGGTGAGACGTTCACCGATGTGCTTCACATGATGGGGATCGTCCAGAAGGCAGTGGCCGCCGGAGAATCTGTCGTGTTCGAAGTGCAGCGTGGCCAACAGCGTTTGCAAGTTGAGCTCGAAGCAAAGGCGTTCATGGGAGGGCCGCAGACGGGTGGTGATCTGCAGCCCGTGCGCTGGGAGTCGTAGCGTGAGTCACGGCCGCATGTCGCCATCACGGGCGCCAGGTGTCATCGAGCAGCTCGCGACCAGGCACAAACTGAGATTGCGAATGGAGCCGCGTTGGGAACGCCCCTGATCATTACTGGCATGCATCGATCGGGGACGTCGCTACTTGCAAACCTGCTGCAAGAAGCCGGAGTCGCGATGGGGCAAGTGCTCGAGGCGGCTTCGTCGTTCAATCCGAAGGGGCACTTCGAAGATCGTGACTTCATGGAGCTGCACCGAGAGGCTCTCGGCGGCGGCGACGGAGAGCTGCTCTACACTGCGACTGCTGAGCAAGAGTTGACGCTCACCGAACCTCTGCAGCAGCGAGCGCGTGAGTATGTGCAGCAGCGCGCTGATCTGCCTCTGTGGGGCTTCAAGGATCCGCGGACAACGCTGTTTCTCAACGATTGGCGTCAGCTGTTGCCAGAAGCCCGGTTCGTCTTTGTCTATCGCTCCCCGGAATTCGTCGTCAATTCATTGCGGCGCCGCCGCGACCCGCCGCTCTTCGTACGGGCTGCCAACGGCAATGAGACGTTTCTCTGGCGTCGGGCTGCCGACATGTGGGTGTCGTACAACCAGCGTGTTCTCCGCTTTCTGGCTGAGCATCCGCAACGGTGTGTACTCCTGTGCGCGGACTCCCTGGCGACCGACTTCGAACCGTTTCTCGATGCTGTGCGCCAATCTTGGCAGCTGCCGCTGCATGCCATCGACACGAGTGATGTCTTCGATCCCAAGCTGATGCGGAGTCATGTACCGCCGGTACTCCGTTGGAAAACGCGCTGGCGAGCGAGCGTGCGGCAAACGCTGCGGCAGCTCGAGGAGGCCTACCGCAAGTACCGATGCTGGTAGCTGAGTGCGAGGATCAGTCTTGCGGCTGCAATTTGCGGTCAGCGAGGACCTCGTTGAGCTTTGCCAGGAGCGCACTTCGGCGAACAGGCTTCGACAAGAAGTCGTCGCAGCCCGCATCGAGGCAGCGCTCGCGGGCGCCAGTCATTGCGTGTGCCGTCAGTGCAACCACCGCGGCGGAGCAGTTGAGGGCGCGCAGCTGGCCGGCCGCTTCGTAGCCATCCAGGACCGGCATCTGCATGTCTAGCAAGATGATGTCGTATGGGCTCTCGGCGGCGACCGATGACTTCCACTTGTCCACCGCCACGGCACCGTTCTCGGCAGTTTCGATTTCGAACGGCCCCTTACGCAGATACGCCAAGATCAATCGCCGATTGTCCGCGCCATCGTCGGCGACCAGGATCTTCGCTGCGCGGATGTTGTCCGTAGCAGCCAACAACGTTTCGGCCTGCGGGTCTTGCTGTTGGCTAGCTCCTGTAGTTGCCGCTGCGGTAGTGGGGTCGATCATCGTGGTCGTTGCCAAGTCGGGGGGGGACAGCAGGACCCGGAACGTACTGCCTTCGCCGACAGCACTATCGACCTCGATGTCACCTCCTAGTTTGTGAGCGAGGCGCTTTGAGATTGTGAGTCCAAGCCCCGAGCCACCGTACTGGCGCGTCGTCGAAACATCGGCCTGCGTGAACGCGCGGAAGAGGCGTGCCTTCTGCTCGCGACTCAGGCCGATTCCTGTGTCGCAGACCGAGATCGCGAGTTTCTTGGCACCGCCGCGCTCGATCACTTCACAGACGACCGTCACGTTGCCCTTCTCCGTGAACTTCACCGCGTTGCCGACGAGGTTCATCAAGATCTGTCGCAGTCTGACTGGGTCGGTGGAAACGCTCTCGGGGACTGGCGTCTTGTACTCTGCGCAAAGCAGGAGCCCTTTCTCGGAAGCGCGCACATGCAACAATTCGATGACTTCCGAGATCACGCCCGCGACGCTGGTTGGCAGTGTTTCGACTTCCAACATGCCGGCCTCGATCTTCGAGATGTCGAGGATGTCGTTGATGATCGTAAGCAGATGTTGCCCGTTGCGACGAATCGTGGCGACGTAGTCGCGCACGTCTTCGGGACTCCGATCCGGGCTGTCCAGCAGTTCGGCAAAACCAAGGATCGAGTTCATCGGCGTGCGTATCTCGTGGCTCATATTGGCCAAGAAATCACTCTTCACCTGGTCGGCGGCCATTGCCGCCTGATGGGCGCGCTTCAGGTCGACGGTACGTTCTGCGACCTCTTGTTCGATCCGCACGTTCGTAACCTCGAGCAGTGCTTGCTGCTCTGCGATCCCGCGCATTTCAGTAACAGAGCGGCGACATGCTTGGACCAGGAAGAACGATTCAAACAGCACCCAAGCTGCGTGTTCGATCCAGCGGTACTGGCTGTCCAGCAGGACACCGAAGACTGAGACCGGCCACCAGATTCCGCGGATGAAGTGATCTGCGGCGACGATGACAACGGCGGAGGTTAGCACTCGCCAATCGCGGTAGAACGCCAGAACGGCAAGCGAGCCGAACACGTGAAAATGAGTTTCGATTCGACCGCCGGTCAAGTGGATCAGGAGCGCCGACCACAACATCTGTGCGACCGCGACCACGTGATGAGTCGTCGCGCTCGTCGGTGCCCGCCAGGCCAGATAGGCAGGTAGGCTCGACAGCAGGAATCCCAGGAAGAATGCTGCCCACACGTGGGTGTGGACAATGCTCTCGGTGCCGCGCCAAGTGTGCGGCGAGACAAAGAGTGCAACTGCGATTCCTGCGGGCCACTGCACGATCAGCAGCCAGGCTAGCGTACGGCTGGTTGCTGCTTGGATTCGTTGCTGGTGCTCGCGAAAGTTTTTCTCAGCACGCTCGGCATGGAGCTCTGCACTGGATGGTTGCGTCACTTGGCTGCCTCCTCACCGGGAGGTCGAACCTCTGTCGCGTCGGTTGACGCCACGACCGGCGTCTCGTGCAGGATCGAGCAACCGTAGACGGGACGCGTTTGCACTGTGCTATCGCTCTGACCCCTACGCTCGGTGCTGCCGTACGAGTGGCTGCCGTACGAGTGAGTGCCGTGCGAGTCATTGGGAAGTGCGTGAGAGGGCGCAGCTGCGAGTTCGAGGAGCGCTGTCTTGCCGGGGTTGTCACCTTCGTGACCTCGTCCCGCCGTGATTCCTCCGGAGTACAGGCATCGTCCTTGGACATTGAAGAGCAGTGCGTGCCCCGACGTCGTGACACCAAAGCGTCGTGCGTCGCGAGCATCGACGTCGGTGCCGACTTGCACCAGCGGAATCGCAGCCGCGGAGTCGCGAAGACTCGATTGCGACCAGCTGGAGTCGAGGTGGCTGGGTTGATAGAACCACGCGCTGATCTGCACGTTTCGCGGCAGTTGTGCGACGATCCGAGCCAACTCACGGATCGTGGCGCGGCTGCAAGGGCAGTGGGGATGCAGAAACACGACTAGTGTCAGGCCGCCTAGGTTGCGGGCGACGGTTGCGTCGGCTGGCCACTCGTCGATTGCCGTTGCATGCACACCGGGCTCGCTGGAGTAGTTCGCGAGGTACAGCGAACCACACAGTGCTGCGAGAGCCCAGATCGCAATCGATAGACGGGTAGCGGTAGACAACGACGGCTCCTCGGAGCTCGTGACATAGGAGTCCAGCAACACAGAACGCCTGGCACAGACGGCAGGGGGCTTCTTCTAGTCTTCGGCTGGACGGCGTTTGTCACTCGTGCAAAACGCGCAAGTAGAGGGCAGGGAGATAGTTGAAGGCGCGTTCGATGGCGTTCGACAGGGCCTGGGCGAGCGCCCCTCTGCTCTCTGGTGGCGGTCTGTGGGAGCGCGGGCGTTGTTGAGTCTATCGAAGCTCTACGGGCACGGCGGGAACGTGTCGCAGGTCAACGACCCGGGAGTAGGATCCACCCCGCAGGCACCTAGTGGGGGCTCGGGAGGTGGCGATCCCCCGACGAACAAGTAGCTCAGAAGCACAATGACGTCAGCGAGGTTGTGGGCGTCATCGTCGTTCACGTCGGTCGCTGCCTCGCACATGAGTGCCATTGGCGTACCTTGTGGAAACAGAACTCCCAGGGCAATGATTGCATCTTGCAGGTTGATCGTGCCGCTGGCGTCGACATCGCCGCGCTCAAACTGCTGGCTGCCGCCACCGCCACTTTGGAACGACCAGGCCCACAGGCGGTGTTCTTCGAAAAGGCCACCGGTGGAAGCCGTGAAACCGACCCAAGCATCCGTGCCGCCGATCAGTGCCTGCAGATCGAGTGCGACCACCAAGTTGGGCGCTGCTGCGCCATCCATCGTGATCGATAGATTGGTGCCATCGTAGACGATCTCGAACATGTGGGGGCCTGGCAGTGGCGGCACAGCGACCGAACCCAACGAAGAGTTCTCGTGCGGCGAGTTGGGGTTCGCGCCTTCGCTGTGAACGCTGATGTGGTTGCCGTTGGGATCGTTCATGTTGCCGTTGGCGAAGTCGTCGAACTCGATCGCCACTGAGTTTGGGATACCGTTCTGCGGCGAGTTCAGAAAGCCGCCGTAGCCCAACGCACCAGCGTGATCGCCGATGGCGGTTGCAGAACTGTTCTGGATCACAAATGCCATGCCGTCGGCACCGCCGGAGGTCGCGACGAACTCTAGCGTGAACGTCGTCGTGAAACCCGAGGCCACAGTTTCTTTGGCCGCGCGCCAGACGGCGCCCTTTTCGCTGGCAGTCGCCATCGTCATCTTGATGTGATTGTTCCAGTGCACGGCATCCGAGACGAGGTTGAGGCCTGCTGGGTTTGCCATGTTGGTGTAAGTGAAGTCCGCGTGTGCGACTGCAGCGGCGCAGACAACGAGCGAGAGTACTAGGGCACGAAGTGCTCTCATGGCAGGCCTTTCCGTTTGGGGCGTTTCAGAGCCAAGACGTGATCATAGCAGATGCTGCGCTGCGCCTGGCAGGTGTCTGCAAGTCCTTGTCCAGGTCGACGCTACGCGAGCAGGGCGCAAGCCTTCCAGAGGCCGCGTTGCTACTGCTTGCGCTCACAGCGCATTTCCCGCCCGTTCTGAAACAGCGTCACTGCTTTGGCATGTTTTACGCCCGGTTCCACTTCGAACTCGAGTTCGGCCGCGATGTCTTGATAGAAGAAGCGACGCGGTGACTTCGCGTAGACACGTATCGCGACCTGGTTGGTCAGCTGCACGAACAAGGCGCCGTTCTCGACCCGCACGAAGATCGTGAAGCCGAGCGTGGACGGATACTCGCCGGCGAGCTTCTGGAGCTCGGCCGCAGGGACCTTGACGCGCTTGCGAATCTCGGGTGGCTCTACCTTCATGCCGAACAGCATCTGTATCAAGCGCTCCGCCAATACGTCGACGTGGGTGCTGGCGC
This sequence comes from Planctomycetota bacterium, assembly GCA_039028735.1. Classification (GTDB taxonomy): domain Bacteria; phylum Planctomycetota; class UBA8108; order UBA1146; family JAJFFE01; genus JBCCHQ01. Next base: position 13,500 of record JBCCHQ010000040.1, on the reverse strand, counting down.
CGTTCGCCAAGACGACAACGCCCTTCTTGAACGACGGACACACGAACAGCCCCGACGAGTAGCCCCCCGTTTGGCCGTTGTGGAACAGCGTGATCCCATCGCCTGCGATGTGCCACCCGAGCCCCATGTTCTCGCTCTTGCGCGATGTGGCGACCGGGATGGTCTTTGCCAGCGGAGACTTCGCTACGTCTACGTGAGCGGCGATGAAAAGCAGCATGTCATCGACGGTCGAGCGGATTCCGCCGGCCCCACACAGCACATCGAACTCCCAAGGCTGAACCGCGATGCCGTCGCGGTGCGGTATCGCGCGACGCCTCTTCTGCTTCGGCGACAGCGTCACGACGGTGTCTTTCATCGCCAGCGGTCGCGCGATCCGTTTCCTGACGAGAGCCGGGTAGTCGGACTTTGAGACGTTTGCCAGCACATACCCCAGTAGCCCCATTCCCAAGTTGGAGTAGCCGTATGCCGATCCCGGTGCCGCCGCCAAGTCGTGCTGATGAAGAAACTCGAGCAGTAGCTTCTCGCCGTAGTCTGCATACGGGTCGACGAGGTCGGTGCTGGCTAGGTTCGCCGGAACGCGCGGCAGCGCCGACCGATGCGTGGCTAGGTGTTCGAGCGTGATCTCCGTCTTCTGATGCTGTGGCGCACGGATTCCCTTGCGCAGGAACTTGCTCAGTGGGTCGTCCAGAGCGACTTGCTTGCGCTGCACGGCATCGGCCAACAGAAGCCCGGTGAATACCTTCGTGATCGACCCGATCTCGTAGACGGTCTTGCCGTTCGGCTTCGTCTGCTTCGGGCCCACCACGCCGAACGCATGGACTTCCGTGTGACCGCCGTCGTAGAGCCCGATGACGAGGCTCGGTACGACCTCAGAGTCGATCAGCGGCTGCGCTAGTTTGGCAGCCTGCTCGCCCCACCGGATCTTCTTCTCTTTGTCGTCGGCAAGCAACGAGCTTGGGTTGCCCAAGAGTAGGACGAGCAGCAGCCAAGAGATCGTTCCACAGGAGTTGGTTGTCACAGCGCGGCCCCTTTGTTCGACTGGCTACGTTGAGTAGGTTTCTGCAGCGCAGGTTTGCGTGCCACATGTATGGACACTAACGTAAACGCCACGAAGCAAGAGATCAATTCGCGTTGTTCGGAACGACGCATGGGTCGCGTGCGACAGAGGCGAGGTGTGCGGTCGTGTTGAAGCGTGTTTTAGTCACTGGGGTCTTGCTGGCGTTGGTCAGTTGTGCTGTTGCTCTGACGATGACCTACCGTCAGTGGGGCTACGTGAAGTACTCGTTGACGGAGAACGCGTCTGCGTCAGGGAAGCCAAGTGTCGAGTACACTCTACAAGAGCGCAAGCGCTGGGACTTCCTCCCAGGGCAAGAGTCCTTCAATCTGCCGTTGAGTCACGAAGAGTTCACGAACGAGATGCTGAACGCCGACCTCGAGCCGCGGGCTCAGAGTGGTCTGATCAACGGTCGCATCGCGCAGACGTTCTTCTTCAAGCGGTAGCGTTCGGGAGAGTGCGGCAGTGCTGCTAGGCAAAGTGCAGCAAGCGCGGCTAGGCAAGCTGCGCGCAATGCTACCTAGGCAAGCTGTGCGCAATGCTACTAGGCAAGCTGTGCGCAATGCTACCTAGGCAAGCTGCGCGCAATGCTACTAGGCAAGCTGCGCGCAGGCGGCGCGGCAGGTCTCGATCAGCTGTTGGCGATCCAGCGGCTTCGTCAGGAAGGCATCGCACCCAGCATTCAGACAGCGCTCTTGATCCCCGGCCATTGCGTTCGCAGTCAGCGCGACGATGGGCAAGGACGAGCCTTGTTCACGGAGCAAGTGGGTTGCTTCATACCCATCGAGCTCTGGCATGCGCATGTCCATCAGCACCAGATCGAAGGGAGCTTCGTCGACGTCGTTGATCAGGTCGAGGGCTTCTTGGCCGGTGTTGGCGAACACTGTCGCCGCGCCAGCTCGTCGCAGCATGTAGCCGATCAGCAGCTGGTTGTCGGCGCCGTCTTCGGCGATCAGGATGCGCCGGTCGGCCAGCACTTCTGCCTGCAGCGATTGAGTAGCAACTCCATCAGTGTCGGTCAGCGTTGCACTCGCTTGCCCATTCCACGTTGCGATCGAGAATGTCGTCGTCGTGCCGACTCCAGGTTCTGAGTCGATCCACAGCCCACCACCCAAGACCTGGGCAAGCATGTGAGAGATGCGGAGGCCCAAGCCGGTGCCGCCGAACTTACGTGTGGTCGAAGCATCTGCTTGGGTGAAAGCGTCGAAGCAACGGACCCTCTCGAGCTGTTCTGGCGTCATGCCAATGCCGGTATCGGTGATCGAGAAGTTCAGGGACTCGGTGTCTGAGTCCGCCGGGCATGTAATGACCACCTTGCCTGAGTCGGTGAACTTCAAGGCGTTGCCAGTGACATTCAGGAGTATCTGCCGTAGGCGGGTCGGGTCACTCACGACCTGATTCGGGAGCGCATTGCCGTAGCGTACGTCTAGAGCAACTCCCTTCTCGCGTGCCTGCGGAGACAGCAGCGAAATGACGCCCTCGATGACCGCTGCGGGGTCGAAAGTCACTGCGTCGAAGGAGATCTTGCCGGCTTCGAGCTTGGAAAGATCGAGGATGTCGTTGATGACAGAGAGCAGGTGCTGGGCGTTGCGTTGGATCACACCAATCGCCTCATTTGCTTGCTCGGGTTTGCTTCGGAATTCGTCGTCGGTGGCGAGTAGGTCCGCGAATCCAAGGATCGCGGTCATCGGCGTACGAACTTCGTGACTCATCTCCGCAAGGAACGCCGACTTGGACTCGCTCGCGTCGCGGATCTCGCCGTTGGCCTGTTCGAGTGCGTCGATCTTGTGACGCAGTTCCAGCTGCGCAGCTGCCTGCGCCGCCAGTGCATGTAGGCGATCGAGCAGCCGTTGATCGGCCTTGCGTGGCTTCGTATCGATCACGCACAGAGTTCCCAGTGCCTCGCCTGAAGACAGCCGCAGCGGCACGCCGGCATAGAATCGAATGCCGGGCTCGCCAGTGACGAGCGCATTGTCGACCGTGCGAGGGTCTTTTGTCGCGTCTTCGATCACCAACGCGTCGGTCCCGAGGATTGCGTAACCACAGAATGCCAGGTCGCGCGGAGTCTGCTCGGCATCGAGTCCAACGCGGCTCTTGAACCACTGGCGGTCGGTGTCGATCAGCGAGACGAGCGCGATCGGAGTGTCACACAGCTCGGTGGCCAAGTGTGTCAAGTCGTCGAACGCTGCCTCCGGCACCGTGTCCAGCACGTTGCAGTGGATCAACGCCGACAGTCGTCGCCGCTCGTTGGCAGGGAGTGGTGCAGGAGGCACAGGAGACCTTTCGCGTTGTGTCGCGTGAGTCGTTAGATCCATCGGAACTCGAGACCGAAGTGGGCCCGATGTCATCCAAGAAGCCTAACGTCTTGCTCTGGACCCACCCAAACGCCACGTGAGCACGGTAGGCACAGATCGTTTTGGGTGACGTGTGCAAGGTCCGAGAATGTGCCGCGTGCTGTGCGCGTGCTAGGTCGAGATGCGGACGACTCGGAGTTGCCTGCGTTCGTGATAGGCCGCGGCTGTAGGGCGTATCAAACGCGCGGAGTCAGTCCTGTTGGAGCTAGCGAGTTGCTTGGCGACAACGCAGGCGGGGAGAGCAGAGAATGGCGCGCCCGGCAGGACTCGAACCTGCAACCATCGGATTCGAAGTCCGGTACTCTATCCATTGAGCTACGGGCGCGCGGTGTTTCTCAGTTTGTGGCAACCGGGGTTACCACCGAAAAGGGTCCTACCGGATTCCGTACGGCACGGCAAGGTTCCGGCGGGTCCTTTTCTCACTTCGGCTGTGAAGTGGGACGTGTCGTCGACTCTGGCGTTTCAGGCTTGGGCCCAACGGGCGCCTTGCGCGGGGTGTGGACTGCGGCCTGCAGCGCTTCGGCGAACAGGCGTGCATCGCTCAGTGGTTTCTTGCAGACGAAATCGAGGCAAAGGTAGGCCGTCGGGCGTTGGCCGATTGCGGGGCGATCCTCGAGCAGCGGGATCATCGTCGCCGCCCGCTCGCCGACCTTGCCTGGTTGGCGCTGGGCAACGACTGCGAACGGGATCTTTCCGTGCAAGACAGCGCCGAGGAGCGCATGCGTCATCGGGTGGCGGCGATCGCCAGTCACGGCGATCTGCGGCGTAGGAGTCGTGTGCTGGAGGACCGCAAGCAGCAACTCCGGCGCGAGGTGTGGGCGCGATTCGAGCTGCGGCATCGCTTCTTCGATGATCCCGGCGGCGAGCTCTAGGTAGCGCTTGTCGCGCGTCAGGCCGTGGAGGCGCAGTAAGGAGCGCGCGAGAACGCTGTTTCCTGACGGCAGCGCGTCGTCAGCGATGACGCGGCGGCGGTTCACCAAGACATCGACACCGGCGGGGGTTTCGTAGAACAGCCCCGGCTTGTCGGGGCCGTGTTGCGCGATGATGTACGCGGCGATTTCGCGGGCGCGAGCTACGTGCTTCGGATCGAAGGTCGCTTCGTACGTGTCGAGACAGGCCCTCAGATGGAGTGCACAGTCTCTCAGTGTCGCCGGATGGTCGGCGCTCCCGTTGGCCCAGCGACGCTTGAAGCCAGTAGCTAGTGCGAGGTGGCGATCGGCAAATGCCAATGCCTTCTCAGCGGCTTGCGCGTAGCGCCCATCGGACAACACCACTGCGCCGCGGGCGAGTGCTGACACGGCCAGCGCATTCCAGCCAAGGATGCACTTGTCGTCGCGAAGCGGCGCTTCGCGCTTGGCCCGTGCAGCGAGCAACTTGGCGATGCCGGAGCGGACGTTTATGCGGACTACGTCGGGCGGAGCCGCGAGCTGTTGAGAGATCTCTGAGACGGTTGCCGCGCGATAGGGAACGCTGCGTTTGCCTTCGAAGTTGCCTTCCTCTGTGATTCCCAGGTACAGACACAGCTGTTGTGCGATCCGCTCGTCGCCGACGACGTCCAGTACTTGCTTGGGCGTCCACAGGTAGAACGTACCTTCTTCTTCGCCAGTGTCGGCATCCCACGAGGCGGCGAAGCCTCCTTCATCGAGGGCGAAGTCGCGCAACATCGCATCCAGCGTCTGTCGTGCGGTCTGTGCGAGGTCGTCTTGCCCGGTAAAGCGATACAGTTCCAGGTAGGCTTCGGTATTCAGTCCTTGGGAGTAGAGCATCTTCTCGAAGTGCGGGACCCGCCATGCGGGGTCGACCGAGTAGCGATGGAACCCACCACCAACTTGGTCGACGATGCCGCCTCGTGCCATCTGGCGCAACGTCGTGAGCGCGAGCTCCTGCAGATCGTTGCGGTCTTCGAGTACCGAAAGCGCTCCAAACAACATCAATAGCCGCGGCTCGGGGAACTTCGCGGGGCCGCGCGCGCCGCCGTGCGTCGGATCGAAGTTGGCGGCGGCCGTCGCCACGCCCTTCTGGAGGAACGCGCGAGCTTCGACGTGCCCGTGCACCGGGACCCAAAGATCTTTCAGTTGCGCGGTGATCTTGCTACTCGCGTCGGTGATCTCCTGCCGCCGGTTCGTCCACACATCCATGATGTTTGTCAGCAGTTCTTGAAAGCCCGGTTGGCCGTACTTCGCCTCAATGGGGAAGTAGGTACCTCCGAAGAACGGGCGTTTCTCGGGCGTCAGAAACGCCGTCAGCGGCCAGCCGCCGCCTTGCCCAGTGATCGTTTGCACGGCGGCCATGTACACGTCATCGACGTGCGGCAGATCTTCGCGGTCGACCTTGATCGATACGAAGTGCTTGTTGAGGTACTGCGCCACTCCCGCGTCCGAGAACGCCTCACGGCGCATCACGTGACACCAATGGCACGACGCGTAGCCGATGCTCAGCAGCACGGGTCGTTGTAGCTCCCGCGCACGAGCGAAGGCTTCCTCGCCCCATGGATACCACTCGACCGGGTTGGTTGCGTGCATCCGCAGGTACTCGCTGTTCTCCTTGGCGAGACGCCAGCCACCGTCTTGCTGGTTTGGCTTCTTGTCAGCAGCGCTCGGCTGCGATGCCGCCGGCTGGGCTGCGACCGGTGGGACGCTGCCGAAGTCGACAAAGAAAAGACCCGAGGTCAATGCGCAGAGAAGCGCGAAGGATAGCGCGAAACGCGAGCGAAGCATGGAGGCACTCCTGATGTTGTCAGACATGGTGTGGTTGGACATCGCGTAGTCAGACAAGGTTGATCGGGTCACGTGCACGTGGCTGGCACAGCGGGAATTGTCACGGCCGCTGCTGCAGAAAGCAACGGAAGCGATTGCCGCGACTAGTCAGCGAGCCCCAAGAAACGGCGCGACGAGACGTCGCCGACGATCTCCGGGAGGCTGCGTCCGGCGCAATCCATGGTTACGACGGCCGGGAAGCCGTCGAACTCGAGCTCCCACAGCGCATCGCGCCCATCGAATTGATCCTTGAAGTGCGGCTGCTTGACGGCCGCGACCCGCTCGTTCAGCGCGAGCCCAGCGCCACCGGCAGCCTGCAAGCAGACAGCTCCGTAGCGTCGGCAGGCATTGAGAACCTTGCGTTCGCCGCCACCGGCGCCGATGACGCCGGCAAAACCACAACGACCAAACAGCTCGCCGAGGATCGGTTCGAGAGTTCGCAGCGACTCTGGTTCGACGGAAGTTGCAGACCACTTGCTACCAATGCGCTTGACCAGCGGACCGCCGTTGAACAAGAAGTGACCGCGCGTTTCCGCTTCCCCTGCATGGCCGTCGTAGAGGTGACGGAGCACTGCTTCGCGGCCGGAAAAGACCGTGCCGCTGATGGCCACCATCTCGCCAACGGAGAGTGCTGCGGTGTCTTGCGGGGTGAGGGGGAGGGCAATCTCTCTCACGACTTCTTCTTCCTCGCTGCGGTGCTCTTGGCCGCCGGCTTTGCCGTCTTCTTCGTAGTCGTCTTCTTCTTCGTGGCCTTTGCCGGCGCTTTCTTCGTCTTGGCTGCTTTCGGCGCGGCGTCCTTCGTAGTCTTCGTGGCGGCCTTCGAGGTCTTCTTCGCGGCCTTCTTCGCTGTTTCGGCTGGCGTCTCGGTGCTGGCGACGGGGGCAGGCGCGGGCTTCTTTGCGGCGGACTTGACGGGCGGCTGCTTCTCTCGCGGCAGCTCGTACAACCAGTCTGCGATGGCACCCTTCGCGTCCAAGGCCGCGCCATGGCGGCGCATCGCCCAACCCAGGTAGCAGATCGAGACATGAGCATGCGAGATCGAACTGAGCTGCGACGCGATCTTCACGCCCAGTAGTACGTTCTTGCCGCCAAATCCCATCGGGCCGATGCCGAGGCTGTTGGCGTCTTCGAGGATTCTGGCTTCGAGTTGGGCGAGTGCTTTGACGCGGCTCTTCTCGCCGAGCGGACGCAGAAACTGCTGATGCGCGAGCGCGTGCCCCGAAGCGCGGTCGCCGCCAATTCCAATGGCGAGGACGCCCGGACCGATACCGCTCCCATGAGCTCTGACGAGCGCGTGCAACGCCGCTCGCCGGACCCCATTGAGGTCGCGTGCTGCCCCGATGGCTTCGTCGGGCAGCGTGTAGTGGGCGCCGGGCCCATGCGCGACGCCGGTGTCGAGTACGACACGTACTTCGACGTTCTTGCGCTCTTCTGCGTGGAAGTGCAGGAACGGGCTACCTTCGCCGACGTTCGACTTGGCACCGCGGCCACTGACGAGATCTTCGAGTTCCGGCTGTAGGTAGCCAGCCTTTGTCGCAGCGGCGATCGCCTCTTCTGCGGCTTTGCGAAACGCCAGCGCGTCGAACTGCGGCGGGGTGGTGACGTAGAAGTGGGGGATCACGGGGTCCGCGAGCAGCGGAGCACCGGTTTTCTTCGCGATCGCAACGCTCTCCCACACCAAATCCAGCGCGGCCGCCGCGCTCGACTGTGCATCCTCGGCTTTGGCAGCCTTGGAGATCGCGGTGAGGACGTCTTGAGTGAGTTCACAGGAGGCTCTGCGAATGAGCTCCAGTAGACTCTGCTCCCACTTACCCATGGAGAAACCCAGCCTTTCTGGCAATTGAGTACCGCAGGAACTTAACAAAGCGGCCAGATGCGGTCCACAGCACAATGTCGCCGAAATGCCTAAAAACACAGGTTTTGTGACTCCGTCGCGAATCCTTACGCCCTCTCGTCGTGGCGGCGAGAGGCGTTAGAATGGGGACTAGGAGCCCGCGCTACGGGGGCTTACCGTGCGCAACTGTTGCCGCCAGCTGGTGTACGGCCGTAAGCAACTGTTACGTGTGGCAAGGGCTGCCGACCTGGCGATCGCTGGAGTCGAGTTCGGGAAGAAAGATCAGTTGCAGGCAAGCGCACGACAAGTCGCCGTATTTCTGCTGTTGATCGTCGCCGTCGCGACGGCAGGCTTTGGCGAGAATCACCATTTTCGACCAAGACTCGTCGGTGTCGAGTTGCCCGGACACAGAACGACTGCCACGGCACAGGCTGCTGCCGATCGGTGGATGAGGCTCTTGGCTCCCCGTCTCGGCGGCGGCCAGTTCGAACTGCAGTGGCGGCACGAGTTCGCTGGCGGCAAGCTGACCATCTTTGCGTACAGCCAACGCTTCGGCGATCTGCCCGTCGACGGTGGCAACGCCCGGTTGGTCGTGCACAACAGCTGCTACGACACCGCTGGCCAGCGAGGTTCGCGCGTCGTTTACGCCGCGTCCACGGCCGCGTCGTCGGTGACGCCGCAGCGCGGCCCACTGATTGCGGCGGCCACCGCGCTGTCGTTGGTGCGTTCGCAGTACCCACACCTCGATCGTTGGTCATCACCTGAGCTCGCGATCTTGCCGCGCATGCAAGTCGGTGTACGTACCTGGCGCATCCACGGGCAAGGCCGCTCCCGGGTCGGTCCGCTGGGGCTGACGTTCTTTGTCGCTGCAGAGAGGGGTGAGTTGTTACTGGTCCGGGACGGCATCTGCAGCGCCGACATTGTTGGTACGGTGACCGGTCGGGCGACACCGGGGTTGCTTCCCGATACTCCGACGAACCCACCGACGCTGCGACCGCTGGCGTCTCTGGAGGTAGAAGTCGTCGGTGGGGCGCAAACGGTGACGGCCGCGGACGGTACTTTCCTGTTGCCAGCAGCAACGGCGCCGGTGACCGTCGCCGCGGACCTCGTAGGGCCTTGGGTGAAAGTCGTCGAGAATGCTGGTGCCAACTTGCACGACGAAGAGATCGCGACGCCACCGGCCACGGTCAATCTTTCGTTCAACAACGGACAACCGAGTCAGTTCACGACGTCGCAGGTGAATGCGTTCCTTCATGTGACGGCGACCTACGACTTCTTCAAGAGCCGCCAACCGCACTTCACCGGGATCGACCAGCCGATTCTCGCCACTGTGAATCGCACGCAGCCTTGCAGTGCATTCTTCGATCCCTTCGACATCGAGCTCGAGTTTTCTTGGGGGGCGGGCGGTTGTGCCAATAGTGCCTATAGCAGTGTCATTACTCACGAGTACGGACACTTCATCGTGCATGTTCTCGGCGTCGGGCAAGGAGCCTTCGGGGAAGGCTTTGCCGATGCTCTGTCGATCTTGCGTTTCGAAGATCCGCGCATTGGTGCTGACTTCCAGGGGCCGGGGACGTTTGTCCGCAGGATCGGCGACACTCAGTTCCAGTACCCGTGCACTGGGAGCATTCACACTTGCGGGGAGGTGTTGGCCGGCGTCTTCTGGGATTTGAAGAACGACCTGCAGCAGCTGTACGGGGCCGTAGAAGGTCTGGAGAAGGCACGCCAGATCTTCGTCGACTTCAGCGCCGTGACATTGGGAGGGTTGGGGCAAGACAGCGCGCACCCGCAGACGGTCTTCGAGCTGTTGATCGCCGACGATGACGATGGAGACCTCGGCAACGGGACGCCGCACTTTGAATCGATTTGCTGGGCTGTGGCGCAGCACGGGCTGACTTGCCCAAGTCGTGAGGGAGTCGCCATCCGAACGGCGCACGCCCCGCCACTGCGCTTCGATGCCGGCATCACCAACGCCGTGCGGCTGCACATCGCGCCGCTAGAGTCTGCGCCAATACCCAATAGTGGGTTGCTCCATCACGGACTCGTCGGCGGACCGTTCCTTACCGTGCCGCTGGTCGCACTTGGCGGGGACCAGTTCGAAGCGACCTTCCCCTCGTATGCTTGCGGCGACACCGTTGCCTGGTACGTGACGATGGACGCCATCGATGGCACCACCAGCACGTTTCCTGCCGCTGCTCCAGCAGGTGCGCTGCACACGCGGGTCGCAGTTTCGGGATCGCTGTTCGTCGACACCTTCGAACACGATTTGGGTTGGGCGATTGATCCTGCCAGCACGGCGTCGGATGGAGCCTGGGAGCGCGTGGACCCGACAATGACCGATACGCAGCCGGCCCTCGATACATCCACCGACGGTATCCGCTGCTACATCACCGACAACCAGATCGGCTTGTTGCAGGCTGACGTTGGCGATGTCGACGGCGGGACCACAATCTTGGTATCGCCGTCCTTCGATCTGTCGGCCGCCGGCGACTACTACGTGAGCTATTGGCGTTGGTACTACAGCCATTTTCCAGCTTTGGTCGGCGACGACACGCTGCGGGTGGAGGTCAGTACGGCGGATGGGGCGACCGGGAGCTGGGTGGCGCTCGAGACCGTCGGTCCGCTGGGTCCGGAGACGACGGGCGGCTGGTTCGAAGCGACGTTTCATCTCAACGCGATCGTCTCACCGAGCGCCGCGACTCGTTTTCGCTTCATCGCCGAGGACCAGGGGGCACCGCACCCGGTCGAAGCGGCCATCGACGACTTTCGAATCGAATACGTTACGTGTTCGCCGGCACCGTTTGCCCGCGGGGACTGTGATGGCAGTGGCCACTACTCGCTGCTCGACGCGATCCGCCTGCTGACAGGGCTGTTTGGGGGAGCTCTGCCGCTGGCGTGCCAGGATGCCTGTGATGCCGACGACGACGGGGCGATCAACCTGCTCGACGTCGTGACGCTACTCGGTGCCCTCTTCGACAACGGCGCGCTCCCGGCGCCGTACCTGCTTTGCGGTGTCGACGGCGTGACCGATGCCTTGACGTGTCTGACTGCCCCAAGCTGCCCATGACGTGGCGTGCAAAGCGTGAACCCAGCGAGCGTCGCGAGGGCGCCCGGGCGCCACGGTTGCAACGGCGCGGGATTCTGATACACCAGCACGAGATGGAGGTCAGGCGCCTGTGCCGAGTGAAGCAATCGAGAACTATCTCAAGGCGATCTACAAGCTCGAACGCGATGATGAGCGTGCGAGTACTGGGCAGGTTGCCAAACGTCTGGGTATCTCCGCGCCGTCCGCATCGCGAATGATGAAGCGCCTGTCTGAAGCGCAGTTGGTCGAACGAAGTCCCTATCAGGGGGTACGACTGACTGACAAGGGGCGGGTCCAGGCGCTGCGCGTGATCCGCAACCATCGCATTCTCGAGAGCTACCTGGTCAAGGTGCTGGGGATGTCATGGGATCGCGTCGACGGCGAGGTCGAGCGCATCGAGCACGTCGTTTCGGACGAACTGATCAATCGCATGGAAGAAGCCCTGGGCTATCCGCGCGTCGATCCACACGGCTCGCCGATTCCGGGTCGCGACGGTTCGCTGCCGGAGCTCGACGGCACCGTGGCGCTGCCTGAGGTCGAGCCTGGCGAACGTGCGCGCGTCAGTCGCGTTGTCGATGCACCATCGGAGGCGCTGGCTCACCTCGAGTCACGTGGTATGAAGCCCGGCACGGAGCTGCTGTTCGTGCGCCAGGAACCCTTTCATGGTCCGCTCGTCTTGGAGATCAATGGCGAAGAGCGGGTCCTGGGCATCGAACTCGCACGGCGAGTGCAGGTGGTGGTGTTGTAGATGGAAAACCTCGACATCGGCGTGCGGCTGGGCAAGGGGCGCGAGCACGCGCTCAGACGCCGCCATCCCTGGATCTACTCCGGTGGGATCGATGAAACGGTCGGTGATCCCGAGCCCGGCGCGGTCGTTGCTGTGGTCGATTCCGCGGGCCGATGCATCGCGCGCGGTCTCTGGAATCCGAATTCGCAGATCGCGGTGCGGGTACTGACATGGGGGAGCGACGCCTTCGACCAGGACTCGTGGGCCGCGCGGGTGGCGACTGCGGTGGCTCGGCGGTCCGATCTAGCGGCGGATCCAACCACGGATGCCTACCGGTTGGTTCACTCCGATGCCGACGGTTTGCCAGGGTGCATCGTCGATCGGTACGGCGATTGGCTGGTGTTGCAGCTCAGCAGCCTTGGCATCGAACGTCGTTGTGAGACCATCGTCGACGCACTCGTCGACGAGGTGCAGCCGCGCGGCGTACTGTTGCGCGTCGATGAAGACATGCGCGAGAAGGAGCAACTGACCCGCGTAGCGGGGGTGCTGCGCGGCGAGTCGCCCGGCGATGAGTTCACGATTTGCGAACGCGGTCGTCGCTTTCACGTGGATCTGATCGGTGGACACAAGACAGGGTTCTACCTCGATCAGCGCAGCAATCGTGATCGCGTCGCCGCGTACGCGCACGATCGTGACGTTCTGGATGCGTTCTGCTACAGCGGCGGCTTCACGGTGGCGGCTGGACTCGGTGGCGCCCACCGCGTTGTCAGCGTCGACTCATCCGCGCCAGCACTCGCTTTGGCCCGACGAAACCGCGCCGCGAACGATCTACCCGTTCGCGACGAAGACCACGTCGACGCGAACGTGTTCGAGTACCTACGCGGCGCTCGCGATCGGCGCCTGTCCTTCGACATGATCATCCTCGATCCGCCCAAGCTTGCGCGCAGCCGACACCAGTTGGATTCGGCCCTTCGCGCCTACAAGGACGCCAACCTACTAGGTCTCAAGCTGCTGCGCGGCGGAGGCGTGTTGTTCACGTTCTCGTGCTCCGGAGCCGTCAGCCACGACGACTTCCGCAAAATGTTGATGCACGCAGCAGCAGACGCCGGCCGCGATGTACAAATCATAGAGACGCTCGCCGCGGGCGCAGACCATCCCACCCTCGCCACCCTTCCCGAATCAGAGTATCTCAAGGGCTTCGTCTGTCGCGTCAGCTAGCCTCCCGCCGAGCCGCGCTTGGGTGGAGGTTGAAGCGAGCGCCACGGGGATGGTTATGGGATGAGGTATGGGGGCAAAGGGCAAAGGGCAAGGGACAAGGACAAGGGCAAGGGCAAGGGGCAAAGGGCAAAGGGCAAAGGGCAAAGGGCAAAGGGCAAAGGGCAAAGGGCAAGGGGAGAGGATTAGGGGGAGAGGATCCGCCGTAGCGCCACCCTCCGTCGTAGAGAGCGTGCAAGAGGACCTGCAGGACAACAAGACGATTGGACCTAGGCTGGTCCAATCGAGAAAACGGCAGATTGCGAGAAGCGCTTTGGCGAACTGGTTGCGCGAAGCGCCATCCAAGTCGTAGAGAGCGTGCAAGAGGACCTACCGGACAACAAGACGATTGGACCTAGGCTGGTCCAATCGAAAAGAAAGGTAGATTGCGAGAAGCGCTTTGGCGAACTGGTTGCGCGAAGCGCCAAGCAAGTCG
>JBCCHQ010000039.1:0-38482 GCA_039028735.1 Planctomycetota bacterium | reverse complement strand
TCGAATGTTTGGGGAGCGGGGGATACTGTAATACTTCCTCGGGTCGTAATGGCTGCCAAGAAAGGCATATCTCCGTTTGCGACGTCAACGGCTGTGCCGACGGAGACTATTTCTTGACGCTCAACTATGCCTTCGCACTTCCCACGGATCCGGATCCAGTCATTGCGATGCAGAGTGATTTCTCGAGCTGGAGACAGAGTCTCATCGGTCGGCCGGATGCGGTGCGCTCCGAGGTGGGGGTGACCCAGACCCCGACCGGCGCTGATTTGCTCGTGACCCTGCGCGATTGGCAGGGGACGCCGCTGCCCGGGTCGGCCTCCGTTACCGTGACGGCAGCCCTCGCACCCGGTGCGCCCGGGGTGGCGGTCTTGGGCGCACCCGTGGCCACCGGTCCCGCGACGTGGACAGTGCCGGTGCAGGCGGTTGGTACCGGAATTGTCAGCGTCATCGTGACTGCAAGCGACGGCATTCGGCCCGTCCCAATCATGCCGTCGACGAACGTACCCGTGTCGGTGACGTTTCGGCGGGCTGATTGTTCAAGCGACGGTCAGATTACGATCGAGGACCCGATCTTGCTGCTGAATTCCCTGTTTGGTGGCGGCGCCGTGGTCACGTGTCGGTCAGCATGTGACGCGAACGACGACGGGGCCTTGGACCTCGTCGACGCGACGTTTGCGCTGCTGTCGATCTTCGGCCTGGCCGCACCGATCCCCGCACCTTCTCCAGGCTGTGGCACCGAGACGAGCGTCGACGGACTCGACTGCGCCGGCCACACCGGCTGTTGAGAACGTTGTCGGTGGCGCGCGCGGCGTGAAGCGGCACTGAAGTTCGTTGAATAGCGGCTGCTTTCGCTACGTTTCCCTTTCCTCGTGTCGAGCCAGAGGATTCAATGGCCCCTTCTTGGCTGGTGTTGCAAGACGAGTGACGTAGGGCTCTTCGCGCGCGGCCAGGAGGTATTTGGCGGCGGCGTTTGGCTGCAGCCGGCTACTCAGACCAGAACAGCACACGCAAGGTTGTCTCATGATCAAGGCTTTGGTTCTCCAACCCGTCTATCTACCGTGCCTCGCGCTTGCGTTTTTTGCGACGACGACGGTTGCGAGTGCGCAGGGCGCCGCGAGTGCGGGGCCCGTAGTGCAACTTGTGGAGCAAGAGTATTTCGGCAGCTACTTCCGCGGCGAGGTGTTCACGCGCAAGGTGAAGGTGGGCAATGGTGGATCTGCGCCTCTCGAGATCCTGCGAGTGAACTCGAAGTGCGGTTGTGCCCGATCGATCGGATTCGACAGCAGCATTGCTCCTGGGGAGCAGGGCACGTTCGAGCTCGAAGTCAACACCAGCAGCGTGAAGCCAGGGCGGTGGGGCAAACGCATCAGCGTGTTCACCAATGACGCTTCGAAGCCCGTCGCGGTCTTCTACTTCAACATCGAGATCCGCGAGTTGGTGCGCACCGATCCGCAAGAGCTGGTGATTGCGGGCCCGTACGGCGAAGCCAAACAGCTGGCTGCCAACGTGCTCGCAGCAACGGAAACTGGGTTCACGCTTACGGGAGTGCAAGCCAAGAACGATACGTTCACTGTCACGCAGGAGCGAGTCGCTGACAATCACTACAAGCTATTGCTCTCTGCCGGTGCCGCTGCTCAGCGTGGGCGCCAGAACGGCCTCGTGACTCTCACGCTGCAGAGTGCTGATGGTCGGAAACTCACCCGCAGCCTACCCGTTGCGGTCAAGCACCAAGACTACCTGTCCGTCAAACCAGACAAGATGCTGCGCTTCCACAACCGGACCACCGCAGCTTTGCTGCGTGATGGGGCACGACCGATCCGGCGCACCATTACTCTCAGCGCGACCTCCACCTCGCAGGAGTTCGAAGTTGTCAGCGTCAAAGTCGAAGGAGGCGATGGGGCCTTTGCGACGGAACTACGAACCCTCGACCCGAAGCGGGCGTACGAGATCGACGTAGTGATTTCTGAGTACCAGACGACCACGTTCGTGAAGGGGAAGGTCGTCATTGCGACGACCGTGCCGCAATCGCCCAAGATCGAGATCGAAGTGCAGGCCATCTTCGGTCGACGGAACGCACCGCGCAAGGACAGCGGATCCGGGTAGATCTCTGCCTTCAACAAAGAGATCTGGGCAAAGTCGCCTACAGCTTGCGTCGCTCTCGGAAAACCCAGATTCCTCCGCTTACTGGCGCCCCAATTGCTCCGCGAGGAAGCCGACTAGGCGTTCCGGGCGTAGAGCGTGTGCTCTCGGTCGTTTCGTTCGACGCGAGGGGCTCTTCGCCAGCAAGCTAGTGGAATTGACCAGGAGGTCCTATGTGTGACAACAAAGCCTCTGATCCGGGATTTGAACAGCGTCGGCAACAGGTCCGCGACGCGGTGGAGCCGATTCTGGAAGAAGGCGACACGATGCTCGTTGGCATGGACGAGGGCGATGTCTATGCCGATGAAGCGGACGAGTGGGAGGGGCGTCCATCTCCGCTCCGCGAAAGTAACCCTGATCTATACGGTCGGCTGGCGCGCGTTAGCACGCAGATCGACGAGGTCTTCGGTTGCGGTGCCCTTGGCATCGCACCAGCTGTGCTCTTCGTCAGCCTGTTGGTCGTTGACGTGATTTGCGCGGGTAGCGAGGAGCTCGCCACGTACTCGAAGTCGATCGGTGCGATCGCCTACATCGGGACGTTCTTCATTGGCTTCTGGATCTCGATGGCGATCTCGCAGTGGTTCGAGCGCAGGACGTTTCGGCGATCGCGAGATGAATTGATCCGCGCAATTCGATCATCGGGACTCAGCCTCAATGAAGTGATCGCGCAGACCGAAGGAGACAACCGGCTCGACGAAGTCACCAAGGAGCTCAAACGCGACCGCCTCGTGGCTGTCGAGCTCGGCGCATGAAGATCGCCTCTGTCGCGGGCGTAGCGCTGTCCTTGTGAGGCTGACGTACGCGACTCAGCAGGCTGGGCAGCCGGAAGTCCCGTTGAGCGGAATCTCCGCAGCGCGTCAGCAGATTGTGGCAGGGTTTGCCTCAACTGCCACCGCCGCGGAGGCGTTGGACGGCCTTGTTTGCTTGGGATAGGCCAAACCGAATGAAGAGACGGGCAGGTGGACTCAATGCGTTCCAAGTGTGCTCTTCATCGCGGTAGAAGGTCAGGACGTCGCTGTGGACGCCGTAGTCTCTGGTTGTGAACCTCGCACTCGAACCGTCGTCGGCGAACTGGCTGAACGCATTCGCCGTTCCATCCCAGCTGCTGGTCCCGCTGGCGTGAATGCCATAGCCGATCGTCCAACCCGCTGCGGCTAGCTGCACCCGCGCAGCCTCGAACATTGCTCGATCCACAATGTAGCTGTCTGTCTGCACCCAGGTGTCCTCGAGGTAGACCTCCGTGAACGAATGATCGACGTAGGGGGTGCCCGGGTCAATGATGCCGCGCAACAGTCGGGCGTCGATGTCGACAAAGTGCTGCCTTGCTGGGATGCCCGCGGCACGGAGCAGAGCGATGAACAGCGTGGACTTCGTGTTGCAATACCCGATGCGGGCGGCGAGGACCTCACTCGCGCGGTTCTCATAGAACGACTCTTGCCAGCCAAAGGGAATCTGGTCGCGGACGAAGTCGTGAATGGCGACCGCCTTGTCGCGATCCGAGGTTGCCCCTTGTGTGACTTGCGCCGCGAGGTTGCGGATTGTCTGTGAGCCAGAATCGATGGCGGCCGTGGGTTGCAAGAACGCGCTGGGCAGCGCGTCGTGGCTGATCGACGGACCGGGCGTGATTCGGGGCATGGCGCACCCAAAGAGCCAAACACACACCAACCCGGCAGCAAGAAGCAGGATCGTAGGTAGGGTCGTCATCTTGCGGCGCGGTTTCAGCTTCAAAGATTCGGTCCTTGTTCGCCAGGAGCAGGCAGGTCACCGACTGCGGTGCCCTGGAGGTCGAGGAGCCTCGTAGTTGGTGCGAAGTAGTTCGTTGCGGCCTACACCGTTGGATTCAACAGTGCTTGGGGCATGGCCAACCTGAGTGGCTGCCGTTGGAGTGCTGGGTGGACCTGATTGTGCGTATTCCCTGCCTCCCGCCAGGCAGTGTCGCCTTTTGCGTCTTCTAGCAGCTCGACCATTGCACGCGATTCTGCTCTGATTGCGTGACCATGAAGATAAGAAACCAGAACCCGCTATTGGCGCTTGAGCACCCCATCCCGTTCGATCGAATCGACGCCCAGCATATCGAGCCAGCGATTGATCACGTACTCGCAGCCGGCGAGGCGACATTGGTGGCACTGGAGTCGGCGACCGATGCGTGCACCTATGACAACACGTTGGGTGCGTTCGAGCGCATGGAGCGTCAGGTCGTGCAGCTGTTTGTTGTCGCACGGCAGCTGGAGAGTGT
Organism: Planctomycetota bacterium; assembly: GCA_039028735.1. Taxonomy (GTDB): domain Bacteria; phylum Planctomycetota; class UBA8108; order UBA1146; family JAJFFE01; genus JBCCHQ01. The sequence goes on along the minus strand of JBCCHQ010000039.1, from coordinate 34,107 downwards.
TGCGTCGACGGACGCGATTCGGGCTGCCGTGACTGCTGCTCAAGCCAAGGTCAGCGCGTTCCAGTCGCGTACCGTATTGTCGAGTCCCCTTTGGGATCGGCTGCGTTCGTTCGCGGAGACCGACGAGGCCAAAGCCTTGGACCCGACGCGATCGCGCCTGTTGGAGAAGACGCTGGATCGTTTCGTGCGAGCCGGAGCGACGCTGCCTGCGGACGCCAAGGCTCGTCTGGCAGAGTTGAACATTGAACTCGCCGGCGCGGCAGCAAGCTTTCGGCAGAACTGTCTCGACGCGACCAATGCTGTTGAGGTTTTCGTCGAGGAGGAGTCACGCTTGGGCGGTCTGCCAGCGCACGCTGTGGCCGCGGCCCGTCAGAGCGCAGAGAGGCAGCAGCGGGCCGGATACCGTTTCACCTTGGATGCTCCGAGCCTCGGCCCGGTACTCACCTATGCTGACGACGAGGCCTTGCGCAGAGAGATGACGCAAGCCCACTTTCGTCGCGCCTCCGAGGGGCGCTACGACAACCGTGATGTGATTCTGCAGATGCTGAAGCTACGCGCAGAGCAGGCTCGCTTGCTGCAGTATCCGAATTTCGTTGATTGGATCGTGGCTGATCGAATCGCGCAGAGCAGTGAGAGGGTCGCGACGTTCTTGAAGGACTTGCAGCGTCGCGCGCGACCGGCCTTCGAGTGCGAACAACAGGATCTCAAAGCATTTCGCGCGGCCATGGCTGGCGACGCAGAGAGTGCACTGGGCGAGATACCGATCTGGAGCAATCGCTACTACGAAGAGAAGCAACGGCGTGCAACGCTGAACTTTGATTCCGAGCTCCTACGGCCCTACTTCTCCGTTGACCGTGTGCTGGATGGTCTGTTCGAGCTCTTGCGCAGGCTGTTTGCTATCACCGTCGACCGGGTCGAGGATGTGCCCACTTGGCACCCTTCGGTCCGCACCTACAGGGTCGGTGACGAAGACGGCAGCGTGCTGGGTTACGTTTATGCCGATCTGTTTCCGCGAGAGCAAAAGCGTGCCGGCGCTTATATGTGCCCGTTGTTGATCGCTGAACCTACCGAGTCGACGTGGAGCCCAGCTGCAGGGTTGCTGGTTGCGAACTTGACGCCGCCGATCGGCGATGCTCCAGCGCTCCTCAGCCACAATGAGGTTGTGACGATCTTCCACGAGTTCGGTCACATGCTGCACCACATACTTTCCCGAGTCACTGTGCCCAGTTTGGCCAGCACGCGCGTTGCGTGGGACTTTGTCGAGCTCCCGTCGCAGATCATGGAGAACTGGTGTTGGGAGCGCGAGTCGCTAGACCTCATCGCGCGCCATGTAGACGACGACTCCACGATCCCTGACGATCTGCTTGCCGCGCTGCAGCGGTCGCGGACCTATCGCAGTGCTACAAAGCTGATGCGGCAAGTGGGGCAGAGCATGCTCGATCTACGTCTGCATACCGATTTCGATCCAGAACGCGATGGCGATGTCTTTGCGTTCAGTCGCCGCGTCGAAGGCGAGCACGTGCCGGTCACGCTGCCGCCTTGGTACGCTGCGATCGCGTCGTTTCGGCATCTGTTTTCCGATGCCGTTGGCTACGCGGGCGGCTACTACTCGTACGCGTGGGCTGCGGTCCTTGATGCGGATGCATTTTCGCGCTTCAAGACCGCGGGCCTCTTCTCGAGCGAGGTCGGCAAGGAGTTTCGCGACAAGATTCTCGCGCGCGGTAACAGTCGCGACCCGATGGATCTTTATCGTGACTTCATGGGGCGTGAACCCGATCAACAGCCGCTCCTCGAGCGCTACGGGATTGCGTGAGCCTGCGGCAGGCATTGGCACCCGCTGCACGTGGTCGACACGAGCGACTTGCACCTGCTACGCTGGGAGCGTTCTCAGTCGACAGAATCAACCTCGGTTTGCGACGGACGAGGAGGCATCATGACATGGGTTGTCAGTCAAGTCCCACAGCCTTTGATTGCGATCGTGATTGCGATGATCGTCTGCCCGACGGCAACGATGGCACAGTTCGATGACCGCTACCAGCTATCGCTGGATGCATCGGTCGCTGCCCCAGGGGACACCGTGTCCGTGTCCGTTAGTTACGACGCCGTCAACGCAACACAGGGTTCTCCCTTGGATCTCCTCGGCTGGTCGTACGGTGTCTGTTCCGATGCCACGTTGGTCACGGTCGCGGGCGTGGTCGATGGTTTCACGAGTGCGACTGTTAGCCACGGCGGGCCGCCAGCATTCAACGCCATCGACATCTCTCCCAATCCGGGGACTGGCTTCACCGTCGGTGTTGTCGTTGATTTCGCGACGGCGACTCTTTCCCCAGGGACAGGCTACGAACTGAACGTCGCTACCTATGATCTGAACCCGGCGGTGCAGAATGCGACGGCGTCTCTCGATTTCTGCGATACTCTCAGCACACCTACAGTGCAAACCTTGGTCGTCGAGCTGGGCGGTGCTCCTGTGGTGCCAGTGCAGACGAGTGGCTCCATTGCGATTACATCGTTGGCCGCAACCGAATTCATCCGCGCAGACGTCGATGGGAATGGCGGTGTGAATCTCGTCGACGCGATCTTGCTGGCGCAGGCCCTCTTTCAGACGGGCACGCCGTTGGCTTGTGAAGCCGCTGGAGATGTCGATGACAATGGCATACTCGATCCACTGCCTGATCTGCTGGCGCTGCTCGCGTATCTGTTCCAAGGCGGCTCTCCACCACCCCCGCCCTTTCCAAGTTGTGGCTTGGCCGCCACTCCTCACATGTTGGCTTGCGGGAGTTCGGGATGTCCCTAGTCTCGAGCGGCCAGCGCGGCGGCGATCGCGGCGGCGCGGTCGGCGAAACGGCGTGACAGAACTCCCTCGCAATCGGCGAACCGGCGTGCATGATAGCGCGCTTCGAGCAGAGCCCATCACGACGCGGAGGAGTTGTTGGACCCAATATCACAGACCGCACTCGGTTCCGCCGTAGCCGGTCAGGCGTTTTGGTCACGCTTGGGGCGCTGGAGTCTCGTCCTGGGTGCGAGTGGTGGAGCCCTGGCTGATATCGACGTTGCGTGGGGCGGACTCGGTGACCCCGCGTTGCCGTGGGAGCTGCACCGTCACTTCACACACGCCTTGGTCTTCATCCCCGTTGGTGGAGTGCTGGCCGCGTTGCCGTTCTTGTGGTTCAAGCGCATCCGCGAGCAACGGGTGGCAGCGATCTTGGCTTCCACTGCCGGCTATGCCACTCACGGTGTGCTGGATGCTGCCACCGCATGGGGTACTTTCCTGTATTGGCCGTTCTCAGATCAGCGCGCGGGTTGGGACTGGATCAGTGTCGTTGACCCGCTGTTTACGTTGCCGCTGCTGATTGGTATTGGGCTGACCTACCTGCGCCCGAAGGGTTGGACCCAATATGCCAACACCGCCGGTCTGGTTTTGGCGCTCCTCTACATTGGGCTGGGTGTGCAGCAGCACAACCGCGGTCTCGCCGCGCAGGAACAGTTGGCTGCTGCCCGCGGGCATGTAATGGAACAGCGCCAAGTGACCCCGGTGATCGGAAACCTGCTGCTTTGGCGGTCTATCTATGTGCGAGACGGACGGGTCTATGCAGACGCACTGCGCCTGGTCCCCGGTCAGACACCAGCTTTGCTCGAGGGAACTTCTCAACCCCTATACGTTCCATCCCAAGAGGACCTCAGCCAGCGCCAGCGAGACATCCTGGAGCGTTTGAGGATTTTCGCCGAGGGCTACCTGGTACAGGAGAGTGATGGCCTGATCGGCGACCAGCGCTTTTCCTTCGAAACCGCGGGCTTTCGCGCAGTCTGGGGCGTGAAGCTGCTGAGCGAGAGTGAAGACATCGCTTGGCACGACACCGAAATGCCCGACGGCCTCCTCGACGAACTCCTTGTAGCGTTGTTGCAGGGCAAAGACTTCGAGCCGATGACTCCGTAGCGCTGGGGTAGGGAATCGCTGCCCGAAGACCTGAGGTTCAGCTCACTGCGCGTTTGTAGGTTGGTCCATCGGGGAGGCAGCATCTAATGGCGAAACTCGGGAGCCCGCTCCGGCTTCCCCCAAGCTTCGTAGAAGTCGACCAAGAACGCGCGGGCGCGGCGGCAGTGCACGGACTCGCTGCGGTACTGTTCCATGAGGGTGTTGTAGCCGTGTTGCAGCAGCTCTTCGCCCTCGTCGTAGCGCAGTTGCTTCCCGAGACAGACGCCTTCGAGCACCTTGCGCCAAGCGGTCTGGAACGGAGACAGGAACCTCCCCGCCTGACTCTCTTTGACAGTGCGCAGCAGGTCGGCTGCTTCGTCGATGCGCCCTTGGGCAAGCCGGACCTCTGTCAATCCGAAGTGAATCGTGTCGAGTTTCCAGTGCCCTTGGTGCACCGATTCGCTGGTCGGCCCGAGCGCCGCTGTGAACAGCTCTTCGGCCCGGCCGAGCTTGCCCAACTGTAGATACACTTCGCCGAGCTTGCGCTGACCAATGGAGGTGTAGTGGTGGTGCGCGCCGAATAGCGACAGGCGCAGCTCCAGTGACTGCTGCATCAGCTCAATCGCTTCGTCGTACTCGCCTCGCGCGGCCAGCACAACCCCCAGGTTCGACAAGCTGATCGCTGTCCCATACTCGAGTGGGTTGTGGCGGCGACGGATAGCGAGTGCCTCACGATGGGCCGCTTCCGCCTCAGCAAGGCGCCCTTCGCTGTTCAACGCAAAGCCATAGTCATTGAGACCTTGCGCCACCATCAGATGCGAGTCGCCCCATATCCGTCGACGCATATCGAGAGACTCCCGCCGCATCCTCAGCGTCGTCTCGCGCTCGCCCTTGGTCCCCGTCCAATAGCTAAACAGCGTCAACGTCAACGCGGTCTCTCCGTGGTCGCCCTCGTAGAGTCCCTGGACCATCGCCATGCATTCGGCGAAGAGGCGATCGGCTGCCTCTGCGTTGCCGACACTTCCCTCAGCTTCAGCCAGTGTACGGATGGCTCGAACTAGTTCGATGTGGGGCTCTGGGTACAGCTGTCGCCGAATCCCGACCGTTTGCCGCAAGAGCGGGAGTCGGTCGTGCCATAGGCCCAGCGTGTGATAGATGCGGGCGACCACGAGCAGCATCGAAGCGTGCATCTCCGGTTCGTCGAGCAACTCTTGCTGAATCCATTCGGTGCCGTGCTCGAGGACCTGCGGCGCCGTCAGCGCCTCGCCCCCAGTCTGCCCCTTGTGAGCGACCTCGAACATCTTCACCAGTAGGTCCGTGACGCGAGCGGCCTTGGTGGCGTGGCGCTGCGCTTCCTGCTTCGCGGTGTTGGCGCGCTCCGTCTCGCGCTGAGCCGTATCCCGTTGATCGCGCGCGATATTGCGTTGCCATTGCAGCCCGACGAGGCCCGCCACGAGAGACAGCGCGATTACGACAGCGCTAGCCACGCCGACCTTGTTTCTGCGCGTGAACTTCCCCAGGCGGTAGCGCACCGTGTCCTTCTGGGCGCGTATCGGCAGCTGCGACAGGTGACGCTGAATGTCATCGCCGAGCTCACGCGCCGATGCGTAGCGGCGGACGGGTTCTTTGCGCATCGCCATCAGCACGATGTTGTCGAGGTCGCCGCGTAACGCACGACGCAGTCGCTCTGGTTGTGTGCCGCGAGCCTCGCTGATGTCGGCCGTAGCGTCGGTCCGCTCCGTGGCCTTGGCAGTGCCGATTGCTGTGCTGGGTCGCACTGGGTCTTCTGAGATGATGCTCTGTTCGAGTTCCCGCGGACTGCGGCTCGTTGTGCGGTAGGGACGGCTGCCGGTCAGGATCTCGTACAGAAGGACGCCCAGCGCATAGACATCGGTGGCTGTCGTGACGGGCTCGCCGCGCACCTGTTCCGGTGAAGCGTACTCGGGGGTCAAGAAACGCCGCGATTGGAACGTAACGACGACGTCTGAAGAAGCCATCTCGGGGTTCAAGAGTTTGGCGATGCCGAAGTCGAGGAGTTTGACCTCTCCCGTCGGCAAGACGTGGATGTTGCTGGGCTTCAGATCACGATGCACCACAAGGTTCTGATGCGCAAACTGGACCGCGTCACACACGACGCGAAACAGCTGGAGTCGCTCTGGAACCGATAGCTTGTGACGATCGCAGTAAAGGTCGATCGGCAGTCCCTCGACGTACTCCATGACGAAGTACGGCAGCCCTTCTTCGGTCATCCCGCCGTCGAGGAGGCGGGCGATGTTGGCGTGATCGAGGCTCGCTAGGATTTGACGTTCATTGCGGAAGCGCTGCACGATGTCATCTGTGTCCATGCCGCGCCGGATGAGTTTGATCGCGACCAGTTTCTTGAAGTCGCTGCGCTTGGCCAGGTAGACCGAACCCATCCCGCCACGTCCCAACGGCTTGAGCAGTTCATAGGAACCGACGCGCTTCAGGTGGTCGGGAACGCCATCGATCTCCGAGTCGCCGGGGTGGGGCGTGTCGTCGTTGGCGATCTCCTGCAGTAGGTCGCCGGCAACCTCTGTCATGGGGCGTTCGACCAAGCTTTCCGAGTCTTCGTCGGCGTCTAGTAGCGACTCGACCTCGCGGCGCACGGTAGAGTTCGGACATTCACGGTTCAGGAATGCGGCGCGGGCGGCAGGCTCGAGCTCGAATGCGCGTTCGAGAAGCGCCCGGATCTCACCCCAGTCCGGTTGCGAAGAACTGATCACGAGGTTCTCCGATCGGTGCTGTCATCATCGCTGGCTAGGTCCATCTCGCGCTTCAAGAACGCACGCGCGACTCGCGTGTCCCGCTTGACGGTCGGTACCGAAACGCCCAGCACCTCCGCTACTTCTTCGACGCTGAGTCCACCGAAGAAGCGCAGGTTGACGATCTCGGCGAGGCGCTCGTCACGCTTTGTCAACGCTACCAGGGCTGCGTCGAGATCGAGGATCGTTGTAGCTTGCTCATCGGCAAGCGCAGGCGCACCGTCGACTGCATCGAGCAGCTCGCGCCGACGATCGGGTCCGCCGCGCTTGTGGGCCCGTCGTGATCGCGCGTAGTCAACGATGATCTGACGCATGGCGAGTGCCGAGACGGCATAGAAGTGGCTGCGATCCTCGATCAGCGCTTGCGTCTGATCGACCAACTTCAAGTAGGCCTCGTGGAGTAGCCCGGTCGTATTGAGCGTTTGCTGCGGCCGGTAGCGCTGCAGTTGCCTGTGCGCAAGCAGCCGCAACTCGTCGTACACGAGCGGAAAGAGACGGTTGATCGGCCTCGTGTTGCCGCCCCGCATCTCCTGCAGCAGTTGTGTGACAGCTGGCTGCAACCAGACCTCCACGACAGAAGAGTTGTTATTGAGTAAGGCCCTGCGACTGTCTGCGTCCCGCCGGACACCGGCGGCGACCACGCCGCGTCAGCCGATCGTACCTCTCGCCACCCGGAAGGCAAGACGTCACGCCCCGGTTCTCGATCTGCAAGTTCTATCTTTGTAACACGTTGCGGCGTTCCTCGAGAAACCGTGATCCCCGTCGCGCGCTTCTCTCGTGTCCTTCTTTGTCGGCGGCACCAGCGTGAGGGCTGCCCCACAAAGACTTCCTCTATCTCTAGGAGTGGACCCATGAAACGGACGCTGTTTGCAGTAGTTGTCGCCGGACTCGTCACTGTCTCTGCTGTGAGGGCGCAGCAGCCCAACCTCGCTTTGTACAGTCATGACCTGCAGAGTCCGCCACAGAGCGAACGCGCTGACGCGGCCCCGATGGCTGCGTGCTTGTCGCACGCTGAAGCCCTGGTTCGGAACTCGCTGGGTACGATCGATGACCATCGTCGCGTCCTGGCGGCAAAGTCGATCGTGATCCGCGATGACGAGAAGGTGCGGGTCGAGATCTTCGGACCCAAGGGCGAGTCGTTGAACTCGCAGCAGCTCGAAGCATTCGGGTTTGAAGTGGTCTACTCGTTTCCCGCAGCGGTGGAGGGGTGGGCACCAGCGCGCCAGCTGACGACCCTTGCTAGGAGCCTTCCAACCGGGTGGCAGATCCACCCGTGCGGCGCCGGTCTGCAGGCCACGGCTACCGAAGGGACTGGGCCAGCTTTGATGGACACTGCACTCTACCGCGACGACGGCTATGACGGCTCCGGGATTCACATCGCGGTGATTGACGTCGGCTATGTAGGGCTCGCCGACTCGGTCAGTAGTGGGGATGCCCCGAGCCCCTACGACGGGTACGACTTCACAGGCAACGGACTCCTGGCTGGTGACTCGGACGACAATCACGGCCGCTTCGTTGTTGAGACTGTCTACGACCACGCACCAGGAGCTCAGTATTCGATCATTCGCGTCGCCAGCCAGACGCAAGTGCTGGCAGCCGCAAACACGCTACCGGGGCTCGGCGTTGATGTCGTGTGTATGTCGCTCGCCTGGTGGCCCAGCTGGGAAGATGATTCCAGCACCTCTTGCGACGCCGTGAATTTTGCCGGAAGCAACGGCATCCTGTTTCTCAGTAGCGCTGGGAACAGTGCTGATAACCACTACGGCGGCAGCTTCACGGATCAAGACGCCGACGACTGGCACAACTTCGACCTGAGCGACGAGTCGCTGACGGTGATTGTCGATGATGACAGCACGGTTAGCTTCGGCGTCACCTGGGATCGGGCCGGCGGCACCCATGACTACGATGTCACGCTCTATGATGTCACGAATACGGTGATCCTCGACAGTTCCACGGCCAGTGGCGAGACCTATGAGAGCGTCAGCTGGGAGAACACAACAGGTGGTTCTGTCATCGTGAACCTGGCGATTCGCCGCATCTCGGGACCCGGTACCGAGCTCTCCATCCACAGTGGTGGCGCGACGTGGCTGCAGTATGTAGTTCCCCAACAGTCCTATCTCACTCCGTCGGACGCCACGCACGCCAATGCGATTTCTGTCGGTGCGGTCGAGTCCGCGTTCTACGGGTCGTCGAACTTCACGAATGGGATTGCGGCCGTGTACTCGTCGCAGGGGCCGACTCATGAAGGCTCGCAGTGTCCCGACATCTGCGCTCCGACCAGCACCAACGGTTCGTTCTTCAGCAATTTCATCGGGACCAGCTGCGCGGCTCCTCATGCAGCCGGGATGGTTGCTTGCCTGTGGTCGGTCAATCCCAGCGGAACGGCGTCGCAGGTGCGGTCGCTCGTCTTCGAATGGGCGGACAAGATCCGCGACTGGGGCGCACCCGGCGCCGACTCGATCTACGGTCGTGGTGGCGTGTGTTTCCCTCCGTTCGCTGACTGCAACACGAACAACTTTCCCGACGCACTCGACATCGAGAGTGGGGCCTTCAGCGACAACAACGGCAACTGGATCCCCGATCCTTGCGAGAGTCTCGGCTTTCACTTTGCGCTGCAGGTACCGCTCAAGATCAACGTGCCGCCGCAAAATGGCGTGGCACGATTCAACGCCGTCGCCTCGATCTCCGGGGTCGACAATGCGGCGTCGCCGAACCCGTCGACGCTCGGTTTCCAGATGGCGATTGCCTACGACACGTCGATCCTCACCCCGGTATCGGTGCAGCCGGGGGATGATCTGTTAGCGATCGTTGGTAGCGCGCCAGCGTTCTTTACTGTTGATCATCTGCCCGGCGGAACCGCCGTCGATTGCCTCTACGCGCCGCCGCCGGTTCCCGGTGATGTCCCATTCACCAGTGACATCTCGTTCGGAACTACGATGACTGTGCTGGAGCTCGAGACGATCCCGACTGCGTTCGTCGGCGGGCCGATGCCCACAGCAACCATCGGCTTCTCCGATGCTTTAGGTGTGGCTGGTCCGATCTTGAACGAGGTGTACGTCGATTCGACGTCGCCAGCGACGGTGCACCTGGAGCCGGCCACATCGCTGGATTTCGTGTCGAACCACGGCTTCACGTGCCAAGTCGATAACGAAGCAGTCATTCTGGAGCAGAGTGCGGGCGCCGGTACGATCTCGACGCGGGTGCGATATGTCGAGTTCAGCCCCAACAACGCACCGTCAGCGGTCGAGGGCTTTGCGATGACGATCGTGACGCAGCTCGGCTTGGGTTTGCAGAGTGCCGCTGTGACGCCGATCGTGCAGAGCCTCAACGGCGGCAGTGGACCCGCGTTCCTGTCGGTCGATCTTGCCAACGGAGCGCGGGTTGACTGTGTCGTTGGTGCTGGGGATTCGCTGAGTTTCCTGGGATCTCCAGCAGTCGTCGACCTGACCTACGATATTGCAGCGTTCCTGTTCGCATTGCCGGCCCCGACGTTCTTGCAGGTACCCGTGCAGCCGACTTCGAACGACGTGAACATGGTGCCCGCCGTGAACCACGTCACCGTGGGCGGTGTGAACTACACGCCCAGTTTCGACGAGGGCTTCATGACGATCGGGATCATCGACTCTCCGGCGCCCATGCCGGAGTTCCGTCGGGGCGACGCGAACGGAGACAGCTCGTTCAACGTCGCGGACGCGGTCTTCACGCTGTCGTACCTTTTTAGCTTCGGAGCAGGTGACTGCCTCGACTCGATGGACACAAACGATGACGGCACTGTCAACATCGCTGATCCCGTCGCAGCGTTGAGTTTCCTCTTTGCTGGCGGCGCCCAACCACCCACGCCCTTTGCGGCATGTGGAGCGGACCCGACTCCAGATAGTTCCACCCTGCCGATGGGGGATCTCGGGTGCGTCAACTCACCTGCATGTCCCTGATGGGTTCGATTGCCCCTTGAAGTGCCGAAACGGAGGAGACGCGCAAGCTGCGTCTCCTCCGTCGTTGATACTGGCGGAGAGACTACGCGTGAGGTTTCTTTTCGTGCAGCAGGTAGTTCCACCACGAAAGAAAGTGAAAGAAGATCGCGTACGGTACGAGAAATAGCGGGATCATGCCCGTGGGAAAGGAAGTGACGTCGTTCGGGATCACCGGGAAGAACAGCTGCAGCGGCGTTTCGGAAGACGTGAAGCCGAAGAAGAAAGCACTGATGAAGTCGGCCAGGCCGGCCAGCACGACAAGCAGCACTGCGCCGCGCGGGATTCGCTGCCCGCGGTACCGCAAGAGTACCGCCAGGGCGATGCACGCAACAGCGACGTCACCCACGCCGGCGGGATAGGCGAATACACCAGGGAGGTTGCCCCGTGCCATCTCCACCAAGAAGACCGCGCCAATCGCTCGAAACAGCTGCAGACCTACCAGCCAACGCTGCGACAGCGGATCGCTGAGGACCCAGCGGCGAAACAGGAGTAGCAGTATCGTCGGCAGGATCCACGCTGCGGGTACGACTGCGTTCCCCGGCAGTCCCAGCCTGCCAGGGAGATCGCTCAAGCAGACCCAGAATTGCACGGTTGCAAAGACAAGAGCCGCCACTGCTACCAGCAGTCCCTTACGCGCCGAGGCGCCGCTGAACACAAACGTCGCCAGTAGATACAGAGGTGTCACGAGGGTTGTTCCGACAACGACGATCACCGTCGACGGGTGAGCGTCCATCATCGAGTACATGCGGCTCTACTTCCTTGGCGCTGCTCTGAAACCCTCAGCGTGGTGCCGCAAGCAGTGTCGGGGTCGAACATCAGGTTCCTCCTTTCAATTCGGTGGCCCTGGGTCTGTTCGCGCTCGCCGCGGCTTTGGATTTGACGAGAAAAAAGGCAACTAATGAGTTGCCTTTGTGCCGCGGGAGGTTACATTAAGCGCAACTAGGAGGTTGCATGATGAATGTACACAAGGATCAGGACCGCATTGAGAAGGTGGTCGAACTTGCCGCGCCAGTCGCGCGGGTCTGGCGCGCACTGACAGATCACAACGAGTTTGGCGAGTGGTTTCGAGTGCGGCTGGACAACCCGTTTGTGGTGGGGGAGACGACCACGGGAAACATCACCTACCCGGGTCACGAACACATGAAGTGGGTGTCTTTGACGGAGGAGATGGAGAACGAGCGCTTGTTCGCTTTCTCGTGGCCCCCAAGTGCTGTTGACCCGGACACACAGTACGACGAGCACGCGAAGGTCCGAGTCGAGTTTCAGCTGGAACCCACAGCAACCGGCACGCGTCTTACGATCACCGAGTCGGGCTTTTTGCAGTTTCCTGAAGCAAAACGACTGGAAGTGCTGCGTTCGAACACGGAAGGTTGGGACATTCAGGGTAAGAACGTCGCCGCCTATGTTGAAGGTTAGTGCTGTTGCTGCACCCGTTTTTGCGGCCCTTGGAGACACGACCCGCCTCGAGCTTCTTTCTCGTTTGAGCGACGGGAAGCAGCATTCTATTGTGCAGCTTGCAGCCGGTCTCGATCTAACGCGCCAGGGTGTCACCAAGCATCTGCAGGTACTCAAGCAAGCCGGCGTCGTCTCTTGCCAGCGCATCGGCCGGGAGAGTCGTGTCGAGATTCGCCCGGGTCCGATCGAGAAGGCCAGAGACTACCTGACCCGCGCTTCTGCACAGTGGGACGAGGCAATCGACCGATTGCGCGCCGCTGTCGAGGAGTGAACGCGTAGAGGGTGCTGTGGTCTTGTAGTTCCGCGAGTGCGAGAAGATTCGGAGTGCAATTTGGTGGGTTTGAGTAAGGTCGCTCGAGTGCAGCGGCACAATGTGTGGGCCGGGCTGGATGGCCAGACCGGAGACGGCGCATTCAACATCCGATTTCGCACGCCGGTGATCGAAGTCGGTGAGACCAGTGGCTATGGCGACCACGTTCTCGTTGTCTGGCCGTTCGCCGATGAAGGGTCTAGTGCGCTGCCCGACGACGCGCAGGCTCTGCAGCTAGCGCAGTTCGAGAAACTCTTGTGTGACGCGTGGGAAGGGGACGGACTCGCTTTCCTGGCGGCCGTACTTACCTTCGACGGAGCGCGGCAGTGGGTGTTCTACACGGCCGATGTTCCGAGCTGTGGGCAGCGACTGACCACACTGACGCAAACGCACGAAGCGTACCCGGTCCAGTTGACGAGAAATGCCGATCCCGACTGGTCCTACTTGCGCGACTCTGTCCTGCAGCAGGTGCATTGGCACGAACATCAAGCCGAGTGGAACGAGCGCCTCGATCGAGAAGTCCCCGAGTGACCAAGGGCACAGTCGCAACGGCGTCCGAAGCTGCTCAGTAACGCCGTTGACCAACCGCCGTTCACTAAACGCCGTTCACTCACCGCCTAGGGGCTACACACGTACATGACGCATCCGAATGAATCGGACGGATCTGCTGGTGCCGCATCCAGCCCGCACGACGAGCCGGGCGCCGGCAGCGGTTGCGCGGGGGTGCCAAACAGCGAGCCAAGGATCGCCACTGCGTCCGCAATGTTGCGGCTGCCGTCGTCGTTTGCATCGGCGGCGTCTTCGCAATCGATCGGGTTGGGCGTCGCGATGGGAAACAAGTTCCCCAGCAGGTAGATCGCATCGGCAATGTTCAGCGCCCCGTCACCGTTCGTGTCACCACGTCGAAACAGGACACCAGCCGGTGGTGCGATTGCGTAGGCGCCCGTCAGGGCTTCACCGCTGGCCCACGGGGTCGTGGCAAGCACGGCGCCCGCGGCATCTAGTTCGAGGAGGTTGTCCATCGGCAGCTGCGATACGAGAAACGTGCCGGTGTCTGGTAGATAGTCGAGCGACCAGGGTGCGAACGAACCCAAAGGTGTCGTCGTCGAAGACAGAACTGTGCCAGTAAGATCCAGCGTACGAATCACGCCGTCGAAGAGACCGATCGTGAACAAGTTTGTGCCGTCTGAGTCGACGCCACCGACCTGGAAAGGCAAGGTCCAGCTCTGAATCAGCGTTCCAGTGACGCTGTAGCGAAACAGCTGCCCACCAAGGCTGACCGCGAGGAGATCGGAACCGATGACGCCGAGGTCCATCAGGCATTGATCGAGGACCCCCGAGCAGTTGAGTACGGAGATCGCGAAGGTGTCGACCACCGTATTGGTGTTCAAGTCCACGCGGCCGATCACAGCATCGGATCCCGCCACGTAGATCTCACCAGCGATGACAACAACACCCACAGCGGTCCCGAACCCTACGGGGGTCGTGATCGGTTGAGTGCCGATCAAAGTCCCGGTTTCGCTTTGTTGCACGAGCACGGTCGCCGACACCGCGGATGTCGACATGGAATCGATCAAGAGGCGAGAGCTCGTCGCCGGCGAAATCTGCCCCTCTGCGACCGAGCCTGTTACGGACCAAGAAAGTGCGACCAGTACGATAAGAACGCGGTTCATTGCCAATCCACCTTTCTCCCTACTGCCGATCCACCCCAAGCGCGGAAGTGCCCGTTGTCGGCACCGGCGCGCCCCTCCTCGTGATTTCCAGTAAGACGGTAGCACGCTGGGGATACACGGCCAAGTTCTTGGTCTGAACTGACGTCAGGAGGACTCAATTGGACGTCCACTAGTAGATGCTGGGCTCACTGTGCGTCAAACTGGCCTAACAATTGGGCTGACGCTAACAAGCTGATTCTGTTGTCCGCTGACTTTCTGCGGGGAGGCACGCATGCCACAGTCACCAAACTCGGTGCGCCTACGTTTTCTGTCGGTGGTCACACTCGTTTGCGCCAGCTTGCAGCCATGGTCGGCCCTGGCGCAGGACGGGTTCCTCTCCTATGGGACTTCGACAGTGGTGCCGGGTTCCACAACACCGGTCGAGATACCGATCTTTCTCGAAGTTCGTGCCGGTACCTTCAATCGCATCTCGTGCAACGTCTTTACGACGAATCCTGGAGTTACAGTTCTTTCGATCGCGGCTGAGCCCACAATTGCGGGAGTAACGCCTGACTTCGTGTCGACGCTAACGAACAACTTGGTCATCGAGTTGGACGACAGCGCAACGCCGACCCCGATCGGCCCCTTCGCGCGGCAGAAGATTGCTACGGTTAGCCTCGACGCGTCGGTCCTCGCGGCCGGTGAGATCTCGCGCGTCTTCTCTTTCGCAAAGGTCATCGACACCGGTACATCTACTTACTCCGCGGGGCAAGTCGAGGGTGCGGTCTTTGGCAGCGGCAATAGCGCCAATCAACTGTACTTTGCGGACTCCGTACCGGGCGAGGTGTACCGCGTTTTGCTAGACGGTATGGGGAGCGTTGCAACAACCACCACGGTGACGCCGTCGCCGCCCAACGTGCAAAGCGTTGGTGTGGGTGCCCATAGCATGGCTTGGCTGCTGCAAGCCGGGACGAACACGGTGAGTCGCTACAATGGAACCGGCCTCGTCGATTCGATCGCGATCGGTATAGGGTCGAACAACCTCGGCGTCGCTGCCGACGGTAGTGTCTGGGTGTCGCGCTTCTTCAGCAGCGTCGTCGAGAAGATCAGTGCCCCTGGCGAGCTGCTGTACGGAGGCGGTGGCATACTCGGGCCCGCGATTGCGGTGACGGGGCGACCCACAGTGATCGCCGGCGATCCGTTCGGTTTCGTGTGGGTGCTTTCGATCGACGGTACGAATCCCGCGGCGGGCGCGCTGACGAAGCTGGGTCCCGACGGCGAAGTCGTCGTCGAGGTGCTCTTCACCAACGGTGAGACGGCTCGGTCGATGGCGATCGACCAGCACGGCTACGTGTGGGTCGGTATGTTCGGTGAGATTCGGATCTTCAACAGCGATGGCACTGTCGATCAACAGATTCCGTACGTGGGGACAGCCGATCGCATGGTGATTCGTGCGGCGAGCGACTCGCAGCTCGCTGTCATCCCACTGGGTGCCGAAGCGTGGACCGCGAATTCAGGTACCTCCGAGCTGCGGCGAGTACGGCGCGATGCGAGTGTTACGTCGCTGTTCCTCACGAGTCTCACTTGCACTTTCGGGGACATCGACGGGCTGCACGTAGATGGGCTGGGCCAGGTGTGGGCGCAAGGGGATGGGGGCTGCGCAGTCTCCGTGGATGCGACGACGACAGGAGCTCCTGCTGTCTTGGAGGAGCTCCCCGGATTCATGACCGACTTCGGGAACCTCGGAGATTCGAGCGGCTATGTCCAGGCAAACGTTCTTCATGGTTCGGGCAGCGTCTTCTCCGACATCGACAACGATGGCGTCAGCAACCGTGCAGAGCTGCTTCTCGGGACGAGTCCGTTCGCGGCCAATGCGGTCGTGCTGCCGCCGGTTTCGGGGCTAGCCTGTGTATTCAACGGCACCGACGTGGACATCACTTGGACGAACGGATCAGCGACCTACACCGGAATCACTGTATGCATCAACGGCACCGAGACGTTGCTCGCCGGGTCGGCGACCAGCTTCGCGATCGTTGCGGCTGCTGACGACGTCTACAACATCGAGATCTCTGCCACGGATAGTGTCAATACCGTGAACAGTGCAACCGAGAGTTGCCAGGTTGTTGTTGGTCCCGGCACGGTTGCCATGACCGCTGCCGTTGGTCTGAGCATCTTCGACATCACGGCAACCGGACTCAGTGCACCTGATCCCGCGTACTACGTCACCGACGTCGGTACGAACACGATTCTGGCGCTGGATGCGAGCTTCAATGTCCTGGCGGATCTTGGCAATCCATTCGTCGACTCAGTCCCTCGGGGGATTGCTTACGACCCACCGGGAATTCCGTTCCAGGGCCCAGTGACGGGCAGCCTGATCTTGACAGGGCACAAGCCGAACGACTCGATCAAGGCCAAGCGCACTGACCTGAACGGAACCCCGACGTCGCTGGAGTTCGATCTACTCGACGAGATGGGGAATCAGTTCAATACGTCTGAGCCGCCGAAGGGGTTGGCTCATGACGACGCGACAAACATCCTGGCGATGTCAGGGCCAGTGAACTGCGAGATGTTTTCATACAACATCGGCGGTGCATTCTTCGTCGGACCCACCAGTTTGACCGCAGCCCTCAAGTGGACTCATCCGAACCCGGCGTCGAGTCTGAACGGAATCGAGCTGGAGAGCTTCGGCGTAACTGGAGGGACGGCATGGCTGTCCCAGGCGACACCCGCTGACGAGTTCGAGATCCAGCGGGTTTCTGTGTCGGCTACCGGAGTCGTGACGTTGCTGCCGGAGGCGCTGACGCTGGGAGCCGTGCCGGAGATATCGGTGGGTGGCTTCTCGTTCACTCCCGACCCGGTTGTTGACAATACTGTTGCTGTGGTCGGGATCTCGACGAGCACAGTGTATGCCGTGAGCGGAATCAGTGAGGTGTTCCCTGTTGCGTTCGACAGGGGAGATTGCAACAACGACGGCATGTTCGACATCGGCGACCAGGTATTCATGTTGTCGATGTTGTTCTCGATGGGCACTCCCGCGGCTTGTCGGGATGCATGTGACAACAACGACGACGGCGGTGTCGATGTCGGCGACGCAGTCTATGGCCTCATCGCGCTGTTCTCTATGGGACCGCCGCCACCGCCGCCTTTCGGATCCTGCGGCATCGACCCCACGATCGACAATACACCCTGCGATTCCTTCGCCAGCTGTCCGTAGGTCACGAACGCAGGGCTTCTTGGGTCGGGTCGCCTCAAGTCCCAGCACTAGAATGACTTCTGAAAACGTTACAACGTCGTTACGCCCTCTGGGAGCTGTTCCACGCGATACTTCTGTGATCGCCGAGCTCGGAGGGAGTCCGGAGATGCCGACGTCGACCCGCCCCCTTTTCGAAAGGACACGTACCGTGATCCGGACGCTACTCACTACCGCAACCGTGTTGCTCGGGACCCTCTTCGTTGGAAGCTCCATGGCCGCCGATGAATTGCAGGCACCGGAAACCGCTCCAAAGATCCAGCTCGCTATCTGTCTCGACACCAGCGGCAGCATGGATGGCTTGATCAACTCGGCTCGTCAGAAGATCTGGACGATTGTGAACGATTTGGACCGAGCGACGCCGACGCCGGAACTCCGCATTGCGCTCCTCACTTTCGGCAACGACGGCCACGCCGAGGCCAACGGCTGGGTCTCGATCGATGTGCCGTTCACTGAGGATCTCGATCTCGTCAGCGAAAAACTGTTTGGCCTTACCACCAACGGTGGCACCGAACTCGTTGGTCGCGTGATCAGCCAAGCGACTCGAGAACTTGCTTGGGACAAGTCGGAGAACACATTGCGGCTCGTGTTCGTCGCCGGGAACGAATCGGCTGACCAGGATACGCTGGTTCCGTTTCGTAAGGTCTGTGCCGATGCCGCCGCCCAGGGGATCTTGGTGAACTCGATCTACTGTGCGCGCAGCGGTGACGATACGGAGATCCCGTCCGGGTGGCGCGAAGTTGCGTCGAACGCCGGAGGACACTATGCGTCGATTGATCAAGAAGGCACAGTCGTCATCGCAACCCCATTCGACGAAGAACTCACGCGCCTGTCGTCCGCGCTCAACGTCACGTACGTTCCCTACGGTGACAAGGGCGTCGCCGGCTGCGGCAACCAGATCGCGCAGGACGCCAACGCTACTGGTCTCAATGCCGCGGCTGCAGCTGGCCGGTGTGTCTCCAAGGCAGGCAGCAACTACGACTGCTCCTCGTGGGACCTCGTGGATGCGCTCGCCAACGAGACGGTGAAGCTTGCCGCATTGGAGTCCGACAAGCTCCCGCCAGTCATGGCCGCCATGACTTTGGAAGAGAAGCAGCAGTACATCCAAGCCAAGTCTCGCACGCGCAAGGCGCTGCAGGATCAAGTCGCTGTCCTCGATACGCAGCGAAGCCGATACATCGAGGCAGAGCTCGAGAAGCAGATGGCGGCGGGCGTCGAGTCGTTCGACCTCGCAGTCCGCAATGCCGTGCGGAGCCAAGCCGGCGCCAAGGGCTTCTCGTTCCCGAACCCGGCCCCGGTCCCGCCGATCCAAAAGGTCGAGCCGGTTGCCAAGGAAATGGACGGCTGCTAGGCGTAGCGGAAGTCCGCTACGAAGCCTTGCTTCGAAACGCAATCTCGCTTCGCACTGGGCCCGGAGTAAGATCGACTCCGGGCCTGCTGCGTATCCGCAGCTTGATCGGCAAAGAAGTGCGGCTCGTCTTGGCAAGCCCTAGCGTTCGACGCGGAACAGGAGCTGTACTGAAGAAGCGCATACTAGTCATCGAGGACGACGAAGCGGTTCGCATCGGAGTTTGCGATGCCCTCGCACATGAGGGCTATGCGGTCACGTTCGCCGAAGACGGAGATCAAGGGCTAGAGCGAGCCCTCCACAGCGAGTGGGACCTGCTGCTTCTCGACGTGATGCTTCCCGGCTGCGATGGCATCTCTATCCTCGAGCAAGTGCGAGAAGTGCACACCGCACTACCGGTGATCTTGCTGACGGCGCTCGGCGACGAATCCAGTCGTGTGCAGGGGCTCAAGAGAGGCGCCGATGACTACGTCGTCAAACCCTTTAGTCTGATGGAACTGCTGGCTCGCGTCGAAGCGGTGCTGCGGCGCTCCCCTGAGCGCCCTCAGACGGTCAAAGAGTGGTCGCTCGAAGGACGCACCGTCTACTTCGATCGCTTCGAAGTGTGCTTCGAGGATGGCACCCGCGAAGAGCTTTCGCCGCGCGAGGTCGATGTCCTCAGGTACCTCGCTGAGAACCCGGGGCGCGCCGTCTCGCGCGACGAACTACTGACGCGTATCTGGCGCGTGAATCCCGGGCGCGTCGAGACCCGTACGATCGACATGCACGTAGCTCGACTGCGCGAGAAGATGCGCGACCAGAACAAGCCTCCCAGCGTGTTGCTGACTGTGCACGGTCAGGGATACATGTTGGCGGGGCAGGAAGCGGCAAAGGGTGCAGGAGGCACCGATGCGTGACCGAGTGCGCTGGATCTCATTCGCCGTGTGTCTCGGCGTCGTCATCTGGGGCCTGACGCATCTCACGCTGGCCGCGCTGCGATCGCAGGCATCGGAGCTAGAGGCCGATGCTCGCGCCGAGGTGGAAGAGAATCTGCGCCTGACTCTTTATCGCATGGAGTTGGCCGCGATCCCGATCGTTACGCGAGAGACGTCGCGTCCGCCGGTTCTGTACCAGCCGTTCTACACCCCAGAGTATGCCTACAGCCAGAGCTACACCAACCAGCGCGACGTGCAGCTGCCCAGTCCGCTCCTCGGCAGTCAAGGTCCCGACGTTCTCGTTCACTTTCGCCTCGACAGAGACGGTCGCCTGGGCTCGCCGCAGGCGCCCGAAGGCAACGAACAAGTGCTTGCAGAAGGCCGTGGGTTCACGACCAGCGAACAGATTGCTGCCGCACGCGCACATCTCGCGCGGCTGCAGTCACGACTGGACTTCGCGACGTTGCAGCGTGAATTGCCCCCGCCAGAAACCGTCGTCGGGCGCCCGGGGAATCGAGAGCCGGCAGATCCCCCGTCCGAGGAAAAGGTTGCTGCGGTTTGCCAAGTGGACGCCAATCGCAACGAACCGGACTCACAGCAGCTGATCAACGATCGCGAATGGACAGCGCGCAACGGTGCGGTGGGAGCTTGTCAGTCCGTGCCGGACCAAGCGTGTGGTGCGCCGATGGAGCTGGTCGACCTGTCGACGGGATGTAGTTCCGATCCAACGGTGGGTCAGCTTCCTGAATCCATCACACCGGTCGACCAGAGGGTCGGCGACATGCACGCACTTTGGGTCGGCGACGATCTGCTACTCGCCCGTCGGGTGACCGAGGGAGACCGGGAGGTCATCCAAGGCTGCGCGCTGAATTGGCCGCACATCGAAGGAACTCTAGTATCCACCTCGAAGGAGCTGATGCCGGATGCAGCTCTGGTTCCTCGTGCTTGGGATGAGAACGAGGATCCGTCGGAGTGCCTCGCGGTACTGCCCGTGCGCTTGGTCGCCGGAACCCCGCAGTCGTTCTTCAGCAACCAGCCCAACTCCACCGTCGGGCTCTCGCTGCAAGTGGCGTGGATTTCAGCGATCGTCGCAGCCGTTGCGATCGCCATCCTGTTGTTTGGCGCCTTCCTGTTGCACGAGCGACGACGTCGTTTCGTCTCGGCCGTGACACACGAGCTGCGCACGCCGCTGACGACGTTTCGCCTATACACAGAAATGTTGTCGTCCGACATGGTGGCCGAAGACAAGCGCACGGACTACCTCGGACGGCTGCACCGAGAAGCCAATCGCTTGGGGCATCTTGTCGAGAACGTCTTGGCCTATGCCCGTCTCGAAGAGACCGGGGAGTGTGGCTGCGTGCTCGAGCGCGTGACCATCAACGAGCTGATCGGGCGCGTCGAACGTTGTCTGCGAGATCGCGCCGCACAGGAAGGACTAGAGCTGCAAGTGTCGGTGGGGGAGTGTGGCGATCAATCCGTGCATACGGACCTTCGCGCAGTCGAGCGGATCCTGTTCAACCTCGTCGACAACGCGTGCAGGTACGGCAAGCCCGCCAAGGAAGCTCGGATCGACATCGACATCGCCCGCAGCCGTTCTGCCGTGCGAATCTCGGTACGTGATACTGGTCCTGGTGTACCCGTGGAGAAGCAAGACGGACTGTTTCGAGCATTCGACAAAGCACCTGGGCAGACCACCAGCAAGTCGCCGGGCGTTGGGCTGGGGCTCGCCT
Source organism: Planctomycetota bacterium (assembly GCA_039028735.1). Taxonomy (GTDB): domain Bacteria; phylum Planctomycetota; class UBA8108; order UBA1146; family JAJFFE01; genus JBCCHQ01. Next base: position 12,781 of record JBCCHQ010000039.1, on the reverse strand, counting down.
TGTGCAAGGGGCTGGCCCAGCAGTTGGGCGGCGACTTGGAGCTCACGAGGACAGGCCCCGACGGAACTACCTTCAGTTTCGAGATCGCGGCCAGCTAACAGGCACAAGAAAAACGCCGGCGACCGCACCGCGATGCGGTGCAGCCCCCGACGCTATGCACAAGTGATCTTCGGCGTGGGATTCGCTACAGCACGTACTTGCCGCTGGGCGCGACTTTCTCGACCTTCACTTGCTCTTTCTCGAGCAGCTTTGCAACCAGCGCCTGATCGAACTTCGCATCCTTTTCGAGTTGGAACGCGATGTCCCCGTTCACAAACACGTCGATAACACCATCCATACCGACGAGGGCCGCACGGACCCTCTTTGCCTTTTGCGCTCAGCCCAAGCCCGTGACTGTGGCGACGTAGCAGACCTCGGGACGCGGACGGACTTCGCTGCCGAAGCTCTCCAGCTTCATGTTCTTCTTCGTCAGGGCAGCAGCGACCTGCTTCTTGCGGAGTGTCGTGCCTTCCTTGAGCGTGAACGTCGCGCGGCCGCCGCTCATGTACAACGTCTTCGAGACGCCTAGGCTCTCGATGGCCTCACGGGCCATCTGGCTGGCGCCTCAGCCGCCGCCTGAGGTGTCGACGACAACGAAGCGCACCTTTCCGTCGACGATCTCGGGGCCGGCGGGGCCGATGGCGCACCCGGCCAGCTGGGTGCTAAGTGCTAGTAGCAAAAGAGCTGTCGTACGCAGACGCCAGTGCATTGTGTCTCCTCCAGGTCTCGTCTTGCGGGTTCGTTCTGCTCGCGGCGCCCCCACCGGTGAGGTCCAACCGCTGTATAGCTAGCATACGACACGGAGCTCTTCTCGACCTGTAACGGAGTCGTCACATCGCAGAGCTCCGGGGATCGTCAAATAGCGAACTACGGGCAGGGGCTGACCAGGCAATCCAGCGAGTCCGCTGTGGGGTCAGAAGCGCACTGCATCGAGCCGGTGGGTTGTGGTGCCGATGGCGTGAAGAGAGCGCTGAGGAGGAACACTACATCGGTGAGTTGCAGTATGCCGTTGTCGTCTGCGTCGGCAGCGTCTGCGCAATGTGGCAGCGGTCCGAACACGAACAAGTAGGTGAGCAGCCAGATCGGGTCGACAAGGTTGAAAGCACCGTCGCTGTTCACATCGCCACGGCGAAAGGTGGGCGCCGGGTTGATCGTGATCACTGCGTCCGTCGTCGTCGGCAGAAAGCTGCCCCCTTGGTGCACAATGCATTCAATGGAAACGGGAGGCGTTCCTAGCGTCCCACAGAAAGACAGCGACGCGGGCACACTCAGTCCAGTACCCACGATCTGGTAGGTGACTCGATACATCTCCTGGTCGATGGAGGTCGGCAGGAAGGTCAAGCCCGCCCCAAAATACACGGCTGCGATGGCCACCCCATCCGGCAGCAGCTCTTGGACGTTGAAGTTGGGGGGGAAAGCGAGTAGCGCCGATCCATCGACGGAGCTTTGCACCTGCACCAGCGTACTATCACTGCAGACTCCCCAGGCCCAGCCGCCAAGGTTGACGTTGCTATCCAACATTGCAGTGACAACGACGCTGTCACCGGTGTCACCCGCACCGCCAGTGAGACGAATCGAGGCCTGCTGTCCCCACGTCGGGCTCGCGAGCACGGCGCAAGCAATCGCTATCACTGAACGGAGTACGAGCATTCTAGCCATCGCTTCCTGGCCAGCTTCCCTGGCAAACTTTGGACCGCTTCAGCCAGATCGCATTGACTGCGACAGTCCTTGACGGCGGAAGAATCGAGTCATGAAGCCTAGGTCTCTCCCATGGACTCTGCTCCGTGTATTCTCCCGGGTAGGGTAGCCCGCTGTCAATCTGCGGGACGAAGCTCTGAGTTGCGCTGAAATCGGGCTTCCAGCGCAACCCTCCCAGAAGGTGTCGAATCCGCGCAGCCTACGGCTGCACGAAGACCTCGGCCGAGACAACGCTTGGGTCCCCGCCGGTCTGCAGCCAACTCTGGCCGCCACCACCTACCAACACTAGATCGTCCGCCGTACCCAGCTGCCCGTCGGGACCGGGCAGCGAGTTCAGCGTGTGCGCCACCCTTGGACCGCTCGTTGCCACGAGCGGCAAGACGCTCGCCGGACTGGGCCCACCGAACCCGCACAAGTTCTCCTCAGCGAGCAAGCCGTCTACGTTCAACCACGACCCGGCGATCCCGGTCGGGTTGTCCGGAGTCACGGTGGCTGAGAGGTCGGATGGGTTGGCAAGAAGCGGGTTGTAGAACGGGTCGTACAGCATTGCCCCAACGACCTCGTTGCCGGCGAAACCGTTCACTTCCTCGGAAAGAGCAGTGGAGTCGCGCAAGTCGGCACCCCCGCAGGTCAAGACCCAGCCTCCCTGGTAGACGGAGCCGTTGTAGCTGCGACTCGATGGAATCAGCAGTGCTGGCGCGGCGCTACGCCCGACGAGAGTAGGCATCGGCACGGGACTGGCCTGCATCTCTACGTTCATCTGCGCAGTGGCCGGAGCGGCGATCGTGACGTTCAAACCGCTCGCAGGTCCAAATCCGGTGAACGTCGCTAGCACCAATTCAGACTGTGCGGTGCTGTGAGATCCAGGCGCTGCCCCATCGTCATCCCCATTGGTGAGTAACAACACGTTGGCGACGCCCATCACGCCCGACGGGGTGGTGTTGTTGCGAGCACCCAGATTCAGCGCGGTCCCGCCAACTCTGACTTCTGTTGCCGCACCAGCAGCATTGGAGATCGTACGAGCGACTGGATCGTAGTACTCAACGCCCAGGTCGTGGAGCGCCATCGCGAACGGGAACTTTGTCTGCGGCGCAAAGAGGGCCGACAATGTGCGAAAGCCCCCTGAGACGACGTAGAGGTCATCTCCGGTGCCCAGAGCGTTGTCGGGCCCTGCTAGCGGAGCCATCGAGTGACCCGCGCGACCACGAGCAGTTTGTAGCTCAGTCGAGTTGCCATTGGTGTCTGTTGCCGCTACGAACGTCCGCGTGGTGACATCGAAGATCTCGACGGTTTCGGTCGACGGGAACGTGTCGACGTCGATTTGAAAGAGCGGATGTCCCGGAGGGAAGTTTGGATCGATCACGGTCTGAGTCACTAGGACTTGGCCTCCGGCAACCAACACGTTGCCATCAGGCAACAGCGCTGCCGTGTGGCGAAAACGAGGATGGATCATCGGCGCGTTGACCGCCCATGCGGGCGGGTTGAACTGACGCGTGGCCGGATCATAGACCTCGGCGTTTGCGGTGGCGCCTCCGACCAGAATGTCAGTACTGCCGCCGATCACGACCAGAGTGCCGTCATTGAGAAGCGAGGTGGTATGAAAGACACGACTGCCGTGGTCCAGCAAGATTACGTTGCCGGTGAAATCGGTATCGATGAAATCGCCCGGTACGGCTGCGCCCGCCGGCGCTGGCATTGCTGGGTCGAAGATCTCGGCGCTATCGAGAGATGTGAAGTGCCGCTCGTCGCTGCCACCGATCAGGATCACGGTTCCGTCGGGCAAGTTCGTCGCCGTGTGCCCGTACCTTGGCGTGTTCATTGGGGCTGCCGGGCGAAAGCCACTGCTGGAGGCAGACACGATCTCGATCATGATCTGAGTGGTTGCGGTCCCGAGGCTGTTGGCTGCTGTAACGGTGTGGGTGCTGACGGCTGCCGGCGCCGACGGTGTCCCGGACAGCGCGCCAGTGGTCAGGTCCAACGTCAGTCCGACCGGCAAAGCTGGCGTGACGATGTAGTTCGTCACAGGCCCCCCCGTCGTCAGCGGGAGGTTCGGAGCGATCTCTAGGCCGGCCACATACGTCGGCATCGGTTCACAATACTCGAGTGCCGCAATCGTTGACTCGACAACGCTCAGCGTCAGAAACGCCGTGAAAAAACCCAATGGGCCGCTCGCAGTAACGGTGTAGGTGGCACTGGCCGACAGTTCGTCGGGAGTGCCGCTGATCGTCCCGAGGATAGGATCCAGTACGATCCCCGAGTGCAGTGGCGGATTCACGGAGTAGCTATCCATCGGTCCGCCACTGGCGCAGGGCAGATTGATCGGGATCGGTTCCTCGTACGGGAATGCCGCCGTGGTGTACAGGTAGGTGAGGCCGGTTGGCCCGCTGCCGCCACACAACCCCTGATCGAGACATCCCAACACCGGTGGCGCGACCCCGCAGGTCGGGAACGGGGCAGCCGGAGGTGGACCGCCGACGAACAAGAAGGAGAGTAGCAGGATCGGATCACTGATCTGGATACTCGCTGACGCATCGATGTCACAGGCATCCAGGCATGGTGCCGGTTGAGCCGTAAAGAGGTAGCCGAGGATGTGAATCGCATCGGGCAGGTTGACAGCCCCGTCCAGATTCACGTCGCCGCGAACAAAGTCGCTCGCACTTGCAGTTTCGCTCGGCAACGCGAGCAGACACACCAGGCTCAGGACAGCGATCGCACCATGCTTCATGACACCTCCATTCTTCAGTGCCCATTAATGCAAATGAGAGGGGTCGCTTGTAACCCAGTAGCAGAGTGTTTCTCGCTTTCTCCCCAACGTGAGGTCTGCGAATCCCTTAGCCATCTCCGATGGCGCCCACCGGCGACGGCGATGCGGCAGTGGCAAGCCTGGTCAGGCGAGATAGAGGGCACTTCTTGCAGCAAAAAGGGGAATTGGTCGTCACGCGAGAGCTAGCGACGGAGTCCATACTCTGCGAAGCTCTGTTTGGGCAACTAGCGGTACTCAACGAGCAGGTGATATTCAACAAGCCAGGATCCTAATAAGCCAGGATGCGAACAAGGAGGTGCGATGTATTCAGTCGTCTTGTCCCGTAGCCACGCGAGCGCTGCAATCCTTGTCTGGACAGTGCTGTTGCTCCTAGCCCAGCCTGTAAAGGGCGGCGACTTCGTTCGTAGCGATGTGAACGACTCCCAAGCCATCGACTTGGGCGATGCTTTCGCGATCTTGAACTACCTGACGGTGGGGGCACCCATCCAGTGTGAAGACGCCGCCGATATCAACGACGACGGAGTGATCGACGTCGTCGATCCGCTACACCTCTTGCATTGGCTCTTCAACGGCGGGCCGGGCCCAATGGCCCCGTTTCCGGCCTGTGGAAGTGATCCGTCGCCAGACGCGCTGACCTGTGTCGCGACGAGCTGTCCGTAGGCCTCGGTAGGGCGTTGAAAGGAACAACAATGCACAACTCACGGATCGCTCTGTTGATCGTCGCCTTCTTGACCGCGCCGTTGGCGGCCGCCGGGCAGGACCCGAACTACGTGCTGAGTGTAACGGATGCCGTCAGCACGACCCCTGGTGAGGCGGACGTGCGCATTGTGCTCGAGAACAACGGGGGAGTCGTCGATGGTTGGTCGTTTTCGGTCTGTCACGACAATTCGATGATCACGCCAACACAGGTCACGATTGGCGCGAGCCTGCTGCCACCGACACCTCCGGCCGACTACCTCTTCTTTTCGTGCACTCCGGACGGCGTGCGCGCGCTCGGCATCATCGACATCTCGCCCCAGGGTCTCACGACGGGGATTTCGCCAACACCAAGCTTCGAACTCGCAAAAATCACCTACAACACTCACGGCCCCGTTGCCACGTCCACTTCGGTCGATCTCTGCGACACCGTTGGGACGCCGCCGATGGTCACCCGGCTCGTCGTCGTGCCAGCGCAAGGGGTTACCCCCACCGTGGTGTCTGGCACCGTGACGATTGGAGTCACGAATCCGACCCCGCCGGGGACGTGTTCGGTCCCGGGCGCGGCCGGCGTCACCGAAGTGACGTTCCATGGTACGAGCGGTGTGCCGACGCCTGGGGCGCAAGACCCCTCGGACTGGCCCTTCGTCTTCTCCGCGCCGGATCAGACGGTCGAGTTCGAACCAAGTACCGGTGCGGGACCGTTCTCGTACACGCCGCTGTTCTCCGAGAGTGGGCAGGGCCCGGTCAGCACGATCCTCGGCTTCAGCGTTTCCATGGCGCATGATCCAGCGGTGCTGACCATCGCCTCGATCGATCTGCTGCCGCCACTGGCGAACATGAACTTCGGTACAGGGCCCGACTACTTTGTCGCCAATATCTACACGGACGGCATGAACGCCGCTGCAGTCTTCGGAGCCATACCGCCATTCTTTGCCGGAGCCCTTTTGTTGACAGCGCCCCAAGCTCTGTTCGAACTGGGCTATCAGACGAATCCTTCGACGCTGACAGGTTCGGCTGGTTTACAGACAACGATCGAGTGGATTCCAATCGGTCTCCCGGATCCCGCGAATCCACAGTATGGGAACACTCAGAACTCCGTGGTTGTCGCACCGAACATCGTGCGGATCCCGCAGCTCGTGCCGGGCTCGATCGATCTGATCCCGCCTCCTTCGCCGTACCTCGCGGGAGACTCGAATGCCGATGGAGTCCGCAACATTGCGGACGCCGTGAACGTGCTGACGTATCTCTTCGACCCTGTGATGCCGGTGCAGATCGACTGCTTGCGGGCCGCCGATTCCAACGGCGATAGCTCGTTGAATGTCGCCGATCCCGTCTTCCTGCTGCAGTTTCTGTTTTCGAGTGGTCCGCCCCCGATCGGTCCGCAGCTGTGCGGTATGCCGGCGCCCGAGGGGACGCTGACTTGCACGAGCTACCCATGCCCGTAGGGGCAGCAACCGGTCGCGGGGCCGAACCGGCGCGGCACTTGTGAGTCTCCCTTCCTGTGAATCGACTACAGAAGTCGCGCGGTTGCGGTGCAGTCCGGCTCTGTTCCGCGCGTTGTTGTTCTTGCTCCCTCCATACACCCAGCCTGGGCGTGGCCTTGCGCATGCAACAGGCACAGGCTTTGCTCTTCGCCGGAGACGCGCGTGTAAGCGTCAAGAAACACCGGAGATACGCAAGGAGCTGGACATGTTTTGTTGGAACTTCGTCATTCTGTGTACGCTCAGCGGTGCCCTGGGATGCTCTCCTCCGAGCGTCGAGATCACGGGGCGAATCCTCTGTCACGACGGTACGCCCATCCCGGATGCCGTCGTGACGGTCACCGGCGATAGCTTCCTGCGAGTGGACCACACAGGTCGCGGCGGCCGCTTTGCCGTGGAGATGCGCGCGACGGAAAGCTACGTCGTGCGCGTGCGGAGCGGCAACTTCGAGTCTCAGCACGAGTTCACGGTCGATGGCGACACAGACATCGGCGATCTGAAGCTCAAGGCTGTGTACTACGAGCCGGAAGTCCTCGACGTCCAAGGGCAGCCGGTGCGGGCTGAGTTGGTGTTCTTCGATGCCGGCACACGACGGGAAGTGGGTCGAGGCAGCTCTGATCAGGCCGGCTTTGCTTCCGTGCTGCTCCCGCTCGGCAAGCTCGAGATGGCGCACATCTCGTACGACTATGCGCTGTACTTCGTCAAGAACACCGATACCCGCGCTCTCCCCGACAAGGTCGTCCTCGATCCGAAGGCAACACTACACTTCGAGATCGACGATCCAAACCCGCAACGGCCGTTTCCTGCTGTCGAGTTGATCAGTCGTCGCGGCTACCTGCCGAAACGCAATCCTCCTCTACGAGACGGCAAGGGAAGTTACGGTGGGCTAGAGCCTGGCGATTATGAGCTGCGCGCGCGCGTCAACGACAGAGACTCACAGTGGGTCAGCGTTACACTATCTCGCAGCAAGCCCGCGACGGTACAGTTCGTGATTCCTCCCGCAGATCAGATTCCGCCGATCCAGGCTCGCTTCATCGATCACAACGGAGAGACGATGAAGGGCGTCGTCGTGCGTTGCCGACACGACGGCGAGTTGATTCCTCAGCACACGGTAGGCGTCGTCGATCGCAAGGACCTTCGTAAGGTCGGCTGCAATGCGTTCATAGCTCGTGCGCCGGGCTACTGTCGACGCACGGTCGGCTGTGGAAACGGCTGGCGCAACCTGCAGTCGACGATCCCAATGCTCCGTGCTTGCCGAGCGCGCGTCACCGTGAAGGGTGACATCCCCGAGGGGACAACTCGCTTCGAGTACGGTGCTGTGCAGCAGGGGGACGAGGCGGTCACGTTTCAAGAACCGTGTCACATGGTTGACGGCGTGTTGGTCGACGTCCCCGAAGGAAAGACTCGTATCGTTGCCAGGGCGTTTGCAGGGGACCTTCCGCTGGGCAACGCGGGGACGGACTGGCATGTCTGCCGCGTCGGTAAAGAACTGGACGTCGTCATCGAGTTCAAGAAGCGTAGCCGCTAGCTGCGCGGCTGCAGCGGCATCCAGGTCCAGTTGCGCAAGTCGTCTGGGCCTGTATTGTGCTGTATCGTGTTGCCTCAGCCCTGCGCACGAGTGTGCGTAGCCTTCGATACTGTCGTTGCCGATACCGTAGCGATTCGTGAGCCCATGACCGAGTTGGCCCCCTGGATGAAGCGCGACTGGCTGCTGAGAGCAGAGGCGCAGATCGACGTAGCCCTGGAAGCAGTGGGGCGAACGCGGACTGGACCATCAACAGTCGTCAACTCCTGGGCTCGAGCCTGTGTTTTGACTGTGCCCGTCGCAGGAAGCACGATCTGGATCAAGTACGGCTACCGGTTGCCTCCGGGGGAAGAGAAGGTCCTCAACGTTCTGGCGCCCCGATGGGCGACGAGGATACCGACCATAGTTACCACATGGGACGGCGCAGTGGCGATGGAGCCACTGCCCGGCGTCGAACTGGCCGAGAGTGATCCTCTGGAACACTGGTTGGCAGCGGCACGATGTCTGGGAGAGCTAGCGGCGGGTGAGTCGGCTCACATCGACGAGTGGCTGGCCCTCGGTGTGCGTGATCGTCGACCCGCTGTGTGGCGCGAGCACGTCGAATCGCTGGTGCAGAGTCCGGTCATTCGAGACATGGACGCCGAGGTCCGGCAAGCCCTCGACTCATTCCTGCCCGATTTCGTTTCTCGTTACATGGACTCGTTCGCTGCGCCGGCAACGCTTGTCCATCAAGACTCCGGGTGCTGCAATATTCACATTGCCGCGGACGGTCCCGTGGTCTTCGACTGGGCAGATGTCGTTGTCGGCCATGCCACGTTCAGCTGCGATCGGTTTCTGGACCAGGTTCCCCTCGAGCAGCAACCGGCAATCGTCGATGCATTCCTGGAGCCTCTAGATTTCGACGTCGCTGAGTTCAAGGCGATGCGTCGATCGAATGTCTTGCACGAAGTGCTTCGCTACCACGACGAACTCGCCTACATCGAACCCAACGACCCCGCCCATCGGTCTCTGACCAAGTCTGTGCAATCCCAGCTGCAGGTGCTTCTTGCCCATGAGCAGAAGCGCTGAACGTGAGAGAGCCGAGCAGGCTTTATTGAGGTTGTCTCGACTCTCTCACGGGAGTTGCAGCGCCAGTCGTGCTAGCCGCGTACCTTGCGCCAGTGCTCGGCAGCCTTTTGTAGATTCTCACTCTCGTTTCCATCGTTCCACAGCTTCAGGGCATCCACTTGGCTGTTGCGCAAGAACACGAGAAGTCGATCGTTGACGATACTGAAACGCGTAGGGTCGACTGGGAACTTGTCGCCAACAGACATTCCGAAGGCGCACCAACCGCCGTACTGGGGTACGTAGCGAGTGGGACGCGCCCGGAACTCGTCCCGCGCGTCCGCCGAAACGAAGTGATAGGTGACGCCTTCGTGATCCGTCGCGTAATCAGCGAGCCCTCGGACGGGCTTGCCCACGGCAAAGTAGGCAACAGGGCAGTACCCCTCGAGTGCAACGCCAGCAGAAGCGAGGTTCGCGGAGCCGTGGTAGGCGCGACTCGGCTGATTCATGTCGCCCATCGCGGACGTGGCGCAGCCGGAAAGGGTCAAGAGCGAGACGATCGAGGCAAACAGCGCAGACTTCATGGGTCTCTCCTATGGTGGGTCTCAGGTAGTGGTTACCCGTTAGACGCCTAGAAGAACGAAGTCTTACCTGCCAAAACGAGAAATCCCGACTTCGCCTCTCATGGGCTAAGGATCCGTCTTCAGCGCTTCACACAGCACGCGGAATTCCTCGAGGCACTCGGGACAAGCCCGCAGGTGATGCAACAAGTCCTCGTAGCCTGGGGGTAGGTTGCCTTCAGTCGCGCTCAGTTGCTCTACGTAGCCCCCGACGCGGCTCAGGAATTCACCACAATCCATCTCGGCTGGCTTGGTGATGTCGAGCAGCTTGAACATGGCTTGGAGCTCCTCCCGCGTCATCTTCATGCTGATACTCCATCTTCGTCTGCGGCGCCCCGGATGCAGGCTGCGGTGAAGCCCTGTTTGGTCAAGGCACCGCGCAACTTCTTCCGCGCATCGTGAACCAACTTGTAGAGGGCGTTCTGATTCGTGCCCATGCGCTCTGCAATCTCGATCGTCGGAATGCCGCGCAACTCAGCCAGAATCGCAACCTTTTGTCGTTCGGTCAGCTCGGCATCGATTGCGTGTTGGAGCGCAACGACCACACCGCTGCTCTCGTCTTCGGCGGTGTCGGTTGCTGCGCGGCCGTCGGCCACTACTTGCTGCACCAGGTCAAAGTCCTGCTTGCCCTTCTCGCGCACCCGACGCCGCCTCAGTTCCGTGAATGCGACTCGTATCGCAACGGCAGTTGCCCAAGTTGGAAACGCGCTGTCGCCCCGGAAGGTCTCCAAATCGGCCACAAGCTTGAGCAGCGTCTCCTGCACGATGTCGTGCAGTTCCAGTGAGCTGCCCCCGTGCTTGCTGAGCACCCGAGCCAGGGTGCTTTCAAGGTACTGTTCGAGTTCCCGGATGGCAGGTGCACCGGTCCCATCGTGGCTCCGGAGAGCAGTCAGCCACTCATCGTTGGACCGTCGCGCGAGGACGCTGGTCACTGGGTCACCGGTTGTTGCGGGCTCATAGCGGCAAGTGTAGAGGCGTCGCACCGCTCACGCCAGGTCACTTGGCTGGCGATCGCAGGCGCAACTTCAAGCTCTCCAGTGGCAGGCGGACCGTGGTTTGGTCAACAGCTACGGACAAGTTGGATTGTCACAGTCTACGACGCCAACTTCTCCGCACGTCGGAAAGGGTGCGGGGGGTTGGGTGCCCCCTGCGAGGAGGTGCAACAGTAGGTACGAAAGGTCGGCGACGTCGAGTGCGCCGTCACCGTTCGCATCGCATGCGATCTGGCAAGGACTCTCTGGCCCCGTGGGTGGCAGCACCAAGTAGCTCGAGATGAACCAAACGGCGTCGGCGATGTTCAGGCTCACATCCTGATTGCAGTCTCCTCGAACAAACTGGGGAAGCAGCGGCTGGAATTGGATGCCGATGTCATTGAGCTCAATGACGGTGAGGTCTACCGGCGAGTCTTTCCATAGCCCAGTAGGAGTCTGCTCACAAAGGACAAAGATGGTCGATGCCGGCTGCCATGCCAACGTGGTTTCACTCCCGATTGTATTCCCGGCGAGCGCCGTTGGGTCGGCCTGAATGCTGACGGAGAGTGCTGTCTCTCCTGACCAGGCGATGAGCGGCGGTGCGGTCACGAAGAACGGCAGAGTCGTCACGGCGTTGAGTACGGTCACTGTAATGGCTGTTGGACCGTGATGGCACGTAAACAGGTCGGGGCCAGCGCCCCCGTTGAGCCCCTGTAGCATGGGGCCAAGGTCGACGTCGGTCACGGTGACAAGAGTTGGGTCGTAGTTGAACTTCATGCGGAACCCGAGGCTGTCGACCCAAGTCGTAGCCGCGGGCAGCGACGCGATCGTCAAGTCGATCGTCTGCACGCCGTTCTCGACGGCGACACCGGTGTCTTTGTCGTAGTACACCGGAACCGCCGAGCCGTCGAAGCTCCAGTGGTCCTGCCTGGGAGTGAACGTAGCGGTGCCGCCTACGAGGGACAGATTCGGCCCTTGTTGAACCGCGGGGTTGTAGGTGTGCCAGTGCACTTCGGGCACCGTCGTGAATTGACCATTGTCATAGTCGCACAAGCTGACCGTTGCCGAGCCGGTGTCGGCAAGGGCCCGATAGTGGATGTTTGCGATGTGATGGTCGCCAACTTGCGCAGGCAACGCACACAGTGTCTCGTTGTGAACCACAGCTACGAAAGCGCCGACTGTTTGACCCGGGATAGTACCCTGTACATTCAATATTTCGGTGCTGTAGAACTGGGGCGGACCAAGGCTCAACCCCCAGTGAGCGATAGCAGTGGGTGCAGCCTCGATTCCACACGCCTCCTGCAGTAGTGCGTCATGACAGATTCCGAAGGACCAGCCATTGACCGGGTCTGAGACGCTCGAATTCAGCCAGACCTCATGCGTGAAGAGTGCGTGTTGTGAGGCCGTTGCGTCCGTCACGGAGAGCTGATAGACGCCAGGCGCAGTTGCACCGGTCCAACAGTAGGTGGGTTGAATGCGAGCGCACTCCGCGGCCGTCAAGCCGGTGCGCTCGATCCACAGGGCGATTCCCGGGACCGTAATGTCGCCAACGAACGCGAAGTTCTGGCGGCCCGCAATCCGTCGGGCGAGCGCCTCGGCCCCTGAATGACGCATCAGATCGCCGACTGCGCAGAAGCGATCTGTCGCGTCGACAAAGACTGGGCGCAAACCGGGCAGATAGGTGTTCTGCGGGAAGGATCCCGCGTCCGTATAGTCGCGCAGTCGTTCAATGAGGGCCGCGCGCTGCGTGCGTTGCGTGACGGTGAGATTGTTGACGGAGGCTACCGCAAGTTCGTCGGCGATCGAAGAGAGGTGGGTCTGAATCCGCAAGACTGGTGGCTGCGAGAAGTTGGCGGTACGTTCGAACAGCGACCTTGGCTCGCCGTCAAAGCCCCCCAAGAAGATCGCCAACGACAGAAGTGTAGTGTGGTACATGTTTG
>JBCCHQ010000038.1:0-38595 GCA_039028735.1 Planctomycetota bacterium | reverse complement strand
ACCACTTGCTACATCCCCCCTGCTCCTTCCCCCCTGCTCCTTCCCCCTTGCTCCTTCCCCTTTTGCCTTCCCCGTTCGCCTTCCCCCTGCTCCTTACCCTTACCCTTACCCATAACCCCCATCCCCTGCCCGCCGCCCTCCAACCCCGCGCCGCCTTGACACTGTTACTCCTCATCAACAGACTACGCTCGGTTCGGTGTCTGACCGGCTCCTTAGCCCGGCTCAATCCACAAGATCCGAGGCAAGTGCAGCTGTGTTGTTCAACTCCTATACCTTCTTCATTTTCCTGCTCGTCGTCTTCGGCCTGCACTATCTGCCGGTCTCCTGGCGCACGAAGAAGGTGCAGCTGCTCTGCGCAAGCTACCTCTTCTACGCGGCCTGGAACCCGCCGTTCGTGTTGCTGCTGTGGATCTCGACGATCGCTGATTGGTTCATCGCTCGCGGCATTCAGGGCGCATCGACGCAACGTCGTAAACGCATGCTGCTCTGCTGTAGCCTTGGTCTGAACCTGGGCATGCTCGGGTACTTCAAGTACGGCGAGTTCGTGCTCGAGAACTTCTTAACGCTGTTGGGTTCGTTGGGCATCGACTACCAAGTCGCAGCGCCGAGCATCATCTTGCCGGTCGGCATCTCGTTCTATACGTTCCAGACCTTGTCCTACACAATCGATGTCTACCTCGGAAAAGCGCGCCCTTGGCATTCGTTTCTCGACTACGCGCTGTATGTGACATTCTTCCCACAGCTAGTCGCAGGTCCGATCGTTCGCGCGACGCAGTTCTTGCCACAGTTCGTCGCGCCGGCTCTGGCAACGGCGCGGCAGTTCGGCTGGGGGCTGTTTCTGTTGTTGATGGGTTTGTTCGAGAAAATCGTGCTCGCCGATGGCGTGTTTGCGCCGCTTGTCGAGAAGGTCTATGACGGCCGCGCGCCTGACTTTGCTGCAGCTTGGCTGGGAACGATCGCGTTCGCCGGCCAGATCTTCTGCGACTTCTCTGGCTACTCGACTTGCGCAATCGGCGTTGCCATGTGCTTGGGATTCTCACTCCCAGACAACTTCCGTGCTCCGTACGCGGCGATCGGCTTCTCCGATTTCTGGCGCCGCTGGCACATCTCGCTGAGTACTTGGCTGCGCGACTACCTGTACATCACTTTGGGTGGCAACCGCCGCGGTCACTTGCGGACCTACGCGAACCTGATGATTACGATGCTCCTGGGTGGCCTCTGGCACGGCGCGTCATGGATGTTTGTCGTCTGGGGAGCGCTTCATGGCTTGTACCTGTGCCTCGAACGCTTTGCGGTCTCGCGGATTCGCCATCGGCCGTGGATGAGTTCCTGGCTATTTCGGATCTTCTTGGGACAGCTCACGTTCGCGTTGGTCTGTATCACTTGGGTGTTCTTTCGGGCCGAGAACATCGATCAAGCGTTTGCGATCAGTGGCGCTATGCTCGGGTTCGCAGGCCCGGACGCCGTCGGGGCGCTTGCTCGCCGCGAAGTCGTATCGATCTGCGCGGCCATGGGGGCGCTGTTGGTCTGCCATTGGCGACTACGCGATCAGACGCTCGAATCGATGCTAGGCCGATTCCCTTGGTGGCTGCGTTCGCTGTTGGTCGCGGGGATGATCTTTGCAATCTTCACCATGTCGGGAGATAGCCGTGCCTTCGTCTACTTCCAATTCTAGTGCTGCCATAGCCAGCGGTAGCAGCTCACAGAGCCGGGCGCCAGAAGGCCCGTGGGGTCGCACCTGGCTCGTGGGCGTCATCGTCGCCTGTGTCCTACTGGGCGCATGGGAGCTGACGCTGCGCAGTGCCGGGCATCCGGCGACCCTTGTCGACGACATGTCTCTATGGAGTCAGGCGCGAGAGCGCGTCGCTACAGAAGAACCCAACACGATCGTCTTGCTGGGCGCTTCGCGGATCTTGTTGGCGGCCTCGACAGAGACCATCGCAGCGGAGTGCCCGGGCCATAGCGTCGTCATGCTCGCGATCAGTGGGCGCCAGGCCGTCGCCAGCCTGGCCGATCTGGCGAACGACGACAGCTTCCGCGGCATCGTAGTTTGCTCGGTCAGCGCGGCCAGCCTGTCGGCACGACAGCATCGCGATCAAAAAGCCTACCTGGACTTCTACGCGACGCAGTGGAACTTGAATCACGATCTGAATCGGCGGATCGCCACGGCCGTACAAAGCAACCTTGCGATGGTGCACCCCAACGTCAACTTGCGGGAGGCACTGTTTGACACCTTCAAGAACAAGCACTTCCCAAAGCCGTTCTATCTGCAAGCGTTCGCGGATCGATCGCACAGTGGCGACTACTCGATGGTCGACCTCACCGTTCATCGGCAGCGACGGTTGCAGCTATTGGCCGAAGGTGCGATGGGCGCGCGCCGAGTGCCGGTGGAAACGTGGCTAGAGGATGCGCGCCATGTGGCGCAGCTGGCCGCGAAGATCGAAGCCCGGGGCGGCCGGGTTGCATTCGTTCGCTTGCCGACCACGGGTGAGCATTGGGAGTTCGATAGTAACCACTTCCCGCGCGGCGACTATTGGGACCGCTGGGCTGCGCTTCCGGGCGGCGGCTTGAAGCTGCACTTCCTCGACGTTCCAGAGATGACAACTTTCGATTGCCCCGATGGTTCACACATCGACACGTCGGATCGCGCGCAGTTCACTCTGATTCTGATTCAGGCGCTGCGCGACCGCGGCCTCTTCGATAGATAGTCGCTCTGCCGGTCGCCCTCCTCTCCAAAGTTCGTCGTGCCTCTCATCGCAACAACAGTTAGGGTGGTCGCGCAATCTGCGCAAGCGATGCCTAGCTGTTGGCGGCTGCGCGTCTATCTACCCACTTGGAGTGTCATCACTCCACTACTCGAGAGGCAGGATCGATGATCCGTTGGTTCCTACTCACTTGTGTTCTCACGCTGTGCAGTGGCTGTGTCTTCGTCGACGTGAAGACGCCGCTCGACACAGACCTCAACCGCACGCAACTTGGTAGCAAGGAAGGTCGTGCCCACTCTCAAGTGATCCTCGGACTGATCGCGTGGGGTGACGCCGGCACGCAGGCAGCAGCGGCACAAGGCGGTATCACAACGATCAATCATGCAGACATGGAAGTCTTTTCGATCCTAGGGCCGCTGTACTCGAAGCAAACCCTTGTTGTGTATGGGGACTAGCTCATGAGGAGTGCAAACAGATTGGCACTGCTCTGCATGATCAGTCTCATGGCACTGGCGACAGCACCGGGCTGCGTCAATGGCCGCATCTACACGCACGTCACCGAGCCATTGCTGACGAACTTCGATCGCACGCCCATGGTCGCCGAAGGGGCCGAAGGAGACGTGATCAAGATCGAGTACAACAGTCTGCAAGTGCAGTGGAACAACAACGCGATCGGCGACATCGCGAAGAAAGCAGGCTTCCAAGAGGTCTACTACGCCGACAAGGAAACGATCTCCATTCTCGGAATCTGGACGTCCACGTACGTTCACGTCTATGGGGCTCGAAACGTCGCAACGAGCGACGGCAGTTAACACTTTCCCCCACGACGACGCGCTTGAGTTCGTCGTCGTGGGGGCTTCTTACCTACCTCGGGGGCCGATAACGCTCCCGCACCCTCCCACCCTTTGGTCGAATCCGCAGGAGCGAGCTAGACTTAGATGTCTATCTCGACAGTCTGTGCGTTTCACTTCCTCTCATCGATGGGACATCTATGGCACGTCAAGGCGGCTTCACGCTAGTCGAACTGATGGCATCTGCGGCGATTTTGATCGTCGTCGTATCCGCCCTCGCGATGAGCATGGTTGCGGGGATTCAGCTGAATTCGACGGTCCGCGAGCGCGACCAAGCTCGCGAGGCTGCACGCGATCAGCTGGAGCGCGTCCTCTCGTGGGACAACTACCAAACGCTACCGACGACTTTCGACGGCACGACGTTCCCTGTGGACGGACTTGTCGGCCCCGACGATGGAGCCACCGAACCTGGGCTCGTCACCGTCGACGCAACCAATCCGGCTCTGCTGGTCATCGCCGTGACGGTCACGTGGACCGACGCGATGAACACCGACTTCGTCCAACTCAACACAATGCTTGCGGACACGAGTCCATAGCTGCAGGCCAGAGGCGAATCATGACGAAACCAACAAGACAGAGCGTACGCCTGAGCCACCAGAGCGGCTTCACGCTGCTGGAAATGGCGATCTCCGGGACTGTGCTCGTCGTGATCCTAGGCGCGGTCTTGCTGACGTTGGTCAACGCGAGCGCCGAAGTCCGTGCTGGCGTTTGGGAGACGGACCTCGACGTATCCGCGCGACGAGTCGTCGACAGGTTGGCCGCGGAGATCACGACTACTGGTGAAGACTTGGACGGGACGAACTTCGTCATCTCGCACCCACCGGGCACGACTACGACCGCGTCCGAGTTCACGTTTCGATCGCGCGTGGCGCTTGCTGGCAACGCCGGCGACTGGAGCAACCCGATCCGCTACGCACTCGCCGACTCAACCGGTGAAATTCCCGACAACGGTATAGACGACGACGGTGACGGAGCCGTCGACGAGCAGGCGCTAACACGAACCCAAGACGACATCGAGAAGGTTGTCGTAGACGGCGTCATTGCCTTCACGATTGTTCGCAATGCGGGTGACCACTTCGTCACCTTGACACTGACGCTCGCTCGTCCCAATCGAATCGGTATGGACGCTCTCGAACGCACGACGACGACGTCGATACGCTTTCGCAATCTCTCGCGATAGGTGCAGCCATGAAGCACTCCCATCCCCATCACGATCGTGAAGTCGGCAACGCACTGCTCGCGATGCTGCTAGTCACCGTCGTGACGATCGCGATCGCCGGCGCATTGCTATCGACTGCGCAAGTGAACGCGCGCCACGGGATCGACGTGGAAACGAATCTGCGCGCCGTCTATCTCGCCGACGCCGCCGTCAACATGGCGTTCGCCGAAGTAGCGGCCGACGACGACGTCGCTGGAGACGGGCTAGGCGCACTGGGCATCAACACGCCAGTGCCCTTCTTCGACCCAGCCGGGAACCAGGCGGGAGAGGTCCGAACCTTTGTTCAGATCGTCGATGACCGCAACGTCATCACTGCCCTGTCAGCAATCCCGTCGTTCGCCAACCCGCAGACGCTGAGCGCGGTGCAGGCCGTCATTATCGGCGAGCGGCCGTTTCTCCTGGCTCCACGCCCAGGGGCCGTTGCCATCGCCGGTCCGCTGCAGCGCCCTGAGTTCCAGCGCCTCGGGGATCATGCGGTCTTCATCGACGGCGGCGATCAACCGGCTTTCCACTTCACGGAAGCTGCTGCTCACGCAAAGGCGATGGATCAGGTCGGCGATGCGATTGCCTCCGGTCGCATCAGCGGGACCGAGTTCCAGGGTGGTGAGACCACGACGTTCACGCATGCGTCCGCTGGCGAGATCACGCTGCCGTTCGTGAACGGCGAAGAGGCCTTCCTCGACTCGGCAGCACTGAACGACTATCGCAATACGCTGCGGGCCGCGGCCGAATCGATCGCGACGAACGCAGACCGTGTCATCACGAATTCTGTGACCGGGAACCGAGTGTGGGGCACGGCGGCGAACCCAGAAGTCACCGTCATCGAAGCCGGGATGATCGGGTCGGACCGTGTCTTTGATCAATCGGGGCAGACCGTCACCGGTCACGGCACCCTGATCATCAAGCACACGTGCAACCCGCTCCGGCACCTGAACTTCGAGTGGACCGGCAACATCTTCATCATCGGGTATGACGGAGACGGCGACGATCTCTTTCGTCCCTACGGCCTCGACGCAACGATCAACGGCAACATGATCCTGCTGTCGGACGACGGCACCGAAGCTTCCTTCGAGCCCGAAGGAGGCTCGCAGATCACTGTCAACGGGGCGCTCCTCACGCTGGCAGAGTCCGCGTCCCACGAATCGGAGGTCGAGATGCTCGGCAACAGCGACCTCGTCGTGAACGGGCTGTTGGGTATGTTCGGGTCGCGCATCGAACTCGAGATCTCCGACAGCGACTCGTCGTTGACGATCAACGGTTCCCTGGCAATCGGCACCGCCACCGACGTCAACCGCTCGGATGACTTCGAGTTCCAGATGGACGGGGATGTCTCGATCGTCTACGACCGCGACTTGGTGGACACGGCGGTCGACGGCCTGGCCGGGTTACCGGTCAACCGCTCGAGCTCGGGCAGTTTCGCCCCCGACTTCGAGAACTTCCGGATCGCCGGAATCGCGACCGGTCTGACGGGCCGGCAAGCGTTCGAGCAGTATCAGCAACTCGTCAGTGGCGGCGGCAGCGACTTCGGAGTCGATTTCGAAGCAACCATCCCGGCCGAAACAAACCCGTAAGCGCTAACGCCCCCTCGCTGACGACGACCCCGTTCAGGCCCTGCCCAGCGGCCATGGGCCACCCCCACTCGAGAACCGCTCAAGAGTGTGGTTTTTGCGCCGCCGCGCACTTTCCAACGGCGTCACCAGTCTGCTATCTTGCCCGGCTTCTCCGAGGAAGGAGTGACGGCCCTGAGTCCCGAAAAATGGCAGCAGATCTCGAAGGAGCCGCTGCTACAGAATCCGTATTATCGGATCTCCAAGGACCAATACTCCCTCCCGGGGGGCGGTGTCGGCGAATACATGTACGTCGACATCCCTGGGTCGTCGATGGTCGTCCCCGTCCGGGACGACGGTTCTCTAGTAATGGTGCGGCAGTACCGATACCTGATGCAGCGAACGAGTCTCGAGTTTCCGTGTGGCGGCGTCGTCGAGGGGGTCGATCCTCTGGAGAACGCGCAGCGCGAACTCAAAGAAGAAGCGGGCCACGCGGCCCGCGACTGGCACGAGCTCGGCCGCTTCGCTCCGTACAACGGAGTCTCGAACGAGTATTGCTACGTGTTCCTCGCCACGAACCTTACGGCGATCGGTGCGGAACCAGAAGAGACCGAAGAGATCGAGATCGTCTACCTGCGCCCGGACGAAGTGCGAGCGCAGATCGATACCGGGGATCTGTGGGATGGCATGACGATCGCCAGCCTGTCTGTTTATGAGAGCTGGTTGCGTCAGCGCAACGAACACGAGAACGAAAGCCAACCGCAATGAATGCACCCTCCGCGACCCCGAAGATCAAGAAGGGGATTATCCTCGCTGGCGGCGCTGGAACGCGGCTGCATCCGCTGACGCAGTGCTCCAGCAAGCAGCTGCTACCGGTCTACGACAAGCCGATGATCTACTACCCGCTGAGCATTCTGATGCTCGCCGGCATTCGCGAGATCCTCGTGATCAATACGCCGCACGAACAAGAGCTGTTCCAGCGCTTGCTCGGAGATGGCAGCCAGTGGGGGATCGACATTCAGTACGCTGTGCAGCCGAAACCGGAGGGGCTGGCTCAGGCCTTCCTGATCGGCAAGGAGTTCATCAACGGCGAGGGCTGCGCCCTCGTCCTCGGCGACAACATGTTCTACGGCCATGGGTTGGTCGAGTTCCTGCAGCGCGCAGCGAACACCGAGAACGGCGCCACCGTCTTCGGCTACTGGGTCAAGGACCCAGAGCGCTATGGCGTCGTCGACTTCGACGACACCGGACGCGCGCTCAGCATTGAAGAGAAGCCGCCAGAGCCCAAATCGAACTACGCCGTAACGGGCCTGTATTTCTACGATAAGCAAGTCGTCGACGTCGCCTCCAACATTGCCCCGTCGCCGCGCGGCGAACTGGAGATCACCGACGTCAATCGCGTCTACCTCGAGCAAGAGACACTGCGCGTCGAGATCCTCGGGCGCGGCTTTGCCTGGCTCGACACGGGCACTCACGAGTCACTGCTACAAGCTGCAAACTACATCGAAACGATCGAGCAACGTCAGGGCCTGAAGATCTCCTGTCCGGAAGAGATTGCGTGGCGCATGGGCTTTATCGACGACGACCAATTGCGCGCACTCGCAGCGCCACTCGAAAAGAGCGGCTATGGCGAGTACCTGCTGCGCGTCCTCGATGGTGGGTCGATGCGGTAACACCGCTATCCGTGACGAAGGCTACGCTATGAAGGTAACGGAGACATCACTGCCCGGCGTCTTGCTGATCGAGCCGGTCGCATTTGGCGACCCGCGGGGATTCTTCGTGGAGACTCACCATGAGCAGCGCTATCGCGACGCGGGGATCGACCTACACTTCGTGCAAGACAATCATTCGCGATCGCGCCAAGGAGTGCTCCGCGGACTGCACTATCAGCTGGCCCATCCGCAGGGGAAGTTGGTCCGCGTCGCTCAAGGCGAAGTGCTCGACGTCGCCGTGGACATCCGCGTGGGTTCACCGACGTTCGGGCAGAGCTATGCAACGGTGCTCAGCGATGAGAACCACAAACAGCTCTACGTGCCCCCCGACTACGCACACGGCTTCTGCGTACTCTCCGACGTTGCCGACTTCATCTACAAATGCACTGACTACTACTACCCCGACGACCAATGGGGAATCGCCTGGAACGACCCCGACCTCGGGATCGATTGGCAGTGGCGGGACGTACTGCTGTCCGACAAGGATCAGGAGAACCCGCGGCTACGTGACTGCGCCCCGGAAACGCTGCCGAAGTACCCCGCTGACGGGCAACCGGCCACCAACGAAGGAAATCGACCGTGACCGATCACACTCCTCGCAATGTCTTGATCACCGGCGGTGCCGGTTTCATTGGCTGCAACTTCGTCCGCTACTTCCTGGATTCCGATCCCGACGTGCGATTGGTCGACCTGGACCTACTGACGTACGCTGGCGACTTGTCGAACCTCGAAGGACTGCCGGATCCGGACCGCCACACGTTCGTGAAGGGCGACATCTGCGATCGGGAGCTCGTCGACGGGTTGTTCCGAGAACATGAGATCGACACGGTCATCCACTTCGCGGCCGACAGCCACGTGGACCGCTCCATCAGTGGCCCGGCACCGTTCATCCAGACCAACTTCGTCGGCACCTTCCACCTGCTCGACGCAGCCCGTCTGTACTGGAAGGACGAGAAGAAGTGGGGCGACGAGGATTGCCGTTTCCACCACATCTCGACGGACGAGGTCTACGGCTCTCTAGGGCCGGACGATCCACCGTTCTCCGAAACCACACCCTACGCGCCGAACTCGCCGTACTCGGCGTCGAAGGCAGGATCTGACCATCTTCTCCGGGCCTATCAGCACACGTTTGACGTGCCGACGACGTTGTCGAATTGCTCGAACAACTACGGACCTTATCAGCACACCGAGAAGTTCGTGCCGACCGTCATTCGCTCCTGCTTCGAAGGCAACAAGATCCCGATCTATGGCGATGGATCCAACGTTCGCGATTGGCTTTATGTCCGCGACCATTGCACGGCGATCGATCGTATCGTCCGAAAAGGTAAGTTGGGTGAGTGCTACAACGTCGGGGGCTGCAACGAGTGGTCAAACCTGGAGTTGGTGAACAAGATCTGCGCCATTATGGACGAAATACATCCTGAAGGAGCTCCTCATACTGATCTGATGAGCTTCGTTTCGGACCGTCCGGGTCACGACTGGCGCTACGCGATCGACATGGCAAAGATCCGCAGCGAGCTCGATTGGGAACCGGAAGAGACGTTCGAGACCGGTATCCGCAAGACTGTGGAGTGGTACGGGAAACTATTCGCGAAGTAACGTTCGACACACTCCGGTGACGACGGGCGCGTACTCTTGCGATACTGCAGTAGCCCCTCCCGCCCAGAGGTCGTCAAAGGAGAAGCAAGGAATGTCCACAATGAGTGCCACCGCCTCAGCGCTGCGTGAAAAGATCGCACAGCGCACCTGCACAGTTGGAGTCGTGGGGCTCGGCTACGTCGGCCTCCCGATCGTCGGCGCGTACCACGATGCGGGCTATCGGGTGATCGGCTACGACAACGACCAACGCAAGACCGACATGCTGACTCGAGGAGAAACCTACCTCGAGCACCTTGGCGACGATCTCTCGCAGAAGCTGGCGAAGTCCGATCAGTTCACGCCGACGACCGACCCGGCGATGCTCGCCGAAGCCGATGCGATCTTGCTGTGCGTCCCAACGCCGCTCGGCAAGCATCGCGAGCCAGATCTGAGCTTCGTGATTGCCAGCACGGAGATGGTCGCCAAGACGCTGCGCGAGGGGCAGCTGATCGTGCTGGAGTCGACGACGTATCCGGGCACGACGCGTGGCGACATGATGCCGATTCTCGAAGCGACCGGGCTGCGAGCTGGCGAGGACTTCTTCCTGGCCTACAGCCCCGAGCGCGAAGATCCCGGACGCATCGGCCACACGACTTCGACGATTCCAAAACTGGTCGGCGGCATCGAACCACAGAGCACTGAACTCGCAACGATGCTGTACGAGCAAGTCATCGAACAGATCCATACCGTTTCCAGCGCAGAAGTCGCGGAATCGGCGAAGCTCCTCGAGAACATCTACCGCGCCGTCAACATCGCTTTGGTCAACGAGCTCAAAGTGGTTCTCGACGACATGGATATCGATGTCTGGGAAGTCATCTCGGCAGCTTCGACGAAGCCGTTCGGCTTCCAGGCGTTCTATCCAGGCCCAGGCCTCGGCGGACACTGCATCCCGATCGATCCGTTCTACCTGACTTGGAAGGCGAAAGAGCACGGCCACGCAACGCGCTTCATCGAACTCGCCGGCGAAGTCAACGCGATGATGCCGCACTACGTCGTCGATCGAACGATCCAAGCCTTGAACGATCAGCGCAAGTCGCTGCGTGGTTCGAAGATCCTGATCGTCGGCGTCGCGTACAAGCCCAACATCAACGACGTGCGCGAGAGCCCTGCAGCCGAGATCATCGACTTGCTGGTCGCCGGTGGTGCCGACCTCGGCTACCACGATCCGCACGTGCCGGAGTTTCCGCGGATGCGCAAGCACGACATCCGTATGGCCTCGCTGGAGTTGACGCCAGAGCTGATCGCGGCCCAGGACGCGATTCTCGTGATCACAGACCACGACGACGTATCGTGGCAAACGATCGCGGACAATGCATCGTTGGTCGTCGACACTCGCAACGTCATGGCCGGAATCGAAGGCCGAGCGACAGTCATCAAGGCGTAGTTAGCCAATGGGCGCCACGCAACCCCAGAAGGTCACCTTCGTCGTCCCGGGGCGGAGCCGTTCCGGAGGGGCGCGCGTGTCGGTCGAGATGGCTGCCGGCCTGCTGGCCAAAGGCCACGACGTTCGCATTGTGATGCGGGCACCGGCGCCGCTGTCGCTGCGCGGTCTGAAATCCGCTTTCGTGCAACGTTGGCAGCGACTGCGTGGGGTGACGAACACCGATTGGCTCGCCACGTTCGACGGTCGTCTCGAGAGCTACCACGACGAACTCGATGAGATTTCGTTCGCCGAGAACGAAGTCGTGATCGCTGCGGGCACTCTGGTGATCGACGATGTGATGGCACTACGCCAGCCGGTCATCAAAGTCCGCTATTGCCACGGTTTGATCGGCAGTCGCCCCGAGGACATGCGACGCGTCTTCGCCGGCGATACGCCGACGATCTGCGTCGCGCCTGGACTGATCCCGTCGCTCGAGGAACTCAGCGGCGGCCACGAAGTACTCGCGGTCGTACCAAACGGCATTCATGCGCGCGAGTACTACGTCGAACCAGGTACGCAACGCGACGGCGTCGGCACGGTCTACGGTGCGCACTCCAACAAGGCGCCGGAAGTTGCGCTGGAGATCTTTCGGCGGACGCTGGCACAGTTCCCTGACACACCCAGATACGCGTTCGGCATGGATCCCCGACCCGACGAGCTCAGCGAGAGCGAGTTCTGGGCATTTCCGTCAATCGATGCTGCTCGGGGACTCTACAACCGCTGTAAGGTGTGGTTCGTCGCCAGCCGCTACGAAGGCTTCGGCCTGCCAATCCTCGAAGCAATGGCGTGCGGAGCCGCTGTCGTCACGACCGATCACTACGGGGTCGATGGGCTCGTCGAGCACGGCGTCAACGGGCTGGTCGCGCCGATCGGGGACGCCGATCAGCTGGCCCAACACGTGGCCGCGCTGCTTGCCGATGACGACCTTCGGCAACGGCTCGTCACGGCTTCTCAGGAGACCGTGGCACGCTTCTCCTGGGAAAACGCAGTCGAACGCATGGAAGACGTCCTGAAGTCGTTGACGACCAGCACAGCAAGCCACGGCCAGCACTAGCGCCTGGGCCGGTAAGGGCGCAGGGCTGCCTTTCTTGCGCGCTTGCGCCAACACGGGTAGCATTTAGTAGCTGTGGAAGGTACAGGTTCGGTGGGCTTTGTTCCCAGGAACCGTCCCGTGCGGCTACAAGTCGTTTCCACGGACCCCGAGAGGAATTGCGCGTTCGCCGCGACTGCGCAAGAACAGGAAGTGCACTCCCGTCTATGAAACCGCATCTCCTCTGCACGCTGGCGCTGCTTGCGTCTTGCGTAGGATGCTCGTGGGGCAAGCCGTTGCCAGAGCTCGCCCCGTTGATCAACAAGACGTTGGATCGCGCTGTCGTCAAGATTTCGCCACGCGACGTGTTGACGATTCAGTTCAACTCGCGACCCGAGTGGACACAGGCACAGATCACCGTCGACCTCGAAGGGAATGCGTCGTTTCTCGGACTCGACGAGCCGATGCAGGTCGAGGGGATGACGATCAAGGAACTGACCCGCGAACTGGTCAACGTGTATTCGCAGCCGCGGATCGGCATCGCCAACCCGCAGATCTCGATCAGCATCCGCACGTTTGCTGCCCGCCAAATTACAATGGCTGGTGAGGTGCGCCGCACCGGACCCATGGATGCAAGTAGCGGCAAGCTGACCCTCGTCGAAGCGCTGGGCGCCGCGGCCCCCAGCGAGTACGCCGAAACCGACAACATCTTGTTGCTGCGCTGGAGCGCCGAGCAACAAAAGCAGCTCGCCTGGCGGATCGACGTCGACGAGAACTACTGGCACATCGCCGAGCCGCTGTACCTGCAGCCTCGCGATGTGGTCTTCGTGCCACGCAAAGGTATCGGCTATCTGAACCGCTGGGTCGATCACTACATTCGACGACTGCTCCCGTTCGGGATTCCGTCGCCGCTTACGGGGCTATAACCGATGAGTGACTACACCCCACCACCCCCACAAGCGATGGCGCCAGACGCTGCCAACGCCGCACTCCCTGCCCCCGAAAAGGGCGGCCCGGACATCATGACGTACGTCATCCCGGTACTGCGGTCGTGGCTGATGATCAGCGTGCTCGCGGGCCTGGGCGCAGTCGGCGGCGTGCTGTTCTCGCTGACAAAACCCAACGAGTACACGTCCATCGGCAAGCTACAGGTTGGCCAGCGGATGGCCGTGCAGGTCGAAGGCACGCAAGAGATCAACAACATCGGCCACTACATGGGCAACTGGGAGCAGCTGTTTGCCAACCCAGAGCTCAGCGAGCGCGTCGCTGAGATCGTCGGTCCACACGAAGTGCTGACCCCGTACGACCCGGCAGCGTCCGACAAGCCCGGTACGAACGAACTCACACGGACGATGCACGAGTGGCAATCGTGGTGGTTCGGTCGCAACCGGATCACGCCGTCGGGACCGGTCGAGACGAGCAAGGGGATCATCGAGGCCGCGGGTCGCGTGATTCGCGCCAACATCAGCACCGTCCAGATTCGCAACACGCAGGTCTTTCAGTTTGCGTACACGTCTCACGACAAGGAACTTGCTCAGCGCGTCGTCAAGACGTTCATGGAAATGTGCAAGAAGCGTGAACTGGAATGGAACAAACCGGGCGAGGAAGAGCTCCGGGTCTTGACCCAAGAGCGCGACGAGAAGAAGGCCGCTGCCGATGTCGCCAAGCAAGCACTCTTCGATTACTACGAGAAGCACAACATTCACGACTACGAACAGCAGGTGGCGAACGCTCTGGGGTCGGAACAGGAACTGCGCAATCAGATCCACGAACTCGAAGCAGATCTGCGCTTTGCCGAACGGCAGCTGGCGCTGGTCGATGAGGAGCTCAAGACCACCGAGCCGCTGATCAACATCGAGCTGCCCGACCGTCCGATCGAGAACCTCGACTATGGTGACCTGCGTCGCAAGCGTTCCTTTCGCGAGCAGGCGCTCGAGAACGCACGCGAGGGACACACCGAAGAGTCAGAGAAGGTGCAGCGCGCGATCGCAAAGCTTGCAGAGACGCAGAAGCTGCTCGATGAAACGCCACGCTGGATCATTGAAGAAGGTGGCGTCCAAGAGATGCCAAACCCGACATACACGAACTTGCGGTCACGCCAGCAGAAGTACCAAGACGAGATCCGCGAGCACACGGCTCGCCTCGAGGAGCGTCGCCCACGTCTACCGGCGCTCGTCGATCGCGCCGAGGAGCTGCGGTCGTGCAAGGAGACGGTGCGGACCCTGCGCGAAGAGCAAGAGTACACTTCGCGAGCGTCCAACGTCATCTCGGCTGCGCTCGAACGCGGTCGCATCCACAACTTGATCCAAGTGGCCGGTATCTCGCGCCTTCGCGACGTACAAGCCGCCAGCCTGCCGCTGCAAAAGAGCGGACCGAAGCGACTGAAGTTCGTGCTGGCTGGCCTCGCTGCCGGTCTCGCTGCGGGCGTCGGGATCGCCGCCGTGCGCGGCCTGCTGGATCGCACGATTCGTCGTCCAAAGGATCTCGAGGATGCGCTCGGCGTGAAGGTACTCGGCGTGGTTCCGTACTCGAGTGGCTGGAAGCGGGCCCGCCGCAACGCCCAAGACGTTCCAAACGACAGGATGGCGACACATGTCTGACATCCACAACAGTCGCATGGAGGCCGTGTTCGCACCGGCTCAGGGGACCATCGATCACTTGTGGTCGAGCCTTGTCCGTAAGGGCGAGTTCGACGATACGAAGCGTATTTTGTTCACGAGTTGTTTTCACGACGAGGGCACGACTACGGTCGCCTCGTGCGCAGCCATCGGGCTGGCGCGGCACCTGTTCAAGCAGGTCATGCTCGTCGAAACGAACTTTTTTCAGCCGGCGTTGGCTGAGTACATGGGGCTGCCGCACGAACCAGGTTTCAGCGATCTGATTCGCGGCGAGGCAACTCTCGAGGAAGCGTTCCGTCCCAGCGGAGTGCCCGGCCTGCGCCTGGTCCCGGCTGGGTCCGGAGAGGCGAAGGGCTTCTTGGGAAGTTCCCGTTTGCAGGTCATCTTGCACCGACTCGCAAACGAGTGCGAGCATCTGGTCATCGATGCCCCCCCGCTACTGACATCGCCGGAAGCGCGCCTGCTGCTGCCGTTCGTCGACGAGGTCATCCTCGTGACGCGGGCGCGGCGGACCACGCACCAAGACATTCAACGCGCCGTGCGCATCATCGACGCGTCGGGCACAACCTTCCTGGGCGCGGTGTTGAACCACTACCGCCGGGAAGCGCCGACCTGGCTCGTCCCCGAGGGCTAACCAGCCGCTGAGAGCAGAGTAGTCGTGACCTCGACCGTACAAGAGCCGACGGTGCGTCCATTGAACGACACAGCGACCCCGAAGATCTGCTTCTTCGGCGCCTCCAACGACACCGGGAACCTCGGTGTTTCCGCGCTGTGGGAATCGGTGCTGGTCGGTTTGCTGGAGCGTCTTCCAGGCGCCCAGGTCACCGTGTTCGACAACAGCTACGGCGTGCGCCCGGCGACGATCGAGATCAACGGCCGGCAATACAAGTACACGCGCATCGGCGGGCGCAACTCCAAGCGCTACCACCGTCACGATAGCCTGACGAACATCCGTTTCTGCTGCCGCTTCGGCGGCCTCGGCAATCCTGGGAGCCGGGCGATTCTCGATGCCGACGCGATCGTCGACATCAGCGGCGGCGACAGCTTCACCGACCTGTACGGACCGAAACGATTCCGCGCAGTCGTGTTGCCGAAACAGATCGCGTTGGAACAGCGACGCCCACTGATCTTCCTGCCGCAGACCTACGGGCCGTTTCAGCCTGGAAAGATCCGTGACATCGCGCGCACCGTGCTGGGCGGCGCTGCCATGGCGTGGGCTCGCGACGAGCGCAGCTTCGAGCAAATGCAAGAGCTGCTCGGCGACCAACTGGACGCCGAAAGGCACCGCTGCGGCGTAGACGTTGCCTTCCAACTGAAACCGCGTGCACCAAAGAAACCACTCCCGGCGGAACTGCAAGGCTGGCTCGCCAGCAGCGACGAAGTCGTCGGCTTCAACGTCAGCGGGCTTGTCTACACCGCGGCGCAGAACGGTGAGAATCCATACGGCTTCAAGGCAGACTATCTCGAAGTCGTGCACCGCGTGCTCGAGCAGATCCTCGCGGAAGGAAAGCAGAAGCTACTGCTGGTGCCGCACGTCATCCGTCCGGGGCAACTCGACTGCCAGGGGGTCGTCGACTGCGACCTCGCAGCGTGCGAACGCGTAGCATCGATCCTCGAGCCAAAGTATCCAGGGCGGGTTGCGGTACTCCCCCCACAGACCGATGCCGGAGAGATCAAGCATGTGATCAGTCGCCTCGACTGGTTCTGCGGCACTCGCATGCATGCAACGATCGCGGGACTTTCCAGCGGTGTCCCCACGGCAACCGTGTCATACAGCTACAAGGCACAGGGCGTGTTTGAGAGCTGCGGCCAGGGGGAACGCGTCGCGGACCCGCGACAACTCGATACCGAGGCAACCATCGCCAACGTCATGGAGTCGTGGCACCTGCGCGACGAGGCCAAAGCCTCCTTGGCACAACACCTGCCGGCGGTCATCGAGACGGCGACAGCGCAGCTCGATGCCATCGCCCACGCCTGCTGCGGCCAGAAGGACTAGCCTCCGGCGGCGCGGCACGCGGGACGCTCTCGCCTGCACCACCTGGCTTCCCTTGCTGCTTTCTTCTTTGTGGCGGCGCCTCTTTGGGGCACCATTCTCGCACCATGGTGATCACCGACCTCGACGGCACGCTGCTCGACAAGAACAGCGCTCTCAGTGACCGCAACCGCGCTGCGCTCGAACAGCTTGGCGATCGTGGCGTGCCTCGTGTCGTTGCCACCGGACGCTCGCCGCACTCGGCGCACGCCGTGCTCGCCGACGACTGCCCGATCGACTACCTGGTCTTCTCCACCGGCGTGGGTGTCATCGATTGGGCAACCGGCGCCGTGATCCGCAAAGTAGAACTCGCCGCCAGCACCGTGGATCGCGTGCGGTCAACACTGTTGGCTGCTGGGCTCGACTTCATGGTCCACGCCAGCGCGCCGGACAATCATCACTTCGAGTATCACGGCAACAGCGGGGTCAATCCCGACTTCGTCCGCCGTTGCGAACGCTACGCACCGTTTGCCCGCCCTGGAGACGGCACAGCGCTCACAGGAGTCAGCCAGTTCTTGGCGGTCGAACCGCCCCACGCACCGTCGCAATTCGAAACGCTGCGCAACCAGCTGCCCGAAGCCACCGTGGTGCTGGCGACCTCGCCGCTGGATCACGAATCGCGCTGGATCGAGATCTTCGCCCCGGAAGCCGGGAAAGGGCGCGCCTCTGCGTGGCTGGCGGCGCGTCTCGGCGTTGACCAATCGGCGACGTTTGGCATCGGCAACGACTACAATGACCGCGGACTACTCAAGTGGGTGCAGCACCCGTTCGTCGTCGCCAACGCGCCGGATGAGTTGCTGCAGAGGTACCCAGCTGTTGCCAGTCACGACGCGGACGGCTTCGCACAGTTCGTCGAAAAAGTCTTGGCCTAGGGGGACTGCACTAGTGTCGGACGAGGTCATCGACGCACGACGGACGCTCGTTGCCGCGGGGGAGTGGCTTGCGCTTCCAGAGGCCCCGCTTGAGAAGGCGACGTAACGTTCCAAAGACGGAACGAACCTTCGTGCCCAGCGTCGTGCCACGCCACCAGTACCGGGCCAGGCCATAGCCGGGGAAGCGCGTCACTGGGATGCCGAGCAACTTCATCGCGAGGATCCGGCCGAAGATCACGCGGCGGCGTCCGAGGAGGTTCTCCTGCGCCAGCTTCACTTCGGCGACCGTGGACTCCTTGACGTTGACGTAGCCCGCCTCGCGCGCGCGGCGAAAGATCTCGCGTCCACGCTCGGTACGAATCAGGATCAACGACAGACCAACGTTGCCCTCTTCTTGCGAGTAGTCGTGCCAGGCATCTCCACACGTGATGTCAGACACTTGGCCCAAACCATCCGGGCACAGATGGCACCGGAACGGCCTGCCACGCTGCAGCTGTCCCCACGATTCGTCGTAGGTCCAGCTCCCCTCGTGGCGCCCATCGCGCGATCGCGTCTCGAATAGACCAGGCCAGCCGCGGCCGCGGTAGCGTACGGTTTCGACGTTGTCAGGCGTGACCCCCGACTGCGCCATCAGATCCAGCGTCGCGCGGGTACTCGGTGTACCGGCGCAGAAGAACGCCAGAATCAGCCCCAACTTGTCGCCGAGCTCAGGGCGTTGCCGACGCAGCGCGGCGGCCGCCGTCGCATCGCAAGGCTTGCCGATGAAGACCACGGGTCGTTCGGCTTGCTCTGCCCACGCCAGCCCTTCCACCGGAGCCGCCGGCGCGTAGCGAGAGCCGGTACGCTGCATCAGCTCGGCCCGGTTGGTACTCAGGACGGTCTGGTTCGTGTAAGGGCGATCAGGAGCCATCCCAGAGTGGATGACCGATTCCATCCCCTCGTGCTCGAGGCAGTACAGCGCCAGCGCGGTGAGCGCGCCTCCCGATGACGCAGCGTACCGAATCTCCGGGTCGGCCGCGTAGCCTTCCCAGATCTCGAGGACCGGGCCGAAGTCGTCGTTGGTCGGACATGCGGCTGGCGGCGGGCCCGTCTCCGCGTGGGCGTCGACCTCGTAGCCAGGGCAGTAGGAGAGACACTGACAATCGGGGCCGCAGGCCTCCCCATCGACGGTCGGGCGAATCCCGACACCCTCGACGTCGGTCAGCGTGATCGTCTGGCGCGGGCAGGCGTAGGAGCAGGCTCCACAGCCGGTACACAGCCCCCAGTCGACGATGTCTTGCAAGTTCCGAATACGCACGCGGTCTCCTGGCCACGAAGTGAGGACGGTTCCTCTTCTTCTATCGGCTGTTCACGCTGCCAGCGGAGCGAAAACAGGCAGGAGCTGGGCCCCACGGGGCCGGCGAACGCGATCCCCATTCACGGCTGGCTGTGCTACCGTCCGCCGAGGACGCGTGGGACAAGAAGACATGGCCGCGGCAACGACAAAACCCCAAGGATCGAGCATGGCGGGCAGAGGAACATTCGGGCGTTTGTGGCAGCGGATCCAGCGCGTGCGGCGCGAAGTCGGTCTGCTGGGGGCGGTGCGTCGCGTCGTGCGCAATCGCAATCCGATCCACCGCGGCCTGGCCTACGAGATCACTCCGGATGTGCTGGCAGCCGCGCAGCTGCCGGACCCAGGAGATTTGGTAACCACACGCTACGATAGCTGGGACGAGATCCCCGGCGAGCTGCGACAGGTCTTCGAGGAACGCGACAGCGAACCGCAGCGGCGCGACTTCGAATGCTACTTCGCTGACGGCAGTACTGTCTGGATCGGCCTGATCGACGGGGCCCTGGCCGGGGTCTGCTGGCGCACACGTCCGCGCGATCGAGGCCGCTACTTCGTCCCGCTGACAAAGACCGAAGCGATCATTTACGCCTGCTTCGTGCTCCCTGGATTTCGTGGACGCAACATCTATCCGCGCATGCTGCAACGCCAGGTCGCCGAGTCGTTCGAAGACGGCCTCACCAGGGTCTACATCAACTGCAAGCGGTGGAACACGCCGTCGGTACGCGGCATTCAGAAAGCCGGTTTCCGAGCGATCGGCGGCTCGTGGATCTGTGTGTTTCGCGGCCGGGCCCGTTACTTCTGGAACAACTGTCCACAAGCTTGAACTATTTGCCGAGGGAGGCTGGCGCCCTCAGCTCCCGCACCCCATACTCTGCCGATTCTGGACCGCTCCGGTCAGAGTGCCAATCAATGCCAGTCCGTGTGAGGGAACCGTGGATACCCAGCAGCTCGCCTGCGAGTGCCTGACGTCGTTCGAAGACGTTTCATCTGCAGCCGCAGCCCCACTCGCCACCGAGTGGGATGCGTTCATCGAATCGATCGAAGGCGACATCTTCCTCAGCTTCACGTGGTGTCGCATCTGGTGGAAGCACTACTCGCAAGGGCGCACGCTACGGCTGTATCTTTACCGCGTCGACGGCGCGCTGGTCGGCCTGATGCCTGTCTTCTATGAGCAGCGCTGGCTGGGACCGTGCCGCCTGCGCACCGCCAAGTTACTGGGCGCCGATCACACGATCGGCATGGTGACCCCCCCGGTGCACCCCGACTACGCCGAGGCGATCTTCGAGGCCACAACAACCCGTTTGCTGCACGACGAGAACTGCGACGCAGTCTGCTTCGGGCCGCTCCGGGGAGAGCTACCAGTCGTTGACCAACTGCGCAGTGCGATCTCGAAACGCACTGACGGCACGTTGATACGCGACGCGACGCGGTCGCCGTACACGACGTTCTATCTGCCTGCCACCTACGATGACTACATGAAGAGCTTCAACAGCAAGCAGCGTTCGAACATCAAACGCCGCCTGCGGCTGCTCACGGATTCGCACGAAGTCACGCAGGACCTTTTGACCGACCAAGCCGCCGTACCCGCCGAATTCGATCGCTTCGTCGAGCTACACACAAAACAGTGGCAGGCGGAGGGGAAGCTGGGGCATTTCGGCGACTGGCCTGGCGGCACCGAATTCAATCGCGATCTGGCCGTGACCGAGGCGGCCAACGACCGCTTGCGGCTGGTGCGCCTGTTCGCCGACGGAGACGTGATCTCCTACCAGCTGTGCTACACGTTCGCGAAGAAGTGGTATTGGCGGCTGCCGGCCCGCGTGATGGGGGACGCGTGGAGCAAGTTCGCGCTGGGCACCGTGGGGCTGGTCAAAGAGATCGAACTGGCGCTCGAAGAAGGCACGACCGAGATCGAATCAGGCGCTGGCCACTACGACTACAAACTGAAACTCGGTGGCACGGAGAACCCGCTGCAGGTGTTGGTCTTCGTCAAGGAGGGGCGTGAGGGGCGTGCGCGGCGCTTCTTGAAAGCGGCTGACCTGCTGCACTACTTCTACTACCGGGTCTGGTTCAACAAGATCGCGCCGAAGTTGCCGCTGCCGCGGCGACCCTTGTGGAAGTCTTGGATTCGGTCGCGTTTTTAGCCTTGGGTCAGGCTTAGATTAGTCAGGCGTAGACCGGTCAGGCATAGATCTCGGGGGCACCGCGCACAACTGGACGGCGCGACGTCCGCGGCTGCTGCGGCTGCGCGGGTTGCGGGCCCACTGGTTGCCGAGCGTTGGTGGGCACCTGAGCGATACTGGCAATCAGAGCTAGCTGCAGATACCAGATCAACATCACCTGACCGAAGTATGACACTGCCAGGAAGTTCATGACGTGCATGAACATCCCGACCCCCAAGCTCCAGCAAAACAGCTGCTGCCAGCGGTCATTCGGGGTCGCGCGCATCGCCCTGCCGATGGATTGGAACGCAAAGCCGATCATGAACACGAACAGGATCAGCGTCATCAGCCCGCCGAAGACCCCTTCGAGCACGTACTGATTCGTGATGTCGATGATCCCGTTCCAGTGCGCTGTGCTCCGAACACCGTGCAGCCACCACTCGTTGAAGTGCTGGACGAACATCTCGATCAGGATGTAGCGGTGCCAGCCAGTCGACCCGCCGACGACATCGATGCGAGAGATCAGGTGCCAGACCGGCGCGCTCATCACCATGTGCAGAAACAGCAGGCCGATCGGAATCCCCCACCGCACGACGCGCATCAGGCTGCGCAGCTGGAACATTGCGGCCCCGACGAACCCGAACATGAGGGCCATGACGGGGGTACTGGAGGCGCAGCAATAGATGATGATCAACGTGCACAAGATACCGATCGCCGGCAGAGCCTTGGACTCTCTTGCGCGTAAGAAGATCGCACAGAACTGCGGGAACATCACAGCCCATAGGCAACCGGCGATGATCGGGTGTGCATAGGCCCCCTGAATTCGCAGGCGGCCATCGCGAATGACCGTCGTCCCACGGACACCGCCGAAAGTCTGCCCGAATATGTTGATCCCGGTCTGCTTCTCCTGCAGGAAGAAGAGTGCAACGACCAGCGAGACGATCATCGCGTCGCGCAATACGCGCACGATGTCTTCACGGTCCTTGATCACCATGCGAAACAGGAAATAGGTCCCGAGGGCATCGAAACTCTGCCCCAACGAGTAGATCAGCCCGGATGTACCATCGTAGTTCACGGTCGTTGCGATGCTGCGTGAGATCGACCAACCGACGATCATGTAGTCGATTGCACAATACTTCAGCGACCGCAGCTCGCCACGCACGAGCAGCCGGAACCACGCAAAGCAGAGCATTAGCCGTAGGAATCGGAAGTCGAGCGACGCCACCGTGATGCGCTGGATCTCGGGCGTCAGGCTGAGCAGCAAGAACAACGGCA
This sequence comes from Planctomycetota bacterium, assembly GCA_039028735.1. Lineage (GTDB taxonomy): Bacteria > Planctomycetota > UBA8108 > UBA1146 > JAJFFE01 > JBCCHQ01. The sequence goes on along the minus strand of JBCCHQ010000038.1, from coordinate 16,184 downwards.
GGAAGACACGCGCCCGGGGCAGGACAACGATCGCAACGCCGGCAGTCAACATCATCGCGGCCCCGAGCGGATGCAGGACCGTGGTGTTGTAGCCGGCGTTATCCGAGAACGCGCCGACACCGGCGAGGGTGATCAGACTCTCGAAGATCACGGGTGGATCCCTCTATGTCCTTTGCATGCAGCTGCTTCGTGCGGCCGGCGGGTCTACATCGCGGTCGATACCAGGGTGGACTCTCCATGTATATCGGTCAACCCTGGCGATTCCAGAGACCGGCTTTCCGAAACCTACGCACCACTCTATACTTAGCTCGCGCTCGGCTAGCCGTTGTCTGGGGCGAGCTCTCACTGACGGGGAATGGGAACAGATGCGGATCTCGATTTTCGGGCTGGGTTACGTCGGTGCCGTTACCGGAGCATGCCTCGCACAGCGTGGGCACGAGGTTTTTGGCGTCGACCCAGACCATCGCAAACTCGACTTCATCACCGAGGGCCGCTCACCAATCCTCGAAGCCGGACTCGACGAAGTCATCCCCGAAGTGGTTGCCGCTGGTCGCTTCAAGACGGCAGCGAATGCCGAAGCGGCAGTGACTGCGAGCGACATTTCGTTGGTGTGTGTCGGCACACCATCGCGCCCCGATGGCACGCTGTCGACGGAATACGTCGAGCGCGCCTGCCGCGAGATCGGCGAAGCGATCCGACGCAAGGGGAGTTGGCATACCGTCGTCATCCGATCGACGGTGCTTCCGGGCACGACGGAACAGCTGCTGATCCCGACTCTCGAGAAGTACAGTCGCGGCAAGGCCGGTGAGACGTTCGGCATCGCGACGAACCCAGAGTTCCTACGAGAAGGCACGGCGATCGCCGACTTCGATGCGCCACCGTTCACGATCATCGGCACGCCGAGCGAACGCGAGTACGAACAGGTGCTGGCGCTCTACGACGGAATCTCAGCGGAGACGGTGCACTGCACGGTCGCGGCGGCCGAATCGATCAAATACAGCTGCAACATCTTCCACGCGATCAAGGTCACGTTGGCCAACGAGATCGGCATGCTGTGCCAGGACGCCGACATCGACGCCCGCGAAGTCATGGACCTGGTCTGTCGCGACACGAAGCTCAACATCTCGCCGCGCTACCTGCGCCCCGGATTCGCGTTCGGCGGCAGTTGCTTGCCGAAGGATCTGCGCGCATTCACATCGCGGTCGCGCGCCAACGGCACTCCGCTGCCGATGCTCGAAGGCGCGCTGCACAGCAATCAAGCGCAGGTCGAACGCTGCGCACAGCGCATCCTCAGCGAAAAGCGACGCAAGATCAGCCTGTTCGGCCTGAGCTTCAAGGAAGGGACCGACGATCTTCGCGAGAGCCCCCTCGTCGCGCTCGCAGAACGCCTGATCGGCCGCGGCATTGAACTGAGAATCTGCGACCCCAACGTCGAATACGCATCCCTCTACGGCTCGAACAAGAGCTTCATCGACGAAGAGCTCCCCCACCTCCGCGACATCCTCGGCAGCCCCGAAGAGGTCCTCGCCCACGGCGAACTGCTGGTCTTCGGCCACGCCGGCGATCGCTACCGCGAACTGATCCCGCGCGTCGGAGAGACGCAGAAGGTGTTCGACCTGGTAGGGATCGCCAGCGCTACCGACGTCCGCGGGGACTACGAGGGGCTGTACTGGTAGCGGATCCAGTCGCGGCTATGGATCGATCGGCCTCGGGTCGATCTTGCGAAACTCAACTCGTTCCACAACTGGCGCATGTGACCACCCAACGGCATTGTGCATCATTTCGGCGAGATCGCCCCAAGCGACATCTTTGAACGGATCCACACTCATCTTCTCGGCGTAGAAGCTGCCCTGAACAGGGAAACCGACACAGCCAGGAACACACCACATCTCACAATACGTGTAGGGCGCCTCTGTAGACGCCCGCAGCACATAGTATCCAAAAGTCGCTCCGGGGCAGTCGTCGCCAATCAGATCACGTAGCTCGAAGGCGCAGAGGTGTTTGTTGGGCTCGGTCCTCCCATTGCTGATGACAGCCGGCGCAAAGTACCCGCCACGGCCAGACATCACAGTACCGTAGTAGCTGGTGAGGTGCCCTTCTAGATCTCGAATGGAACTTCGGCTGACGCGCTTCACTTGATAGGTCTTCTGCAACGGGAAGTCTTCACCGTCCATCAACGCCCAAGCCTCCACGAAATCGTCAGACCTGGCGCTGCCAGCTACTCCGATTCGCACTGAAGTGTTCGCAAACCTCATGAAGATATCGACCGTGCCAACATCGATCTGGGCTCCGGTCAATGGGTCTACGCGTACGCCATCATCGCTCGCTAACAACGCAACGGCTAGGAAACATCCGAGGCAACTCTTCAATAACATACGCATCGGTATGGCCTCTCTACGGATTGACGATAGGGGATAGTGTCGGCCGGTCGAACATCACGACGCCAGCAGGTGCACCTTTCTCCTTCAACTCAGCGCGAATCGCCTCAATGAGGTCATTGCCCCACTTCGCCGTATCGGTGAACTTGTTCACGACGTCGGCGTTGAAGTTGATCTTCAGCGGGAAGCCAACGTTCGACTTCACGCACCACATTTCATAGTACTTGTCGGCACCTAGGCGGCGTAACACGAGGTAGCCGAAGACGTCACCGGGCATTGCGTCTCGTTTCTCGAGATGGCGCAGTTCGAACGTCACCACATGTTCATCCGGAGTGCCCGAGGGATACTGGAGGTCAATGATCCCTAGGTTGCCGTGACCCGAAGAAACGACTCGGCGATAGTGAAACTCGGCGTGCGTCTTGAGGTTTGCAACCGGCTTGTCGCTGTGGCGAATGGCTTGAAACGACTCGGCGAGCGGTAGTGCTCTATCCGCGCGAATTGCCCAAGCCTCCAACGTACTCAACTTCTTCGGCCGCACGGCCAAACCGATTGGCACCGAACCCTTGTCGGAGTTCCAGAAGATATCGACGGTACCTACATCGATCTGAGGTATCAGAGGTCCCGCTCCACCACCACCGGACGTGCTTGCATCGTTGGAACAACCGGCACCAACGGAGAGCCCGACGACGAACGCCACTGCGAATGCCACTTTGGACTGAACTCTGCTCATGACTCCTCTTTCAACTTTGCGTCACGCGCTAGGATCTCATCAATCGACAACACTTCCCGCCGATGCCGCCATTGGTCGTGCGGAATTCGCTGGCAGGTCGCGATCAGGACTGGCTCGAGTTCGCCTCGTAGCTCAGGCAATGCACGAATGACCAGGGAAACGACCTGTGCAGAGATACCTGGAACCGGCGAGCTCTCCACATCGACACACAGGTCACGCGCGACGGATGGCTCAGGTGCATCGGAACAAGCGAGGGCCAAAGCCCCCGCGAGCCGCGCCGGCCAAATCATCTTTGCGTCCAGCCAATGCGTTTGCGCCCTGATGGCCAGTCCTTCGGCGAGGTCGAGTTGCCCACAACGCCAAGCAACCGCCGCCTCTGTCACACAAACCTGAGACTCGAGAACAGCATTCGACAGCTGTCGCACAGCCTCGACGAACTCAACCTCCGGCGCTTCGGCGTTGCCACTGCGATAGGCCACGGCGCGTAGGATCCATTGCGCTCGCGCCTCGTAGAACGGATGACGAAGTTGCCGCAGCTCCTCTAGCGCACGCTCTGCGAGCGCGCCGGCGGACTTCAACGCTGGCACTTCCAAGTACGCTGCTGCGGCATTCAAGAAACATGCCACGGCAGGCATCAGCGCTTCACCACGCTCCCCAGCCTCCAGGTGGAGGCTGGCCGCACCTTCGAAGTTGCCCTTGCGGTACTCCAGCAGTCCTTTGAGATTGCCCAGGGTAACCACGTGACTCGCTTCACCCTTTTCGTGGACGTAGGCTTCGATGCTCCGCAGGGCCGCTTCTTCCTCGTCCACCGACAGTCGGCACGCATCCTGGAGGCTAGTACCGAGACGCCACATCTCGAGCTGCGAGTCCGAGAACGGACGCAACTCTTGCATCCGTTGTCGGGCAATGCCGGCTCTGGAGCCACGAGCCTCTAGTCCGCCGCGCACCAGCTCCTGCAGCGGTTCCAGGTCTGCTGTGGCGACGGCTGAAGCTTCGAGCTCACGCAGGACTCGTCGCATTGCATCCGGAGTTCCCAGTGACAGAGAAACTTTCACCCACTCCGCAAGAACGACGGCCTCGCCAACGGTGTCTCCGTGAGCACGCACTGACAGCAACCCTTCATGAATCGCAGCCAACGCCTCGCCCAATCGTCCCGCGCCGTAGTGCGCCTGGCTCAAGCAACAAACCTCGGCAATCACGCCGTCCTTGTCTCCAGCAGCAATCACATGCCCCAGTCGCCCCGGCGTCCCAACTGGCAAGTAGGCTGCAAGGGCTTTGTGTGCAGCTTCGCGCCGTTGTATCGACCAGGTTTGGAGGGACGCAGCGGGACGCAGCGCTTCCAACCGACCGTCGGCAAGAATGCGCACCATACCGTCGCGAGCGAGAACCTCGACTCCAGCCTCGATCCGCCAGAGCGGCAGTTCTGAGACAATGGCCAAGCCGTCCGTGGAGACACCTGGAGCAGCAAACTGAACCCAAGCCAGCAAGTCATCGTGAAACGCGTCGAGCTGCGGGGCAGCGAGATCAACACGAAAGGCCAGTGGCGACATGGCCAATCCGGAGCGCAGACGATCGATGTCCATTCGATCGACACGGATTCTGTCCCCGTCCCATGTCGCGATGTCCCAGCGCAGCCAAGCCGCCAGTTCGTCGACGAAGCGTGACGGGACACCGTAGGTGCGACGATGGAGTTCGGCCGCAGGATCTTCTCGCAAATGCACCAGAAGATCAGGACCTACAAACAACTCACGAAGCTCGATCTCGGTAACGGGTTCTAGAGTGATCACCGCTCCGGTGGCCGAATCGGCGTCGGCGTGCTCACTGGTGGATAGGCACGCCCGAACGACACACCGATCGTGACGCACTCGCTCGATCGTCGCTGCCGACCATTGATCGACCTGCTCGCTATCGTCAACGAACAGCACACTCCCCCCCTGCAACTTCCTGCAAAGCTCAGAGTAGGCGCGGTCCAACACCTCTTTGAGGTCTGCACTGCGCAAATCATCGAAGCCGGTCAGCACTGTGGAGAGTGACGAGAGCGGTCTCTCGCCGCTGGTGGACCAGAGCACACGACGCCCTTCGCGCTGCGCGTGTTCGGCTACATCAGTAAGCATCCTCGAACGCCCCATCCCCGCGTCACCCACGATGTCGATCGATCGTCTCTCTGACACTGCTGACAACACACGGGCCAGCGCCGCCGCTTGTCCCACACGGGGGAGCTGGACGGGCGCAACTGTTGTCGGTTCACCCGACAGCTGCTGCAGCGCGGCGGCCGCCGATGGCGGGCGTTGATCGGGTTGACTGCTCAACAGCGCGTCCACGACACGAGCGACGCGCGGCGGCACGTTCGGAGCGACACGAGTCAGTGGCTCGGGAGTTTGTGCGAGTTTCAGATGCATCAACTCCTGCAGATTGTCGGCGCTGTGGGGGAGCTTCCCGGACAGCGTCTCGTACAGCATCACTCCAACTGCATAGAGGTCCGTCCGCGCGTCGAGGGTCTTGTTCGCTACCTGCTCCGGGGCCAAGCAGTGCGGGGTCCCGACGACGCGGCCGACGCTTGTGAAGCGCCGTCCCAGACTGGGTCCCCAGGTCAGGCCGAAGTCCAAGATCGTCGGGCGGCCGGCGTCGTCGACGAGGACGTTCGACGGCTTCAGGTCGCGGTGGATCAGACCGGTCGCGTGCACCCGCGCCAGTGTTTCGAGAAGTGCTTCGGCAGTCTCTCGAATGCTCTCCCAATCGGCGGGCCGATTGCCTGGAAAGGGGGTGCCGTCGACGATCTCCATTGAGATGTACGGTGTATCGCTGTGCAGTCCGTAGTCATGCAGGCGGACGACACCTGGCATCCGCAGTTGACACAGCGCGCCGACTTCGCGGCGCGCACGGCGTAGCTCTGCATCATCGAAGCTGGCGATCAGTAGCTTCACGGCTACTTCACGCTTGTCGAGCAGATCGGTCGCGCGATAGACCTGACCTCCACCGCCGGCACCCAACAGCTGCCCTAGCTGGTAGCGATTGGCGATGATCCGCGGCGTGTCGCCGACATAGGTGCGCGTGCTGCGCTCACCTGGATGGGACGGCTGCTCTTGGTTGGAGCCTGATGACTGCGAGCCCATTGCTTCCGGTTTCACGCCTTCACGGCATTGGAGATCACTAACGCGAAGTCTTGCTGCAGCACCGGCGTCCCGGTGTCCCATGGCGTCTTGCAGTCGGCCGTCAGCGTCACTGCTGCTACCTCGAGGTCGCAGTCACCGGCGCCAGGGTCGATGTCGATGACCTGCACGTTGTTAATGATACCACCACCACTCTCGACTTCCCCTGTACCGAGGAAGTCGTTGGCATGCCAGACATCTCCCCCTCGCTTCGCCGTAAGCGTCAACAAGTTGGTCAGTGCGCTGCTGTACAGACCGGCTCCAGAGATCGCTCCCGGGGGTGGGTCGGTCCAAACCAGCGTCGCGCGCATCGGTAGCGCCGTGTCTGCGGCTTTCACCAAGAACGTTCGCGATGGCGTCGACGTCGCATTGAGCAGGCTCCCCTCTTCATCCTGCAGGAAGAGGTGCACATCGGCGCGGACGATTTTGTCGACATCGATCCGCCCCCACCCTTGCTCGAGGTCGGGACCTCCGGCCCCGAGGAACGTCGCGCGATTGATCAGTAAAGCCTTCACCATCGCCGGGCTGGGGATGGCTCCGGTCAAACCGCGGTACCACTCGATGATCAGCGCGCAAGCACCCGCCGTAATCGCAGAAGCCGACGATGTCTCACCCGCGAACCCGAATGCGCTCGCGGCTGCCGGCGCACCGGGAACTGCACTGACCAAGCCGTACTTCGGCGCTCCAAGCGTCGGTGCACTGCTGAGCTGGGCGGGAGCGACGACATCCGGCTTGATCCGCTTGTCGACACAGGTGCCATGACTGCTGTCGGTCCAAACGGTATCGATGGACTCGTATGGCTGGTCCGCGACGATACGCGGTGAATGAGAACACCCAGACGTGATGACGTTCTTTGCGGCTGCCGGATGCGTGATACCGCCCACCCCGCGATTCCCGGCGCTGAAGCACACCGTGAGTGCCTCTGGGTTCCCGGTGTACGCGTCACGTACGGCGCGATCCCAGTACGCTTCAGCACTGGTGTAGAAGATCGGGTTCTCGCTATCGTCGTCTCCCCAGCTGCAGTTCAAGATCTGCGCGCGCCCTTCGGCCGACACGCAATCCTCGGGTCCCAGGACGTCCATAAGGGCGGCTTCCGGTGCCATGCCAATTCCGTACGAGAAGCCCTCGGCATCGAACACAGCCGCGACATCGCCACCCGCCGCTTGGCCGGCGACCATCGTGCCGTGCTCCTTCTTGTCGGTGTTGAACTTGTACGTCGAACGGCTCTTGCCGCTACTCCCCAACAGGGCAACGTGTTCCGGGTCGTAACCTTCATCCCAGAACGCGATCGTGACCCCGTCGCCAGTCACGCCGGCTGTCTTCAACCACTCCCGATAGTTCATGGTGCCACCCGTTTCACCAGCAGCGACCACAGACGACACGCCATCGTGAAAGTCCATGCGCGGCGCTGGCTCGACGCCATAGACCCACGGCTGCGCAAGCAAGCCCCTCACTTGCTCCGCTGACGACTCCAGTACGACCCGCCAGTAGTGCGTGATCTTGACGCCATCGTCGACCAGGTTGCCGAACGCTTCGAGGCCACTGCGACGCTCAGGCGGCAACGGAACGTTGGGCTGTCCGTGGTCGATCGAGCGCCCGAACACCAACGCCGCAACGCAGCGCACATCGTCGCGGCGACTCTCCAGCCAGTTGCGGATCGTAGGGCTCGCCTTGCGTTCCGTGTCACCGAGAAACGGCGCGACACCCGATACAAAATCCAGTTGCAGCAAGTCAGACGCCTGGCCTTGCGGCAGATGCACGAGGACCGCATGCTCGTTGACGTATTCGAGCGGGCGCGCCCCACCGTCTCGCAACGCCTTCAGCCATGCACTCTGCGGCGGCGCGGGCAGCTCGACGAGGTAGTGTTCGACCCCCGGAGCAATCGCGTCGTCGGCCAACTCCGCAAAGTCGAAGACTTGCCCCCGCAGCGAGATCTTCGGCTCTTCTGGAAGCTCGAAGTGCACGGCGCCACGTTCACGGACAACCGCGCGCTGGTCATCGTCGAGTAGCGCAATGTGGAAGTTCGGGCTGTCGTGCAATCGCGTCACGTTCAGTCCCTCGAGAATGTCCTCGTTACCGAGACGACTGATCATGAAGCGCTTGGCGTCCATGCTATGGGCTCGTAACCAGCTTGGTCAGCACACACTCGAAGACCGATGCGTCCCAGGGCAAACTTCGTTGGAAATCGTCCAGGCGGGTCTCCGCCGCCCCTATGTAATTGAAGCGGAGCGTCGCTTGCGGATCGTTCATCGACGGGCGCACGTAGTAGTGGATCGAGGTCTGGATCGGCATCTTCGACGTCGCCATCGCCGATCCGGGATCTGTCTTGTACGCCCACCAGAATCTGTACTGCTCGTCCTCGGTAATTTCTTGGACGTTGACGCGTGCGACGTTGGCCCAGCTCGAGCTGTCGCCGAAACACTCGGCAATGTCGAACAGGCCCGTGCCCCACTCCGATTCGCCGCTCACGCAGAGGCTTTCGGCATCGGTGACATCGGGGTCACCGCAATTGCACAGATGGTCGGCCCGCTTGATCGACACGCACTGAAAGATCTCGTAGCTGCGATTCCACTGCCATGGGAGGCTGCTTTCGAAAGCATTGAAGTCGGTCTTCCCTTCACCGAGGTACTGGAACCGTATGTCCATGGCCTGCCCGGCACCGTCGTTGAGATGGGCGAAGCCCAGGCCATTGGCGCCGTCGGCACGCTTGTAGGCCCACCACTCGAGGTACTGATCGTCGCCGAGCTTCTGCACGTTCAACCGTGCTGTCTCGACCCAACCACTATCTTCGAAGCATTGGTAGATCCCGAATTCGCCCTCATCCCCTTGTTGGGAACCACCCCCAGAACTGGAGGGGCTGGAGCACCAGTCGTCCGCTACGACCAACCCACAGGTGAGCAGCACAATGGTTACGAGAATCGTGACAGGTCGTCTTGGCGGGAGACGGAACATCGGACCTCCTTGGGGATGGGAGTCAGTTAACACCTACTTACGCATTGTCGACTACTTTACATCACCAGCGGCAGCGACGCACTCGTTAACCGACAGAACGTGCCGACGGCACGACCAGTGCTCGGCTGGGTTCGATCTCGCTAGATCGACGAGAGCGGGACCGAAGCGCCCTGTAAGCTCGGGGCGGGCACGCAGCAGCAACCCCAACACCTGCACGCCGAAGCCAACGTGCAGGGTCTTGCTGAGCTCGCAAAGCTCCACGACTTCGGCCTCGGTCGCCGGGGCGCCGCACAGGATCGCGAGGCTCCTGGCGACGGTGGCAAGCCCGCCGCGCGCCGTCCGAGATGATCGCTCTATCGTCGCTTCCGCGAATTCACGGGCCATTGCCACCTGCCCATTGCGCCAGCTGATCGCGGCCTCGTTGAGCAACACCAAACCCTCGAGATTCGGCACTCCCAACACTTCACAGACTTCGACCAGCGCCGGGTCGCTCTCGCACGGCGCTTCGGAGCGATACGCCGTGGCCCGAAGCAGCCACTCGGCTCGCGCCTCACTGACCGCCTGACGCGCTTCCTGGGCGAGCCGCTTGGCCCTCCCGGCAAGTTCATGAGCCGTGCCGCTATCATGCCCTTCCATCAACGCTGAGGCAGCGTCGAGGTAAGATATGATGCTCTTGGCGGGTCCCGTCGAGGCAAGCTCGGCAACTTGCAGGTGGAGCTCGGCCGCGCCGAGGAAGTCATCCGCTCCGTATCGCTGCCAAGCACGCCAAGCCAAGACCCAGGGTTGGGCCTGCTCCGCCGGCGCTGTTGCCGTCGCCCACTCAGCGGCGTCATCGACCATCTCGGCTTCGCACTCCGGCGAAACCCGGCGCGCGGCGCGAATCCGAATCGAGTGCCGAGCCCATTCGAGCTGCTGTATGTCAGCGACTCCAGCCTCTGCGGGACACAGATCGCTGACCAGCTCGAGGCCGCGTGCCGGCACCCCACCCAACACCTCGAGCGCAGCTCGGCACAGCGATGCCAGAAGGCGACAGACGGCTGCGTTACAGGTACTCCGCGAGGCTTCGTACAACGCGTGCTCGATCGCGGGGCCGGTCCCAACGAAGATACTCGCAAAGAACAACGACTCGAGTAACTGGCTCTCCAACTCTGGCTGTTGCGAGCGCCGAGCCGCCGCGACGCCGTCCGCGAGAATCGCCACCGCCTGGGCAATGCTTCCGGCCATCACCATGTCGTTGCCGAGATGCAGGGCAGCCGATGCAAAGTCGTCCAGCCTGTTGGCCGCCAGCAGGTGGTACAGGCGCCGCGTCGAGTCCTTGGGAAGACACGCGGCGACCCGCTCATGGACCAAAGCACGATCCGCGGCAGTCCAACGCGGCAGCGAGCTAGAACTGGCCAGAGGCCGATAGCGCCCATCGTCGAGACGACTCACAACGCCACGGTCACACAGCTCACCAAGCAGTGCCTCCAGCTCCCACCGACCATGCTCGACAACTTCGACAAGGAGATCGCCATCGGTATCGGGCCAGGCAAGGACCATCGTCGCCAGCAGTGCATCGGCCGTCGCTGGGAGGCTGCCCACGTCTAGCTCGGGTCCCCAATGCACCGGGCGCAACATCAGCCCCGACGCGAGGCGATCGATCGTGCGCCTGGAGATGACGACGCGGTCGTCGGCCCACCGAACCATGCCGGCACGCTGCCAGGCGCCGAGCTCCTCTTCGATCTCCGCCGGAATGCCCAGCGTCCGCTCCCACAGCTCGCGTGCACCGTCCTCCTGCAGATGAAACACGCGATCCGGACCGTGGAACAGTGCACGTAGCTCGTCAACGGTAAGCGCTGTCAACTCGAGACTGTCAGACGTTGGGTCCACGAACACCCGCAGAACGCCGCCGTCTCCGCGGCACTCCTGCAAGAGCTTCAAAGTCTGACGGTCCAACTGCTCCGCGTCGTCGGCGAAGATGACCCTGCCCTGCGCGAGCGCGGCACGCAGCTTCTTACGAGCAGAGGCAACAACCGACGCCAAGTCATCATCTGCGCTACCCAGCGAACCGAGAAAACGCTGCAAGCTTGCGAGCGGCGCACGTCCTGGACGGATCCACACCACGCGGTCAGCCCCGATCTCTGCGGCAACGTCGCGCAAGCAACGGGTCCGGCCGACACCATGCGGTCCATGCAAGTCTGCTGACTCGCCGTCACTCAGCCGCGCGACCAAAGCTGCGACGACGTCATGCCCTCCGAGGCGCGGCACCTGCGACAGCAGCGAGCAACGACCGCGCGCTTGCTGCAGGATGCGCAGCGCGTCGGCGGCGGTTTGCGGCCGGGCAGTGGCCTCGAAGCGCAGCAGCCGATCCACGAGGTCGGCGACTCGTTCTGGCACTCGGACCCCTGTGCGGTCTGCTGCGACGTCGAGCTCGTCCAAGCGACGCGGGTGGTCCTTCATCGAATTCGACAGTTCGAACCACGACCGCCCTTCGTGAGCACGCTTGCCGGCCAAACACTCGTAGATCATCAGACCCAGTGCATAGAGATCTGTAGCTACCGTGATGTCGAGGCCATGAAGCTGCTCTGGCGTCATGTAGCGCGGTGTACCGACGATGTTGCCGTCGCCCGTAAGGCGACTCGCGGTGTCGGTGCTCAGCGACAACCCGAAGTCGAGAATCGTGACCTGCCCGTGCTCATCGATCAGCACGTTCTCCGGCTTGAGGTCACGGTGGACGACGCCGGCCGCATGGACACGATCCAGCGTCTCGAGGATCGCATGGACACTGTTTTCGAGCACGTCCCAAGGCACGCACTCACCGGTTTTCATCGAGACGCCCGGGAACGGCTTGCCTGCTACCAGCTCCATGACGATGTAGACCGCGGTGTCTGTGATCTCCTCGTCGAGCAGCTGCACGACACCGGGTAGGCGGAGGTGGCGCAGCGTCGCAATCTCGCGGCGGATCCGCTGGGAGTGCCGATCGTCGCCGTGAGGCAGGACCTTCACAGCTACATCGCGCTTGGCGAGCGTATCAGTGGCCCGATAGACCGTGCCGTTCCCCCCCGCACCGATCAACTCGTGCAGGACATAGCGGCCGGCGATCTTCGGACTTGCGATGACGCTGGAGCTACCGCTATCGGGCATGGTCTGCGTGTCATCGATACCCAGGAGCGCAGCCTCTTCCGGAGACTCAGGGTCGCCGTCGGGGGGGTCGTCTGGGGTGGTCGGATCGAATGCAGCAGGCACAGACACTCCATTCTTCGGAACGAGAGAGCCTTTGCATGCTACCCGATGGGAAGTCGCACGAACAAGGTCACGTTCACGGAGACCGGCTTTCGCAGCATCGAAAACGGGCCAGCACTTCGTGCTGACCCGATCTCTACCCCGCGAGTTTCTTATTCGTATTCGTTTGCTAGGTGCTTACTAGACGGGTCCCTGCTCCGCGACCGGCTGCGTGCTCCACTCCAGCTGCACGTCAACGACGACGCCACGTTGTGCCTCATCGACTTGCTGCCAGACAGCAGCGTCGAGCACACGCCGCTTCTCCCGAATCACTTTCGGTGGGAACAAGCCATCCTTGATGGCACGCAGCCAATAGTCGGGCCAGCCGTAGCGGATCGACCGGAGGAAAGCGATCCCGGAACGACTCGCCAAGTACTTGAAGCCACGACCCATTGGATAGTGCTTGCGTACGGTCCACCATTTGTTGCGCAGTGACAGGTAGTTGCGGGGCGAGCGCTGCGGTGGCAAGAAACCGCGCACCTCGAGTTCCGCGCAGCTGAGCACCGGGCAAAACAGTATCTTCGACCCTTCGCGCAGGACCTTCAACGCAAGATCTTCGCACTCCATGAACTGGAAGAAGTCCTCGTCGTAGCCACCGGTCTTCTCCAGTAGATCAGAACGGAAGAAGGCAGCGCCTTCGCTGAAGAAGAAGCTATAGAAATACTCGTTCTTGCCGGTCTCGACCGGCCTCGGGTACCACCAATGCTCCGGTAGCGGTTCGTCGGGCGTCTCTTCCGTGCCGATCTTGAAGGCCAGCAGTCCGACGTCGGGCATCTTGTCGAAGATTTCGACCGCGTGATTCACGACGCTGCGATTCGGAATCACGATGTCGTTGTCCAACGACAAGATGTACTTGCCGCGCGCACGCTGAAAGCCCTCGTTGCGGGCCGCAGTCGGTGAGTTGACCGTGCGCCGAATCAACGTCACACGGTCACCAAACTCTTCTTCCACCATGTCCGGGGCACCGTCCTGCGACACGTTGTCGACGACGATCACCTCCAAGGAGGGGTAATCCAGATCCAGCGCGCTCTGCACGCAGCGCCGAAGGATGTCCTTCTTGTTGTAGTTGATGATAACTACCGAAACTGGCGGCATGTCCACGGCGTTGGTCTCCGCTTCCTTGGTTGTTCGATCAGACGAGGGACTGCTCACCCTGAAGCATCTCGATCACGTCGCGCAGGATGTCGTCCATACTGAACTGTGGCTCGTAGCCAATCGCCGCGCGGATCCGCTTCAGATCCGGCACGCGGCGCGGCATGTCTTCGAAACCAGCCGGGTACGCCTCTTCGTACGGCACCAAGCGAATCTCGGAGTTCGAGCCAACGCGCTCGACGACGCGGTGCGCGAGCTGCTGGATGTTGATCTCCTCCTGGCTTCCCAAGTTGAAGACCTTGCCAAACGTCTTCTCCGGAGCGTCCATCAGCTTCTGCAGCGACGGAACGATGTCGCCGACGTGGGCAAAGCAGCGGCTCTGCGTGCCGTCGCCGAAGACGGTGACCGGCTCGCCGGCGATGGCCTGGCGTACGAAGTTCGGAATCACCATCCCGTACTGACCCGTCTGACGCGGACCAACGACGTTGAACAAGCGCACGCAAACGACCGGGAGACGCGTCTCCTGGTAGTAGGCCAGCGCCAGGAACTCGTCGATCGCTTTCGAGGCAGCGTAGCCCCAACGCGATTTGTCGGTCGAGCCCATCAGGCGATCGTCATCCTCTTCGAACGTGGCCTTCTGGCTCTTGCCGTAGACCTCGGACGTCGACGCCACGAGGATCGGGCGGCGGTAACGGGACGCGTTCTTCAGCAAGATCTCGGTGCTGACGATGTTGTTCGTCAACGCCTCGGTCGGACGCTCAATGACCAGACGGACACCGACGGTTGCGGCCAGGTGGTAGACCGAGTCGCAGCCGCGGACCAAATCTTCGGTCAATGCTTCGTTGCGAATGTCGTCGACATAGCACGAGAACTTGGGGTTCCCGGTGAGGTGCTCGATGTTGCTGTAGCAACCGGTGCTCAGGTTGTCGATGACCACGACCTCTTCGCCTTGCGCAATGAGGTGGTCACACAGGTGTGAGCCAATGAATCCGGCGCCGCCGGTGATCAGATGTCTTGCCATGGTTCCTCCCGAGGAGTCGCTTTCCTCCGCGCCCGCGGCGCGGCTACGTTTCTGTCGCCGTGTGAGAGAGCGAACCCTCGTCGACGTTGATTCCTACTTTCCCGTGACACCCGTCACGGTTGGCTCACTCCGGTTCGGATACACGACCGGGCTCACCGCTGCTCCTGCGTCCCCTGACCACGCCAGCCGCATCGATTCCAGCTGGTGCGATAGATCACGCAGGTGCCGCACCGCCCGCGGCACCTTGCGCGCAGGCGAACTCACGAGCTTCCCAACCCAGTAGCGCAGTGCGCAACGGACGACCGCTGCCGACCGTACGATCCACCACAGGATCGGCTGGCGATCCAGCAGCTCTTGCTGCTCGACCCCCAGGAGATGCGTCACCGTGCGCCCAAACTGATGCGCGCGGTTCATCACTCCCTCGTAGGTCACCATCTCCTTCTGGATCCGGTGCCCTACTGCCGCGTCAGGCGAATAGACGACGCGGTTTCCTTCGTCAACGAACGCCCGCATGAAGAGAGTCTCGTCTCCCATGATGCGGTTCTTCGGCTGCGGCCCGATCGCTTCGTTGAAGCGACGCCCGTCCTCGAACACGCTCGAGCGCACCCAGTAGTTCGGCCCGAAGGGCACGTGCCGCCCTTCGTACTCTTTCTCTTCGTCGGCATAGTCGTGCGCCGCAAAAGCGAAAGCCCGGATTCCCGGATCCTCCACCCACGTCGGCAAGTCGTCGATCGGCCAGACGATGTCGATCTTGCCGCCGAACATCGCATGATCCGGCCAGCGGTCACACGTCGCTGCGATCGCTTGCAACCACTGAGGCACCGGAGTGATATCATCGTCAGCAAAGACGATGATGTCGCCCAACTCAGCTTCGTCGAGCGCCAAGTTCAGCGCTCGATTCTTGCCTGCCTCCGGTTGATACAGATAGCGCACAGGCAATCGATCGGCGAACGACTTCACCACTTCCCGAGTGTTGTCGCTGCTATTGTTATCGATGATCACAGCCTCAAACGTGAGGGATCCGGCGTCGAGACGCGTGAATTCCTCGAGCGTGCGGCCAAGGTCGGCAGCGCGGTTGAAGGTCGGGATCAAGATCGAGAGATGGTGCGACATGAATCCTGGAAGTTCTGCCCTCAGTTAAGTCTACAATGCCGAGCGCGACCGCGCCGGCCGCTTTTGTTCCATTAGTAACCGTACCCATCACCCCTTGGCGACGAGCACGCTGCGCATCGTTCCGAAAAACTCGACCAACAGAGGCCGGTTACACAGCGCAGTCGCAGCCGCGTAGGAGACGACTCCGATACCGACGCTGACTGACAGCGTCACCGCACCGGAGTAGTTTCCGGGGAGCGCCACGTAGCTCCGAAACGCCCAAACCGCCACGAACATCAGCGACGCAGCGCAGGCCGACCGGATCAGGGGCGCAAAAAGCTCATCGACCCGGATTTGCAGATACCGCAAGATCAAAGCGAAAGCCACCACCGAGGACACGATTCTCGGAACCAGAGCCCCGAGGGCGATTCCAACCGCCGGAGCGGCACCCCACTGTGCGCCAACCCACAGTGCTGGGGCCAGAATCACGAGGTGGGCGAGCCCGGTGT
>JBCCHQ010000037.1:0-38662 GCA_039028735.1 Planctomycetota bacterium | reverse complement strand
TCGTTGCCGAGCTGGCGCGGGCACTGCCTTGCTATCAACTGGTCCTGGCGCCAGACATGACGCGGGTACCCCAATTGCTGAGCGACCTGATCGAAGACCTCGTACGAGAGGCGGCCTCATGACTGCGCCCCAGGTGACTGTTGTCATTCCGGTCTACAACCGCCCAGACTACCTGACGGAAGCGCTGGCAAGCCTAGCGACGCAGACTCACCCGCGCGTGCAGGTGATCGTTGTCGATGACGGCTCGACCGACGACATCGCAGCGGTCGTCGCGACGTTCAACGACGTCGTATACCTCCGCCAAGAGCAGGCCGGACCGTCGGTCGCGCGCAACCTCGGAATCCAGCACGCCACGGGTCAGTACTTCGCGTTCCTCGACTCCGATGACCGCTGGCTTCCAGAGAAGATCGCCTGCCAAGTCGAATGCGCCGTTGCCAATCCAGAGACCGACCTCGTCTACACCCGCGCGGTGAATTTTCTCGAGGAAGGCCATGCTTGCCCGCCTCACATGAGCGACGCGGACTTCGGCGTATCGATCCCTTGCATCATGACAATGCTCGTGAAGGCCGAGTCGTTCCGACGCGTCGGCGACTTCGCACCGCACCTCAAGCACGGAGAGGACACCGACTGGGTGTTGCGGGCGAGAGACGCCGGCTTGACCGAGCACACCATCGACGAACCACTCTTGCAGCGTCGCATCCACGGCGACAACCTGTCGAGCAACATCACACAGAGCAGACAGAATGCGCTCGAGATCTTGCGAGAGTCGATCCGCCGCAAGCGCGCACAACAAGAGGGCGACTCGTAGCGGGCACCGAGCTGTCAGCTACCACATCGCCGAGTTTGTCGGCGCAGTTTTCAACACTCTGTGCTCCCCGCCCCACCCCTCGGGCGACCAGCCCATTACGCGCCATTCCGAGTCACGACCTTCTCAGGTATGCTAGCCTCGCAAGGCCTTCTACCCCGAGGCCGCTTCGACAGTGAATTGAGAGCTATGTACACGCTTCGCCCCTATCAAGAGAACGCAGTCCAGGCGACGCTCCAGCACTTTCGACGCTCGAGAGAGCCCGCACTCTTGGTTCTTCCGACCGGGGCTGGGAAAAGCCTCGTCATTGCCGAGTTGGCAAGGATTGCACGAGGAAGAGTCCTCGTGCTCGCCCATGTGAAAGAGCTGGTCGAGCAGAACTCCGAGAAGTTCATGACCTATGGGCTCGAGGCCGGGATCTACTCCGCTGGACTCGACCGAAAAGACACTTCGGAGAAGGTCATCTTCGGCGGCATTCAGTCTGTTGCGCGCGCGGGCTCGAGCTTCTTCGACGAATTCTCGCTGGTGGTCATCGATGAGTGCCACCGGATCTCCGGAGAAGGAGGAACGCAGTACACCGAAGTACTGGCAACTCTTCGCCTCAAGAACCCAGAAATTTGCATTCTCGGGCTTACCGCAACTCCCTACCGACTCGATACGGGCTGGATCTACCAGATACACAACAAGGGAGTCATTCGCTCCGAGGAGAAGCGCTTCTTTCGTCGTTGTCTCTTCGAGCTGACTCTCAAGGAGATGATCGAGAGTCAGTACCTCACGCCCCCCGTTCAGATTGACGCTCCGGTTGCGAGCTATGACTTCTCGAAACTGGCCTCAGACTTTGGACGGCGCTCCTTCACTCGAACTGAACTCGAAGAGATCCTCAAGGATCAATCTCGAATCACGCCGGTGATCGTCCAGAACATCCTCGACCTCTCTCGCGATCGAAACGGAGTACTTATCTTCGCGTCGACCGTCAGCCACGCTCGCGACGTGTTGTCGCTCCTCCCGGAAGGAGAAGCCGCACTTGTCGTCGGTGAGACAGAAACCGACGAGAGAGACGACACAATCGAACGATTCAAGTCACGTAAGATCAAATACCTCGTCAACGTTTCGGTCCTGACGACTGGGTTCGACGCCCCGCATGTCGACGTCATCGCTATCCTTCGACCGACCGAGTCGGTAGGTCTCTATCAGCAGATCGTTGGGCGCGGCCTGCGCCTCTCTGAAGGCAAAGATGACTGTCTTGTTCTCGACTATACTGGTGTGCCTCACGATATCCTCCGACCCGAGATCAGTGATCGAAAGCCATTGCCCGATGCCGTTCCGGTGGGAGTCCCGTGCCCGAGCTGTTCGACCGAGAACGAATTCTGGGGGTTGAAAGACGACGAGGGTCAGGTCGTTGAACACTTCGGGAAGAAGTGTCGGGGGGCTGTTGTCGATCCAGAGTCGGCAGACATCGTTCCCTGCGGGTTTCGTTACCGCTTTGCAGTTTGTCCGTCGTGTCAGTCCGAGAACGACTACCTCGCGAAGAACTGCGCGGCCTGCGGTGCGCACTTGAAAGACAACGAGACAAAGCTGAAAGAGGCAAACTCCGCAAGAGATGCGCACGTGATGCGCCCGGACACGATGACATTCGAGAAGAAAACGGACGGAAAAGGTCGGGATCGGCTAGAGGTGCGATACTACGACTTCGACGGTCAGTATCTCAGCGAGGTCTTCTTCTTCGACAATGACTCTGGGACGAAAGTCTTCCACTACAACTTCTCGCGATTTCACAACCGAACGCCGGAGAGGTCGATCGAAGTGGATTCGATCGCTGGCGCCCTCGGCTCACTGAAGGACTTTCGGCTGCCGTTGTTTGTGATTGCGCGGAAACAGGGGAAGTATTGGCGGATCCGAGAGAAGATCTTCCGATAGCGGCGGGGCTACTCTCTTCCCCGCGGTTTCTAACTACTGGCCCTGAGACGATTCACCTCTACGTCGGGGGCTATCGCCGGCACAGGCGAGTCTCACTCTTCGCCGACGTAGCTCAACGTCACCTTGACTCTTCCTCGGTTCCCCGGGTGCCTCCCCGACAGCTTGGTGTCCTCGTCTTCGACTACCAAGGTCAAGTCGGAGAGCGATTCGAGGGGTAGCTCGAACCAGCGCCACCCCTTGGCTTTGCTGAACTCGCGCAGCAGATCCTTCTCCGGTTCGCCCCGCAGTCGAAACCGGACTCCCTTGTCGCCGGTATCGTCGTAGCCATGCTCGATACCCACGCGCAGCTTGAAGCCTGAACCTCTCGTATCTGGTAGAGAGATCGGAAACTCGACCGTCCGTCCCGCCGACTGGCTGATCACGAAGTCTGTTTCGGCCACGACTGTTCGGAATCGCACGCCAGCGGGGGGCGGCGTACCAGCGGCCAAGTCGAACTCGGCCGTTTTCGGCTTGAGAGCGGTATAGACCCGAAAGTCGTGTTTCCTCAGCGCGCACTTCCAGCGCAGTGGGTCGGGAAACGAGGATCGAAACGCAGCCGGAAACGCAAGGAAGTCGACTTTGAGCCTGCTGCGGTACGGCACAACGAGAGAGAGAAGGGCACTTCGACAAGCGTCCGACCGCAGGGACTTGATCTCGATCAGCATCGGCTTCGTGAGCTTCCAACGGATCGAGGCCTCGAGGACCATCTTCAAGGTAGGGATGCGGGCATTCTTTGCGAGGGTGAGGCGCTGAACCTGCGCCAGGGTCAGGTCGCCGATGCGGATGGCACCGAACTTCTTCACTCTCAAGAGCGGCTCGAGCACGGCCATGTTCTCGCTGCTCTTTGGCACAAGCCGCTTGAGCGTTTTCGTGTCGTGGAAAACTACGATTGCTCCGTCTTTGGTCTCCTGTACGTCCAACTCCACGTAGTGAAACTCCGGAGAGTCTTGAAGCTCCGCCAACGCTTTCTGATAGCAATAGAGCGTGTTCTCTGGCTGGTACACGTCACCACCCATTCGGTGGCCCAGATTCTTAGCGGTCAACGGAGTGAAGGTGAGTAGTGCGAGCAGAGGCACCAATGCGCTGACTCGAATCAAAGTCACGGTGGATTCCTTTCCGCCACGCGTTGAGCTAAAGCGTCAAAGCTGGCTACGCCAGTATCAACGGCCGCGCCGAGATCATCCACAGCAACAAAGAATCATTGCTCACGATTTGGATGCTAGAATCGATCGACACTCGACCCGTCCTGGGCGGTCTACGCTACTCGAGGGCGGCGCGGTGTTCCATAATGTTGGTTCATTGGTGCGGGCGCGGTCAGCGCCGTAGTTGGTCTCGCTCGACGATCCAACGTGCCGCTTCAGTACAACCCTAAGGCCTCAGCGTGACACGTAAGACAACTCTGATCGTCGTCATCTTCTCAGGCGCCGCCCTCCACACCGCATTCTTGCTGACTCAGTTCAACTGGAGCCGCATCGAGTTTCAGAAGACCCGCCGCAGCTACCAAAGCAACAGGCCCTTCCACGAGATCAGGCAGATAGGATTGTTAGCAGTGGGCTTTGCAGACGACGCCCCTGATGGGTGGTTTCGCTTCGCCTCACCGCTCACACAAGAACAACGTGATCTCCTACACTCAGCGGCTCACGGTAGGCGTAAAGCAGGTGCCCACTATCTCGTGACACTGGAACCGATACCGGCTACTGAGCAACCGGGATGGACATTGGCTGACCGGCGGGTGATTGCTGTGTGCGATACGCCGTACCGAAATATGCCTGGACCGTGGTTTGGCAAGGCACCGCTGCAGCATGCTGTGGTCTATTGGGACTGGCGCACAGAATTGATTTCTACCGACGAATTCGACGCTTTGGATCTGTCGCAGTTCGGAGCGCTCGACGAGTTGGTGCCCCGCGGGGAGTAGTGTGGCTCCAGTATACTTTCGTGCTGGCCACAATGGCGCCCGCGCTCAACGCCAGCGGGTCCTTCGGATCAGAAAAGAACGAAATGGCGGTGCCGACTCGCTTGGATGCCCTGCAGTCGGAGGACGGCTGCGCGTGGGTCGGCCGTCGTGGTCGCAGCGTTACTTTGGACTGGGTTCAAATCGCAGTAATCAGTCCGTATGCACTCGACGGGCTGGGCGAAGTCCCAGTCCAATACCGCGGTGATCCGCCGCGCGACCACCTGAGTACGCCACCCGGGCGAAGTGGGCGGCACCGAGGAAACTCCCTCCGCGATTCAGCTGCGGTGTAGACGTCCATTCCCACGCGTTCCCCAGGACGTCGTAGAGGCCAAAGCCGTTGGCCTGAAACTGACCGACCGGTGCCTGGCCCGCGTAGCCATCCGCAAGAGTCCCCGAGTTGGATGGAAAGCCCTTGTGGTCGCCGTCGGCGATGTTGCCCCACCGCGCGATGCCCTCCACAGTCGATGTATTCCCGACCCATGGAGTTGACGTTCCGGCGCGGGCCGCGTACTCCCACTCCTCCTCCGTTGGGAGTCGAAGCCCCATCCGTGCCACTGTCGTCGCACAAGTTTGCCAAGTGACATGCCCAACCGGCTGAGTCAAGTCGGCAGGATCTTGGAACTGAGGCTCTGTTCGGTCCACCCCAGGGCCCTGCTTGCTTGGCATCTTCACGTCCGCCGGCGACCGTTGCCACTGCCCCCGAGTCATTTCGTACTTGGACAGGAAGAACGGCGCCTCGATCGCTATTTCCTTCACGGTGTCTTGAGGTAGCGCATAGGGATCGTAGTTCTGGCCGTTGGGAGTCGAACTCTGCGATCCCATCCAGAAGCGACCCTTCGGTATCAACACGAAGATGATTCCAGTCTTCCCTGACACCGAGAGTTGGCCCTTCTCGTCCCGCTGCGGGATCTCGCCCTCGTGTGTTCCCAAGTGCAGGAACTCGTGCAGCTGTGAATGTGGATCCACGCCCAGCGGGACCAATCCATCCTGTGGCTGAAGTTCGAGTCCGCCGTACTGACTCGACGATCGGATGGCAGCAGCGGCATGGGTCCAGCCTTCTTTGTCCCCGATCGTCTCAGGCTTCTTTCGATCATCGGTAGGAGCCTGACAGGACGTGGAGAAGGTGAGTGCGATCAGGATGGCGAGTTGCTGGAAGCGAAGCATGGAAACCTCGGTTCGTTGAGAAGGCATTTGAGCGGCGGGTATTAGAGCGTTACGAGCTGTGGCATCCTACAGGCTACCGAACTGACTACAACGTCAGGCTTCGGGATGCGCTTTAGGCTCCGGACGTAGGATGAAGAACTAGCACCCCCACCGACAAGGGGTTAGTTTGACGGGGCTCAATCACTGTGTCGCCTGAGCACGCGAACAAGAGAGACAGGAGGCGTCGTGAGGTTCCTAGCGATCCTACTCGTTCTTGCAGTAGCTCCCCCGCTCTTCGCCCAGAAGTTCTTCCACACCACAGGAGCCTTGCCGGCGCAGAACAGTTTCTACGCAGACGTCCGCTCTGTCTCCGGTAATTGCCGAGTCCTCAGTGGCCGGTCACAGACTGACGTCGGGTGGCAAGGCTACGTCTACGACGACGTAACTGGATCGCTGACCAACATAGGGACAACGCTTCAAGGCACTGCCGGCGCTGACGGTTTGTCCTTCGACGGCAGCAGGATGGTTCGCCAGTTCTTCTACATGGATCCGACTACGAGCGGTTGGACACAACTTCCCGGTGCACTCGATGCCAGTACGATCTCTTCGGACGGGAACGTCGTCTTCGGCGAGATCTACGGAGCTCCCTATCGCTGGGATTTCGGAGGTCCACTGCTTGCCCTGACCCCAGCACTCGAGTTCTTCGGCGAATCCAACGCTGACGGATCCGCGGTGGCATGCATCTCCAGTGGTGGCGCAACCCAGCCGCTTCCGGCTGTCTGGACACTGACGTCCGGGTTTACACTCCTCCCGTCGATCAACAACATGGGAGGCTACGCAGTCGGCATCTCTCCCAGCGGCGACAGAGTGGTTGGTGCATCGCGCTTCGGCCCCACTTCGTCTCGGAAGGCCGTCTATTGGCGCCAGCAAGGGCCCAGCTGGGCGTTGACCGAGATTGGGCAGCTGAACGGACACGAGTCGACGACGGCAACCGATGTGGCTGCCGGCGGCTCTCCGATTGTTGGCTACGCCGACGTCGGCTTTGATGAGGTAGCCTTCATCTGGACGCCGGAGCTCGGCATGATGACGATGGCACAGTACCTCAGCATGTCGGGACTCAATGTCGCGGGTTGGATGTTCGAGTCCGCGCACGTTTCGGAAGACGGTTGGACTTTCGCCGGCCACGGCAGGAATCCTGCTGGCCAGAAGGAGGGCTGGGTCGCTAGCGTCCGCGCGCTCTTCAAGAGGGGCGACTGTAATGGCAGCGGTGCCACCGACATCGCGGACGGAGTCTTCGTACTGCTGCACCTCTTCGCCAGCACCGGGAATCCTCCGTGCGCTGATGCCTGTGACGCCAACGACTCTGGCATCGTCGACATTGCAGATGCGGTGCAGATCCTGACTCATCTGTTTCAGTCAGGCCCCCTTCCGACCCCCAACGTTCAGTGTGGAGTCGACGATACTCCCGATGCGACGTTCTGCGCTACGTTCGCCCCCTGCAACTAACTTGCTCATGCCAGTCGTGTTCGATGTCCTCACTCTTGACATTCGCGACGGCGGCTCGTCTCGAGATGGAAGAACATAGGGATCCATCGAATGGTATCGTTGTAGTATGAGTTGGAGTTGCCCGTGACACGCAAGACGATCCCGATCACTATCATAGTCCTCGCGGCATTACTCGTCTCCGGCGTGTTGCTCTCTCAATTCAACTTCAGCCGCCTCAAACGGCTCGGGCACCGAACCAACTCTTCGAGCACAGCTGCCTTGAACGACGTTCGCACGATCGGAGTGATGGCATCAGTCTGGGCCGATGAATCTTCGGAGCAACGCTTTCGCTTCACGGCACTCACGGACGCACAGCGCGAAGATCTCAAATGGATCCGGCCCAGGGGCGATGCCCGCTACCTCGTAACATTGCAGCCGCTCCAGGCATGGGAGCAGTTGGACTGGGAAGCCGCAAATAGCCGTGTCATTGCAGTGTGCGACACACCATATCGGCCGTCGCCTGGCCCCTGGTTTGGCGTTGCTCGTCCCAACCATGCGGCTGTGTACGAAAGCGGCCGTACCGCTCTCATCTCCATCGACGAGTTCGCCGCCCTCGATGTGACGCAGTTCCGGCCACTCGGTGAGCTTGCGCCACTCGAAGAGTAAAGATGGTTGGGTTGCTGACTGCGTTACTCTCCCGGATGTCACGACAGCACTCGTCGTGACCTATCAATCTTCCCGTTGCGCGGGAGGCTGCGGAATCGACGGGTCCAGCGCGGACTCAACCCTCGCTTGCAGCTGCGGCTGATCTTCTTCGAGACTCTGCACTCGCTCTAGCAAGTGTCTTCGATCAATCGAGTCTGCACAGATGCGGACCAGTTCAGACACAACAAAGATGTCTTTGGGACGCCACGCGATGCACTTCATGACGATGCAGTCCTCGAGCGTCGCTACGCGGACGCGCTGGCCCAGGATCTCCTGAAACCCTGCGCGCTCGAACACCGAGCTACGAAACGAACTTGCCCCCTCCATCAGGTCGATGCGGGTCCCGTGATCATAGACGTGAATGAACCCCGCGGTGCTCCAGCTGGGAGCGACACTGCTTGGATCAATGT
The DNA here is from genome assembly GCA_039028735.1 of Planctomycetota bacterium. Taxonomy (GTDB): domain Bacteria; phylum Planctomycetota; class UBA8108; order UBA1146; family JAJFFE01; genus JBCCHQ01. Next base: position 30,204 of record JBCCHQ010000037.1, on the reverse strand, counting down.
CGAAACCGTCGCGCGCCAGCTTCTCCGCGACACTGATGAGCGACTTCGGAGTCACCTGCAGCAGGAGGTCTACGTCGTTGGTCATTTCGGAGAGATCGCCTCCTGCCTCGATGGCGTGAGCCTCGACGGCGAGTCCCCCGATCACGACGAAACCCTCCCCAGTCCCCTTCAGTAGGTTAGCAACGCGATGAAATGCCGCTGCAACGCCATCGTCGAAGGGCATCGCTAGGCAGAGCTGTCTGTAGGCTGCTGGTCGCGGATGCCAGGCGGGAGTTCTCGCTGGTTATCGAACAACGCTGCGACTCGCTCCTTCACTGCAAGATTCTCACGAGAGATCGTGTGCGTCCAACGACCCAGATACGCCCGATCCAACGTCGCCGACTGCCGCTTCGCAACTTCCAACGCGATCGGCACATCTTTGAGGCGCCACGATTGCACTCGCTCTAGGATGCAGTCTTCGGCACTTGCCAGGCGCGCCGACCGGCCCAAAACCTCAATCGGTTGGGCACGCTTGCATGCCTCAATCTGAATTGGCTCACGGGCCGCCACCAGGCGAGCAACAGTCTTCCCGTGCTTCATTTCGATAGCGCCTGCACGATCCCAAGCCTTCACCGCTGAATCGAGATCGAAGTCGAAGTCGAAACCAGCTTTGTCGAGATCGCGTAGCAGATTCCTGAGCTTCTTGCTCTTCGCAGTGACTTGGAGAAGGACCTCGATTCTCGAAAGCATCCGTGGCTCGCCGTGTACCGACGCCGCAATGTCGCCAACCACTGCGTATCTGCAGCGGTGCTTGTCGAGGGCACCCGTCAGTTCTTGATAGGGCAGAGCGACGTCGCCTTCTATCTTGCGGAGCTGCTGACGAAGAGTCAGTAAGGCAGAGAGGCTCTCTACGTTGCGTTGTTCGGACTCGATGCTGCGGAGACCCTCTGAGATCTGTCCAAGCTCTGCGTCGAGACCGGGAATCAACTCCACCGGGGCGATACTCAAAGCACCTCCATGGAGCCTCATCCGCACCTCCGAACCAACAGCGAGTCCCAGCATCTCGAGAATTGGCTTGTCGAGGATGAGAGCGCAACTGTTCCCCACTTTGCGAATCCGCTTGAGCATGAAACCACCTTTCGCTCTGGAGCCGGCATCTCCGCGGCTCCCTATGTTATAACAATATTATCACAGTTTTTCAACATCGACTTTACCCGCAAACAGACAGCCTCCGCAAAGCGCTGCAAAATTGAAACTTATAGAAACTACGTGGGTCTCCGCACTCACCCTCGAGCCCCAGCCCTCTTGCGCGCGCTTCGCTGGGAGATCGGGAGCTCTAGACCTACGCGAAAACTTGCCCGCTGGACTGTAGATGAGCTGCGAGATTGCGCGGCCCAATCGAATGGGAAACGGAGTCGACGCAAAGTCTCGGCAACGGTCAGTGGCGATACGAGTACGCTGTGGCGACGTCGTCGCCGTGCTAACGACACTCTTCGGGAGTGAACCGTTTCAAACTGACTGCCTGGACGCCTGTGACGCCAACAACGACGGACTGTTCGACATCGCTGATCCGATCACAACGCTGTCTGCGTTGTTTGCGGGAGTTCCCCTGCCAGCACCCCATCCCGATTGCGAAGTCGACTTCGACGGCCTCGGCTGCGAGTCGTACGGTGTGTGCCCGTAGCACCGGCACTCCGGCGCGGGCCGCTGGATCCAGTCGCCGCGCGAGTCAAGCTCAGGATCTTTTGGCGAGTTGCTTGATCAAGCTCCCCGCCCTCCTGGCGCCGACGATGTTTCTTGCTGTGGGACCGAGGGTGAGTTCACCAAGCGCTCCCGTCACGAATACTCGCGGGTGCCAACGCAAGAAACGATCAGCGACGGGGAAGCCGCACGGCGAGATCGGTAAACTCGCCCGCTCGCCCAGGCGTTGGAGCAAGTCGTTGCCAGGAGGCGATGGCTCAAAACCCGTGGCCAACACGAGGCGATCTGCCGCGAGTACCTCGTCTTGGGTCGAGACCTCGATGCGCTGGCCTGTAGTGATCCGGGTCTCTAAGACACTGCCTTCGTGCCAAGCAATCACTCCCTCATCCAGGTGACCGCGCAGTCGCTCGTTGACTTCGCTCGGCATGGAGCCCTTGTGCCGGGCTGCGGTGATGACAGGGCGTCTCGCCGCCGGCTCGAGTCGCGCCAACCTGTTCATGTGCCTCCCCTCCAGCCAGACCAAGTCCGAGTCGAACTGGCGGACACGAGGCCGGTCGCGCGCGATAACGACCACTTGTTGGGCTCCCTGCTCTACGAGACGAGACGCAAGCTGAGCTCCACTGATCCCACCACCGACAACGACCGTTGTCCCGCTTGTCTCGATCTCCAGTCGTTGAAAATCCATGGCAAACAAGTGGTGCACGGCAGCGCCGGCCTTCGACAAGGCCTCAGCCCATGGTGGTACACAGGGGGACGCCGAGCCGAGCGCAAGGATCACGCGTTTGGCACGCAACTCCCCCGCGTCTGTTTCGACTCGCACGTGGTTGCGATCAACGTCGATGGCCTGCGCCATACCCTGAAGCCGCAGTTCAGCCAGGCGGTTGCGCTCGATCACTTGTAAGGAGTGGGCGTTGAACATCGAAAGGCTGGGACGTGCCAGCGGCGTGATGCAACGTCGCGGCTCACGCCACTTGCGGGAAAAATCCCGAAGGCTGCTCGCCTGCAAGTCGAGGTGGTGGCCGATCGGTGAGCGTAGATGAGTCATGCCGGTGTTGCGCGTCTGATGCATCCACCGGCCAAGAGGCTCTTCTTCCGCGTCGAGCACCTTGACTCGCGAAGCGCCCAGCGCCTTGGTCAGGACCAGAGACAGATGAGTGCCGTGCAGGCCACCGCCAACAATTAGCCAAGAGAGCATGCGGCCCCCGCTGCCGGCGCAAGTTTGCTCATCTCAATCAGCTCGCTACCGCAGAGTCCGCGAGTCGGATCCGCCTCTTTCGGTCGCGTCTCTTCACGGTGCTGACAATCCGATCGGCCGAGACGCGGGCTCCAGCGATGTTGCGTGAGATGGGGCCGATCTCGAGTTCGGCCAACGGGCCTGTAACGTAGATCCGCCGATGCCAGCGCAGAGTCTCATCCACGATCGGGAAACCGCAATCAGCACACGGTAGCGAAGCGGACTCGACAAGAGAGTCCAGCATCGCACCGCCCGGGCGGTTCGGGGTGAATCCCGTGGCCAAGAGGACTCGATCGGCTTCGACGACCAGGCCGTTGGAGTATCGAACGTAGACTACGTCGCTCGCGGGGATGACCTCCTCGACATCTTGCTGCTCCCAAATGATCTCGTCTTGTTCGAGTGCTCTGCGCAGCGGACGGATGACGTCAGGTGGTACTGAGCCTCGATGCCGGGCCTTGGTGATAATCTCACGCCTGCGGCTGGTCTTCTTATGCCGATCGAAGTCCGCAATCAGTCTCGGGCCGAGCCAACCGGGATCACTGTCGAATCGATGCTCTCGAAACGCATGACGCGTGACCAGTCGCACTCGATGGCCCTCTCGGGAAAGGCGAAGGGCGACCTGGGCCGCTGAGATACCGCCGCCAAGGACCGCCACTCGTTCGTCAGAAGTCGTCGGCCAGCCACCGAAACCTGCAGCAAACACGTGCTGCACGCGCGCGTCTCCCTGTGGAACCCCATCCGGCCAGTAGGGCTGCTCGCTCATCCCAATCGCGAAGATCACGTTGCGAGCTTCGACCCAGCCGCCCTTGGCGAGACGAACGAGCACGCGCTGCTTGTCGGGGAGACATGAAACAACACGGTCTTGGTGATGCACGGCCGCGAGCCCGAACTTGGCAATCACCCGATCACAGTGGGTGTTGAACAGTGACAGCGAGGGACGGGAGTACGGCTCAGCGAGCTCTCCGTCGCCCCCCCGGCTCGGGTCCTTCGCGAACTGCAGCAGCGAGAATGGGGCCAAGTCGAGATGGTGAACGCCCGGCGAACGAAGATGAGTCATCCCGGTAACGCCGGTGTTACATCGCCAACGTTCGAGCAAACGATCGCCAGGATCAACAATCGCCAGTTCGTCGGCTGAGAAGTCACCCTGCTCGATCAAGCGCGTGGCCAGATGAACGCCGTGAATCCCTCCGCCAACGATCAACCATTCGAGGCTCATGCGGACGGCTCCAGTGCCGGAAACGGATTGCGAAAACGCCGCCAGGCGCGACTGTTCTTCTTGGCGATACGCGCTTCAAGCAGGCAATCATCCAGAGCCGCACGAAGCCGGGCTTCGTCGAGGTTTTGGCCGATGAAGACCAGCTGTTGCGCACGATCCCCGAAGCGCGGGTGCCAGCCTTCTTGCTCATCGGGACGCGCGCCTTCGGGATGAGGCCACTCCTCCTTCGGCGTGGCTGCCCACCAGACGCCAGTCGGGCGGTACCGACTCACACCGCCGGCTTGGGACCACTCATAGACAACGCGAGTGTTGGCTGCGACCCAGAAGAGACCCTTTGAGCGAATGACGCCGCGCCACTGTTCGTCGTCGTGCAGAAATCGCCACAGTTTGTCGGCATCGAACGGCAAAGGCGTACAGTAGGAGAAACTGCTGATCCCGTACTCCTCCGTCTCTGGCGTGTGCTCTCCTTGGAGCTCTCGAATCCAACCCGCCGATCGCGCTGCGGTTGGATAGTCGAATCGATGCGTGTTGAGAACTGTGCTTATCGGCACCCGACCCTGTGTCGCCTTGAGAAGCTGAGCCCCAGGATTGAGGGCCGAAAGAATCGCCTCGATTTGCAGAGCGTCTTGCTCGCTCAACAGATCACACTTGTTGAGCACGATTACGTCCGCGAACTCGACCTGGTCGATCAAGAGATCCGTCACCGTGCGCTCGTCGTCATCTCCAAGCGCTTCTCCACGCTCTTTCAGTGAATCCGCGATGCAGTAGTCCTTCAGAAAGTTCGCTCCATCGACGACCGTGACCATGGTGTCGAGTCGGGCGAGCTCTTGCAGGCCGACCCCTTCCTCGTTCTCGAACGTGAAAGTCTGCGCCACTGGAATCGGTTCGGAGATCCCTGTGGACTCGATCAGTAGATATTCGAAGCGCTCCTCTTGGGCGAGACGAGAGACTTCGGCAAGGAGATCGTCACGCAGTGTGCAACAGATACAGCCATTCGAGAGCTCGACGAGTTGCTCTTCGGTGCGCGAGAGCTCGGCTCCACCGCGTTCGACGAGGGAAGCATCAATGTTGACCTCGCTCATGTCGTTGACGATGACCGCAACCCGACGCCCCTCGCGGTTATTGAGGATCTGGTTGAGTAGAGTCGTCTTCCCGGCCCCCAGGAAACCGGACAGGACCGTGACGGGGAGACGGGGGTCAGACGCTTCTTCAGACATCACGCGTTTCTCTGGCCGGGGGTTGAGGACACAATTGCAAATGCGAATGCGTTTGCATTTGCAGGATCTTCGGCCACGCCTCGCCGGAATGCAACCAAACCGACACCCAGCGCTGTAAGTAATATCTATTATACATCTTATGCGCAATCGAGTTGGCCTGCCGGCTCCCCGTCCAACAGGCCTTCGAGGGGGCCAAGGGGCGGCGCGACGCGCAACACAGTGACTTCCAGCGCCCCACATTGAGCGTCTTGGTGCGACCGGGCTGGGCTAAACCCAAGATGGAATGCGCACTCCTATCGACTAGGATCGGGGTTTGGCTCGCGAATCGAAAAGAGGTGAACTTGGTCGATCGATCACTGCTAGTCGTCGGCTGTCTCCTCGCCTTGATCTGCACGCTCTCCCCTTGCGCCGCCCAGACACCCACAATTGTGTGGGACCAACCGCTCCCTGTATTCGTCGATGACATCGTCGTCGTGGATCTCGATGGTGGCCTTCCCGAGATTCTCGTTTCGTCGGGAGGGGGAGCCCCTGATGTCGTTGTGTTGAATTCAACCGGGACCGTCGTCGCAACTTTCTCCGGCTTCACGGGGGCGTCGCGGGATCTCTGTGTCGCCGACATCGACGGCGACGGCTCACTGGATATTGTCGTCGCCAACTCTGGCTCTGCCTATGCTGTGAATATCAGCAGTGGCTACTTCGGGGCTCCCTGGACTCACTATCCACAGCAACCCTACATGCTAGTGGCGGGCGACCTGAACGGTGACGGCGCGGCCGAGGTGGTTGGCAGCGGAAGCGGACAATCGCACCTGTGGGTTTACGACACTGTTGCCGGTTCTCGGACCCACCTGTCCCTGCCAACGCTACCCCACCACCACCAGTTTACCTGGAGCAGCATTGCGATCTGTGACCTCGAATTCGACGGCACCAAAGAGCTGGTGCTCGCACCGTCCCTAGACACTTTCCCAACTGCGATCTACATCGTCGACGGCCCATCTCTGTCTTTGAGACAGGGGTTTCCGTCCACGGTCCCCGGCGAGAACTTCCACAGCCTAACGGTGGCAGACTACGATCGCAGTCACACCAACAAACTCGCAGGTTTCGGAGGCGGTAGACTCGATTTCCTGCGTGGCGACGGATCACTGTTCGGCACTCCGATCAATCTGAGTGCCTATCCGTATACGCATGGACGGATGGCTGTTGGCCAGCTCGATTCGGAGTCTCATCTCGAGGCCGTCGTTCCCACAGCCGAATCGTTGTGGGTCGTCCGTGATCGCTTCGGGCCCAATGGTGGAATCCTTTTTCAGTCTCCCCCTGGTCCATACGACCTCTACCGCCACCCCGTCATCGGCGACGTCGATGGTGACGGCGTGCAGGAGATTGTCGTCATCTCCAGTCGAGTGTCGCTGAATTGCGATCCCTACATACACGTCTTCGAAGCCGACTTGACACCTCTACCAGGATGGCCCAAACGCTTGTTGGACTATGCAACTCCCGGCGTCGCCCCGTACTACGTCCTGGAGGAAGTTACGCTCGCTGACCTCAATGGCGACAACGTCGTCGATATCGTTGTTGGACTCGTCGATCGTGTACTCGTATGGACCCTTTACAACGCTCCGCCGTTGCCGACGCTGACTCCGCCGGAGTGGCCCCAGTCTCGTGGCGGCCCAGACAACAATGCTGACTATCACCGCGGCACCATTCCACCCGCTTCGTTTCTGCGAAGCGATGCCAATGGCGATGGTGTAGCTGACGTATCAGACGGCATTCGGATACTCGAGTCGCTGTTTGCCGGGCTGGCGCTCGCTTGCCCGGCCTCTGCCGATGTCGATGATTCGAGCGCCGTAGATCTCGCCGATGTCACGACACTGTTCGCGTACCTCTTTGGTGTCTCGGTCCTCCCCCCGGCAGCACCATTCCCCAGGTGCGGCAGCCACCCCTTCAATGCTAGTATGCCTTGCCCGCACTACTACTGCCCGTAACGATCAGCGCGATCTTGCCCATTGGGACTTTGACAAGTATGACCGTGGGGACTCGGGGGTGTTGTTTCCAAGCAGAGGAAGAGCTAATGCTGCTTAAAGTGCGACGTCGACAGAATCTACTGGCCGCGCTTGTGGCGTTCTGCCTGGTAACCTGCGCCTGTGACCGGGCGGGCGGGCCGCCAGCGCCCCCGGAGGCACTCGTCCAGGCGCTCGGGAACGCCGCCGAGTGGTGCCAGCTAGAGCCGCTGTGGCAAGTACTCCCCAGCCAGTACCAAAGAGATGTCGAAGAGCTTCGACAACTCTTCGCTGCGCAGCTTGACGAAGAACTCTGGGCACAGGGGGTGACGCTCGCCAGCACGTTTCGAGCGGCCGCAGCCAGGCAGCTGCCCGTCATTCAGCGATGGTTGGCAGCATCGATACCTGTCACCGATGACGGACCCAAGAGCATTGATGAGACCCTAGCCGCTGTCGAGCGCTTGGTCACCGAGGGCGAGCTATCCTCGCTCGCGCGGTTCAAGACGACCCGAATGGCCACTCTGCTCGAAGTGGCCGGCATGATCATCGGTGTCGCGGTCCTTGATCGAATGAAAGAACACGCACCCGACGTCGTGGAGCGACTCAAAGCGTTCGCCAACTGCGAAACTACGGTCTTGCATGCAAACAACGACCGTGTCCTGATGCGAGTCGTCTATAAGGAATCGCCGCCGGAAGAGCTCAGCTTCGTCAAGATAGACGATGCATGGATGTTGAAAGAGTTCGCCGACCAGTGGCCCCGCTTCATGGAGGTGTCTCGGCAGACGATCGCTCAGATTGATCTCGCCGCGGGAAAGCGCCTTCTGTCGCTCCTCAACAAAGTTGTGGCAGACATGAGCACGCTCGAAGACCCCGCGCGAATCGAGGCCGCGTTGGAGCGCGGCCTCGAGTCCGACCGAATGCCCCCGACCATCCGAGAGGCAATCAGGAAACAACGCTCGGAGAAGCGTGAGCACCAGAAGGCCGACGCTGCGGCGGGCAGTAGGAGCTAGGTGAAGCACTAGTTAGGTGTGCGGCAGCGCATGGGACCGAAGGGTCACGGCGGCATCTCTCGTCCTGATGTCTAGCCGCAGAACCAGCTAGTTCTGATTCGGCCATGCCAGTTGCAGACAGAAGGCTACGGCACTAGAGTGTATCCACCCTCTACTGTGAGATCGCGAGAAGGGACTCTCATGACGCTTTCGAAGGGCTGTGCTTGCAACGCCTCTGTGCTGGTAGCTGCGTTGGCATTCTGGTGTAGCTCACCGTGCTCGGGACAAACTGCGCGATTGGTACCCGCTGACTACGCCACGATACAGGGCGCAATTGCTGCAGCAGTCAGCGGTGATAGCGTGGAAGTCGCACCTGGCACCTACGTCGAGAATATCGACCTCCTTGGAAAGACGCTTCTCGTTCACGCTCTTGGGGGACCGGACGTTACTGTCCTTGATGGCAGTGCGTTGACCCTGGGTGCAACTTTGGCCAGCACGGTGTTTGTCCGATCTGGAGAAGGTGTGGGCACGGAGATTCGCGGGTTCACGATCCAAGGCGGATTCGGATCCGACCTGACCGATCTTGCACTGCCGACACCGTGGACGATCAAGGGTGGCGGTGCTTACTGTTTGGGATCTTCGGTGATGTTTCGTCAATGTCGGTTCTCCAACAACAGCGCTGAATTGGGCAGCGCCATCTATGCCGCGAACATGGGTGACCTGGAGATCATCGATTGTGAGTTCCGGACCAACGCTGCGGTTGGGATCGGAACGATCAACAGCGTCAACAACGACTGCGTACGGGTGATCGGCTGTGACATTTCCGAGAATTTCTCGTATCAAGTGCCGATCGCGGGCTGGTTCCTGGACCACGAGACGCTGATCGAAGACTGCGTGATCGCCGACAACGAGAGCGTCAATAGTGGTGGCTCAGGGGGCGGCTTCTACTTTGGGGGATATACTTCGCCAATCGTATTGAACCCCGCTGAGACAACCATCCGAGACTGTGTGTTTCGCAACAATGAACATCCTGGCGCTGGCGCAGCGGTCACAGCATCTCACTTTGGCACGATACTCTTTGAGCGTTGTCACTTCATGGACCATATCTCGGTGCCGGTCGCAACCGCAGAAGCCGACGCCACATTTCGACGCTGTACCTTCTACGGCAATGTGTCATCGGGGGCGTCGGCAGTCATTGCCGGGTCATCTCCAAACAGCGTTGTGATGGAGCACTGCACTATCTCTGGCAATCTTGGATACGAAGCTTCCATAAAGCTCCTGGCACCCTGCGTGGCAACGATTCGAAACACGATCATTGCCGACGACAACGTGCCGGTAGCGATACTGACCGTCAACAACCCCACCGTAACCGCTACCTACAGCAACATTCAGGGTGGGTTCCCGGGGATCGGGAATCTCGACGTGCCGCCATCGTTTGTCGATGCTCCAGGAGGGGTCTACTACCTGACAACGGATTCTCTATGCGTGAACGCGGGCGATCCGGCGTCGCCTCTCGACCCTGACGGCAGTATCGCTGATATGGGCGCGTTTCCGTTGACGCTTCTCTTCAAGCGGGGCGATGCAAATCTGGATGGAAACGTCGACGTCGGCGACCCCGTCGCGCTGCTCAACTACCTGTTCGGGGGGCAAGGTGGCACACTGCCGTGCGCGGACGCGGCGGACAGCAACGATAGTGGCGTTCTAGATATCGCCGACGCAGTCTTCGCTCTGAACTACCTGTTTGGCATGAGCGTACAGCTACCTAGCCCGGGGCCAGTGTGCGGAATCGATGGCACAGCGGACGCTCTGACCTGCACGGCTCCCAGTCCCACCTGCTTGTAGGCGTCCAACGCGCGTGTTTCTGCTCCGAGCTTCCACGATGAAGGCTGAGGTGAGGCCGTTGACACAGCTACGTACGAGTTCGTCGAACCGTGGCCGAATCCTGGTCCGATCTGTCCAACTGATGAAGCTGATCAAAGTGACCCTGATCGTCAGCCTAATCGTCACTGTGGGCGTCGCGATCTGGCTGTGGCAGAGCAGGTCGGGTGAAGAACGGCAACCGCCAACGATCAACTCCGATGCCGATCACAACTCCAAAGAAGCTCATGACGATTGGAGGCAGATGCACTCTGAACTGTCGCCAGAAGCGCAAGTCAGACTAAGAAAGTACCTGCCGCAGCTAGACGACAACCGCCAGGAGGTCCAGACTCCCCGCGACTCGTCCGGCGAAGGGCTGCCTGCCGAGTCGATAGAAGATCACTAGGGGCAGCGCAGATCGCCCGTAAATGACCAGAGTGCTTGCCAAAGCTGTGGCTGCCGATCAAGAAAACGAATGAGCACGATGCGCCCTGACACTCGTAGGGTATCCTGCGCAACCTCGACGCGAACACCAGTTCTTGGTAGCCGACCCTCAGATCAGGAAGCGGGGTAACGCTTGCGGCAACGAGGCTTCGAACTCGCTCTCGGGCTCTTGTTGCTCGGGCTTCTTCTTTGGATCCCTCTGCTGTGGATCAAGCTCGGATTCGAGGAAGGCTTCCTGAAAGTCCTCTTCCTGCAAACGGAGGCGTCACGGTCGCTCTCCCTCATGGGATCGGTAGTGATGCTGTGTCTGTTCGTGGTTTCGTTCCTTGTGTTCGTTGTCGCTGGTCTCTTCTCGGACAAAAGGAAGAAGAAGACCTCGACGAAGGAGGAGAAGGACTCGACGGACAAGCCAGCCTCGTCCAAACGGAGTTCTGAGCCTCCTTCCAGATCCTTCCTCGAGCGCCCCTGGGCCATCCGCCTCCAAGGCTTGGTGTACTTAGCGTTCGGAATCGGTGGGCTGTTCTTCGAATACTCCAAACCCGGGGAAGAGCGGGTGTGGTGGGTCACTATCGTCTTCGTGTTCAGCATGCTCTGCGGAATCTACGAGCTCCTACGCGGGAAAGAATGGTGATGTCGTTGTTTGGCCCAACGATCCCGTTGCCGCTGCCTTCACCGACTTGCGGATTCGATCCAACCCTCGATTGCCTAGGATGTGCAGTTCCGTCGACGGCGACTAACTGCCCTTAGGTAAGGACGATCGCACGGAGGCCATAGCCTGCTCCCTATTCGTTGGGGGGCGTCTATGGCCTCCATTGCCTAGCCCACGTCCGTCGGCCCACGGTCGGCGCGATCCATGTAGTCACGCAACCAGGCGCGTGCGAAGTACCAATCCGCTTCGACGGTCTTCGGGGAGATCTCGAGTAGGGACGCGATCTCTTGCATCGTCATGCCGCCGTAGAAGCGCAGCTCGACGACGCGGCTCTTGCGCGCATTCAGCTTCTCGAGCTCCAACATGGCTTCCTCGAGCTGCAGTACGTCCACATCGACTTGCGGCACGAGCACAACGGAGTCGGTGACGGCCACGCGCTCTTGTTGCCCGCCGCGCTTCGACGCGTTGCGCTTGCGAGCATGATCGATCAGCACACATCGCATCGACTTGGCGGCCACGTCGACGAAGTGACTACGGCCTTCCCACTCACGATCGCGTCCAGCCAGCCGCAAGTATGCTTCGTTCACGAGCGCGGTCGGCTGCAGCGTGTGATTCGCAGGCTGCTGCCGAAACAACGCATCCGCGATGCCACGCAGCTGATCGTAAACCAACTGAAATAGCTTCCCCTGAGCTGCGGCATCACCAGCCTGAATCTGCAGCAGCAAAGTCCTCGTGTTGTCGGCAGAATCGGCCAATGGAAGTCCTCCTCTGCCCATAGCGCACGCAGAGTCGATGCAACCTTGTTGGGCGATGCTCGTCAGTCCTCAGAGAGGGCGTTGGCTGGCACCCTTCGCACTTCTTTTGCGAATCAACAACGCACTCGACCCTCCGGCCAAGGTCGAGGATCCCTGCGGATCGCACTCGCAGAGGTGGGCTCTCTACTCCGCCAGCTTCACCTTGCTGATCGAAACCGGCTGCGCCTTTGCGACGCCTTCGTAGAATCTCAGTGGACAGTACTCGCGCTCCGTTTCCAGGTGGTGCGAACCCTCCCCACTCCCATAGTTCGCGGCGTAGAGCCTCAGGAGATACTTGGCCGCCCCATCGGCTCTTACCAACTGGTCGAAGTTCTTCTTGAGTACCTGTCCATTGGGATCTGTCTCGTAGCGAGCGGGATACGCATGTCGATACTCCCGTTCGTTGTTGGCCGTCAGGTACGAAGGCAGCAGATAGAACTTGCATTCGTACTTCAGGTCCTTCTTGAACTGCGCCCCGATCGCCCATCCAGAAACGACCTCCGTGCCGTCTTGGCGAATGACGCCGTGGGCCGGAGTCAAATCCCATTGACTCCAACTAAACATCTTCGGCAACGGCGACTGGGTGGCCGCCATGAGTCCTTTGGTAGGCATCAGCCGAGGGCTCAGGAGGTAATAGTCATCGACAGGGAAGACGAGAGTGAAAGTTACACAGACGCCGACGAGGTGCCCCTTCTCAGACAGCAGTGGAGTGTCCTTGAAACTGGTCAGTTTCGTGTGGATCCGTTTGATCTCTTCGATGTCATCGGATCCAAACTTCTTTCGAGTGTCGGCATCTGTTGCTTCGTCCTTGGCAATCCGCGCTTCCTCCTCCTGGAGTTTGTCACGAATCCGCTTGAGCTCCTCTTTCGTGGGTGGGCTACTGATTCCGGCAGTGGTGAGGAATGCATCGAGTCGCTTGCGCTGCTCCTCGTCCTTGTAGTCCTCAACATGCTCTGCCACATACTTGAGGATGAACGAGAAGATCAATCCGTCCCTGGGGTCATCGCTATGAATCCAGTCATAGCCCATGCGCCCGTTGAGGTCGGTTTTGTCGCGGCCCGTGGCCAGGATGTCGGCGAACGTCTTCATTGCCGAATCGACATCGCCGCTTCGATACACGGTCGTCGCAGCAAAGTAGGCAAGCCTGCCATCCTTGTGACTGAGTAGCTCTTTGGCGATCAGAACCTGCTTGGCGTCCGAGAGCTTCCTGAAGTATGGACCTGCTTCCTCGTTCTGGTGCAGCCTCAGGAACTCCTTCGTCTCCGCACTGTAGCCGTCTGCATGGGCCGTAGAGAAAGAGAGTGACAACACCAAGATCGCAACTCCGATGGCACAAGTACGGTTCATGAGATTCCTTCGATCGGTCCTTTGTCCACTTTGCCACGCAACGATGCACGGCAACCACGACTCAGCGTCGAGCTGACATTAGATCCAGGAACTCGGCACGAAGAAAGAAGAACGAGATCGCGCCTGGGTGAGAACGCTCCTCTTGCAGCCGCCACCCTCGAATTGACTCGCTCCGACATGTGAGTAAGATCGGACGCAAGTTCTCAGTGCAATGCAGAGATAACTCGCCAATCACCCTCGAGGACGCGACGTGAAGAGATCCAAGGTCGCACTCCTACTCCTGGCCGCAGCGATTGTCGGTAGCTTGGCATGGGCTTGGGGTCCGATCTACTTCTGGGTGGTGGCTCGACCCGCAACGACGACCGAGGCGCAGTCCCTATTGCGAGAGCCCTGGAATGTGCTGTCCCCAACGGGTTGGCATGCAACGCCGAGTTCGGCTTCGGGATACGTTCATCGATGGAGAGAGTCGACTCCAGTCGGTCAGTGGGACGGCTACTTCAAGACGCCTATTGCAGAGGGGTGGGCCCGCGCTCGCTTCGATCTCGAAGGAACTCTGATCGGCCACAGCTTCTTCGACGCAAACGGGCGTGTGATCGACCAGTGGAAGTGGTCCTCAGGAAGCTGGCAAACCAAGAAGTCCCCACCTTGGTGGTGGGACGAACAGGACCGCGAGATCCTCGGCAGTACGAACTGAAGCTGTCGCCGGCTGCCCGGGTGGTCGGCGACATCGATAGGACCAAGGACATGAAGGTTAAAGGGGACCATCGCACCGGACCGGAGACCGCGCGTCTTCGGCTCCGCGCGTTCGAGCCGAAGGACGCCGAGGCGTTCTATCGACTGAACTCCGATCCTGCAGTCATGCAACACACCGGCGAGCCGCCGTGCGAGAGCATTGAGGTCGCTACGGCCGCCATCCGTGCCTATCCAGATTGGCAGCTGTATGGCATTGGACGTTGGGCCGCGATCAGCAAGGAGACGGACGAGGTGGTGGGCTTCGCAGGCCTCAAGTACCTCGCCGACCTCGATGAAGTCGATCTCGGCTACCGGTTCGTACCTGAGTGCTGGGGTCGTGGACTAGCCACCGAGGCTGCAACTGCGTGCTTGAAGTACGGTCTCGAGACACTAGGCCTGGAGCGTATCATCGGCATCACCCTCCCCGCGAACCACGCTTCGATGCGAGTGCTCGAGAAGGTGGGAATGACGAGAGAGAAGACATTCCTCTACGATGGTGAGCCAGTCGAGCTGTACGTGAAGCTTGTAACGCGCGAGTAGGCACCCTACCGCAGGCAACACGGATCCACCTTCGCGGCGGGACTGCGCACGGGGTTGGGAGTGATCCACGGGCTCCAGTTGTTACCCGGCGACCCTTGGGGTGCGATACAACAACGTGAGTCTTGCTTGTGAGCTAGAGAGGTAACGGGCGATGTATCGCTGGGTTGGCTACCTGCTGGTCATCGAGGCCGTACTCTTGTTGCTCCTATGGCCCAGCCTCCCCGTTGTCGCTCTGATGGTTCTCCCCTCAGTGTGGGCTGGAGTATCGCTCCCCCGGCGGCAACGCTGGGCTCACGTTGTTGCGCTGGTGTTCAGCTGGTTGGTGCTCCTCCATGGCGTCACGACATTGGTGGCATTCGGTGTCGGCGCCGCCGCGGAACCGCACCGCGTGCCCTACGGTTGGGGCTTCGCACAAGCATGTATCGCAATGACAGTGACCAGCGTTCTGGGCGCGACTCAGCTGTGGGTGCTCTGGCGGGAGCAGAAACGCGATCCGTCCCTCGAGTCACCCAGCAAGTACAGGCTACTGCTATTGAGCAGCTCGATCGCGGTACTGGCGCTTGCCACGCTGGTAGTCACCCCGAGACTGTACGTCGGCATCTGCCCGTGGTCGAAGATGGACTGTGCGATTTCGTACGTAGACATCACTTCGGGTTTCAAGAAACGCGAGCGATACTTCTGGTATGTCAAGGTCTCGGAAGCGACTGAGCCCACCTACTTGAGCCGCTTGCTCGGCAAAGACTTGCCAGAAAGCCCCGACTGGAGGGCCGCGCATACGTCCACGCCCAGTCAAAGACACTCACCGCACCACACGTTTCACAGCGCTCTGCATCAGATCCGCTCCCTGGCCAGCGTGGTTGACGTCTGCGCCCTCCCAGACGACGTCGCCAGAGCGCATGGAGCTCACATTCTCCAACTTTGGCAAGAAGATCTCTCGGACAGGAGCGTCAACGCATACATCTACACGATCCACAAAGGGCACGGTCCTGATCCAGACGACTAGGGCTAAGACCTCAACAACTCCGGGCTCGAATTCGTGGAAGCTAGCGCACCGCACCGGAACACCGCCGGCTCCAGTACCTACGTTGGAGATTTGCCAAGGATTCCGGTTGGGCACACGCGTCGCTACAGGTAGTTTCGTTGTAGGCTTGGAACCACAGCGGGACCTCGTCTCCACGAGTATTTAGCTACAGCCCGGAGGACTCATGCACCTGACGCGCGTTCGACTCGTCATTCTTGTTCTCCCCCTCGTTCTCGCTAGCTCACTGTTTGGTCAGGAGAGTCGCGAGGACCTGATCCAGCGAGAGACACAGCTGCGCGCGAAGCTCGTCGACCTCCTCAAGAGCGGCGGTATCGAAGACACCAAGGCCCAGCGCTGCCTTTGGGACCATGCCGAGGTGTTGTTCCAGCTGGCCGAGTACAAGAAGTCTCTGAAACAGTATCAGACACTACAGAAGGGCCAGTTCAGATCGCTCCCCCGGGACTCAGAACAGCATGTGCACACGGGACTCCGCATCGCAGAGTGCTACGCAAAGTTGAACAATGAGCGTAAGGCGAAGAAGGCTGTCGATACGATCGTCAAGTATTGCCGGAAGAACTACGCCAAGAAGGAACGCCTCGAGATGCTTGGGCAGATCGCCTACAAGACCCACGGCATGCAGCTGTACGCGGCATCGAGCAAAGCATACAAGGAGGCGTACGATGGTTTTCGTGAAAGCCGGGGGCCGCAGGCATTGAAGACTCTCTACTCGGCGCTGGGCTACACCGCGTGTCAGATCGAGCTGAACAATGGTGACAAGGTCGCGAAGTTTGCCGAGGAGACACTGGAGCTGTGGGAGAAGCACCACCCCGAAGACACCGGCAATCTGGTCCTCCGCAACAACCTCTCAACCTTCTACATCGGACAAGGGAGATACAAAGAGGCAAAGGACGTGATCGAGCCTGTCGTCGGAAGACTCGAAGGAAGCGACCTATCCCCCGACTTGACTCAGCTTCTGCGAGAGAACTACGCCCGCGCGCTGATGTCGGTCGGGAAACCTGAATCAGCGCTGCCGATCTTGGAGAAGCTGATCGAGGAACTCAAACGCAACCCAGTCCGCAACAGGGATCGCATCAAAGACCTGGAGGAGCTCCGCGACGCGTGCAAGGAAGCTCCACACAGCGAAAGTGATGACTCGCCGTAGGCGTCAAGACAGCGACCGCTGAGAGAAGGTCGTTTCGCATAGCAGCGCCCGACGGCCAGCTGCGCTTCGAAAGTCACAATAGTCATGAGATCCAGCCACACGCTTGGCCTTGTTGTTGTGGTCCTCGCACTCATGTTGCCCGTGACAGCTACTTTGCACGCGGCACCTCCCATCAAGGTCGATTGCCGCGGCACGGTAGTCGACGATGAGACCGGAGAGCCGCTCGCGGGCGTTCGCGTCTCCTTCATTGAGTACAAGGGTAGTAGCCCGGACCGCATCCACCTGCGGCCGTCGGGCACGACGACAACGGCTAGCGACGG
The DNA here is from genome assembly GCA_039028735.1 of Planctomycetota bacterium. Classification (GTDB taxonomy): domain Bacteria; phylum Planctomycetota; class UBA8108; order UBA1146; family JAJFFE01; genus JBCCHQ01. The sequence continues at coordinate 13,008 of JBCCHQ010000037.1, read as the reverse complement.
ACGCTTTGAGCTGTCGACTGCGGCGCGCGCGTATCAGCACATGGCATATGTGCTGTTGCAGAAGGACGGCTACATCAGCCAGCGCACTCGGGGATGGCCACGGTCGTTCGATTGGACCCACCGCCTGGGACGAGGGCGACCGCTAACGGTGCACGCAAAGACGCCAAATGGCGAGACACTAGCCGGCGCGTGGATGGATCTGACCCTGCGGGGTCCCAAAGTCCACCGCTTGGTGGGGACGGCGACCTTCCTATCGTTGTGGTTCGACGGTCCCGGACCATACACGATCTATGTCGGTGGGCAGTCGATGAACGTCAGCCTGAGCAGCGATACCCTCACCGGCTACTCAGGTTTCCGCTCTGTCCCAGAGGGATCGATCGACGTCGCCTTGACATCGCACGACGTCATCACCGGACGAGTCGTCGACGCAAGCGGACGCGGCATCAATGATGTTCGGATCAAGGTCACAGACGGCAAAGCCAGCAGTGGCTGGACACTCGCTGACGGTTCTTTCCGTATCTTCCAGCGCGAAGGTGATTCGTGGAAGCTCGAGTTGTCGCACCCCGATCACCTGCCTATTGAGATCTCGATCGGACCGGACACCGTGCAACCCGAGACCTACGTGCTCGGCGCTGCGCGAACCTTGACGTTCCGACTCGTGGACGCGGACGACAACCCTATCTGGACCCACGGTCTGAAACTCCTCGTCGATGACGAGAAGGTTCCCGTCCGCGCGCTCAACGATGGTGTCGTCCACTTCGGCTCTCTCGACCCCGCCTCCACCAGGGGCTCTCTCCAATTCCGCGCGTACGACGATGTCGAGCTCGTCTGGAAGCCTGGTGCCGGGCCCGTAGACCTGGGAACAGTCGTCGCATCGTGGGTCCACTCGCTTCCGTTCGAAGTCGTGGGACCCGATGGCAAAGCTCCGCGGCACAGCTCGGTGAGCGCCGTACAGCTTGGCCCGGTGAAGCACACGCGCGCTTGGGGAAACGGTGATGAGAACGGTTACGGAGTCGTTCCAGGACTTCAGCCTGGACGGTGGCGCCTGACGGCCTCCGGTCACAACCTGCGCAAGGAGACCCGCGAAGTCGTCGTCGTGCCCGGCGAGAATCCAACGCAGACGTTTCGCCTGAATCGAGGGGGCACGCTCCTGTTCGATTTGCAGCTGCCGAACGGGGACATGGCACATGGGGCAAGGGTCCGAGTGTCGAAGGAAGGGTACAACGGTCTCGGCTTCAAGCACGACATCCGTCGCTGGCGCGGCTCCGGCCTTCCCACCGAAGTCGGGCTGACGCTCGAGTTCTCGACCGAAGACCAGATCAACTGGAGCCTCGACGTACCAGCGCTGGCGGAGGCGGAGGTTCGTGACCTCGGCGTGCTGCAGTTCCCAACGGGAATCACGCTCGAAGGCCAGATCACGAACGACATCCGCGACGCGGTCGCAGATGCTTACGTGCGTTTGTCGGGAGCGTCGCAGGCGCGCATGACCAAGAGCGACCCCGCAGGACGTTACCGATTCGACAACGTGCAATCGGGACAATACGAACTCTCTGTCCGCGGCAAGGATCACGAAAGGCACGAGGGTACTGTCGTCATCAAGGGGAATGCGAGCACAGCGGTTCATGATGTCAGGGTTGGACGCACTGTCGCTAGACGCATCCGCGTCGCCTTTCCCGACGGGCGCATCCCTGCGCATGCAGTGATGCGCATCAGCGGTGTCCATAACAAGCACGGTAGCGACGACATATTCGTCCATGAAGAAACCGGCATAGTTGAGATACCGCCGCTCCCGGATGGCCCAGTCGAGCTAACCCTACTGTGCAACTGGCGCAAGCCGAAACGCTACTCCTTCCCCAGCCCTGACGCATTGCCGCTGGAGCTGGTGATATCACCCGGCGTCCGCCTGCGGATCACGCTCGACATGCCCGAGGGCGTGAAGCTCCCGGACTGGGTGACGGTCGGCAAAGGTACCCAGAAGGTTCATAGCTATTGGGGTTCTGAGCTCCCAGAGCTCACCGAGGACGGTGTGTACTTGGTCGAGGACCTGGATCCGAGTATCAAGTCCGTGACCGTGCACGCACGCCACTACGATCTCCCGCCACCGCAACACGTCACCGTTCAGACTAGCGATGAGCCACAAGATCTTCACTTCGTGATACGAGACCACGCCACTCCGTATGACTTCTCGGTCCGGTACGAAGACGGCGCTCCAATAGAGGGTGCCAAGGTCACGTTGTACAAGAACTATGTAGGGGCCACAGACGGTGAAACGGATGCACACGGGTTGTGCACGATCCTCTCGTATGCAGCGATCGACGATGTCGGTGTTGCAGTCGACACCGAACCAGGCTTCCGCGCTTTCCCCGAAGAGATCCCGAAGGACGGTTCCCGCTTCGCCGTTACGATCGAACGCTCTTACAAGGTCCCTTTCCAAGTGTTCGATCACGAGGAAAAGCCAGTGGACAACGTCAGTCTGTCACTGCACTCCGCCGGCATGGCCAAGACGGACATGGATGGCCGAGCAGCGATCTCGAAGGTACGCCGAGGTCCAGCAACAGTGGCGGTTCGTCGCGACCACCACTTCCTCAAGGAGTTCCCCATTGAGGTCCGCGATGGACGACTGATCGAACTGCGCCTTCCCGCACCGATACGAGTCACCGGCCGCGTTTCGATCGACGGCGAACACGCGACGGGCGGCAGAATTGCCATCAACTTCGAGGGTTCAGAAGATCGAGCCCAACAGCGATTCGAGTGCGTAGTCAAAAGCGATGGATCTTTCGAACGACTCGTCTATGAGCGCGGCGCCGCGACCGTCTTGTACATCTTTCCTTACACGGGTAGTGCGGCGCGTCCGACGCTCCACAAGCAGCTACAATTGGAAGGTGACACGGACGCCGCGCTCGCATTTCACACCCACCGGGTCAGCGGAGTCGCGTTGGACGTGTCGGGAGCTGCCGTTGCCGATGCGTTCCTCTATGCCCGAAGACCAGATGGTGGCGGAGCGAGCACGCGCACCGACAGCGACGGACGCTTCTCGTTAACGATCCAACAAGGACGAGCAAACTTCCTAGTCACCTCAACGAAGACGAAATCCGTCTTCCTACCGCAAGAGCACGATGTCAAAGGGTCGCTGAGCCTGCGTCTCGAAGCCGTCCCCACCCTTAAGGCACGAGTCCGGGTGTCAGGGGCTTCCACGGAGCACGTAAACGCGTATCTCCGCTTCTCGAACATGAAGGCCTATCTACCGGTAACCCAAGCGAATCGCGGCGTTGTTGACGTCCTGATACCTCACGGTGAGCACGAAGTTTGGGTCAGCGCTTCGGTTCCGTACGAAGGACGCGTCCGCGGTTCGATCGTGCCGCTTGTTCAGTACATCGGCCGCGCCACGCTCCGTGCGGGTGACTCTGACATAGTCGACGTGTCCGTCGAGAAACCCGAGTAGCTTCAAACCCTTCCATCGACACCGACGACAACGACCGAAGGCCCCCCGTCTGCAGCTCTCGCTTGCCGCAACTGAAGCAGTGTTCGACGTCAGCGTGCCTCTACCTAGAAACAGAATGTCGTTGCGAAACGATTCCGGCGCCCGTAGAAGCACATCATGAAAGTCCTTTCCGTCAACCTATCCGTCGTGCGCTCCATCGAGTTCGAGGGGCGAACCATCGAGACTGGCATCTACAAGGAACCGGTCTCCGACCGCGTGCACGTGACCGCGCAGGGGCTCGAAGGAGATCAACAGGCCGATCTACGAGTCCACGGCGGTGAGTTCAAGGCCGTCTATGGCTACGGGGCGAACAGCTATGCGTGGTGGGAAGAACAGCTCGATCGCGAACTGCCCTGGGGCATGTTTGGCGAGAACCTAACCATCGCAGACCTCGACGACAACGACGTGAGCGTCGGCGACGTCTTCAGCATTGGCGACGTGAAGCTGGAAGCCGTACAGCCCCGCATGCCGTGCTCGAAACTTGCGATGCGATTCAACGATCCTGGGATCGTGAAACGCTTTCTCGATGCGGCTCGTCCCGGGGTCTACTTTCGCGTCCTCGAAAGTGGCACGGTACGCGTCGGGGATGACTGCGTCGCAGTTCATCGGGAATCAACGCGTTTCTCGATACCAGCCCTCGCCCAGCTAATGTATGCCAATCCTCGGGACCCCGAGCTGGTTCAGCGCGCCCTCCAATTGCCGGCGCTCCCGCCGGATCTCGCAAAGTCTCTTAAGGAGTGAGGCTTGGAGCGATCCACAGTCGTGTGCCGCGGCGGCTAGTAGGAGTCGTCGTGGTCGTCGGCGCCTTGCACGGACACGTCGGAACGCGCGACGGCCGCCCTGGTCGTGGCGCACCTCTCTTCGCGTCACCGCCCAAAGTGCCTCGCTGCCACGACTTGAGCAGCTCGTCGCCGAGCTACGCAGGCAGCGTCGTCCCTGGGTCCCCGCAGTCGCACTTGCGGACGCTCAGCGATCGGGTAACGTCTGTGCGAACTCGTCCACCGGAAGAAAGGACCCGGAAGCATGCGTCTAACGCTACTGCTATCTGTCTTGGCTTGCCTCGCGCTGGTCGGCTGTGAGATGTTCGACAAGAGCGACATGTCCATGGACAGCCAGACTGTGTCTCTCCAAGTTGGAGGGATGACATGAGGGAAGGGTTGCCCTCCGCAGGTTGTGGAGGCCCTCAACTCGATCGACGGTGTCTCGGATTGCAAAGTGGACTTCGCGTCCAAGACCGCCACTTGCAAGGTCACGCCGGGAACCGACCTCACGACGCTCGCCAAAGCGCTGGAGGGAACGAGGTTCAACGCGATGGTGAAGAACTAGCGTTCTTACCTTCGATCGCAATTGAGATGAAATAAGGCTGCTTGCGCTCTTGCACAAGCAGCCTTGTTTCGTTGATACGCCAATAGCAGCCACGGACGCGACTGGGTGGTCCTACGCCGAATCCACGCTGGAGAGTGGCCCGTGATCATCGCAGTGATCCCCGTGCGGGTGGTGCAAGTGCCCATCGACTAAGTAGTCGGTGTGGTCACCATGTGGCACAGCCTCGTGACCGCAGCCGGGACCATGCACGTGGCCGTCCTCGTGCCCGGTGCAACGATGGCTCGGGGTGCACGCGTCCGGGTTGGTTGCAGATACCTCTAGCCGGTGCTCCCGAACTTTCCCGTCGTCCCCAACGTTGTGGAGGTGCTCGTCGTGGAGAAAATCGACGTGATCGCCGTGACGCACGCGGGTGTGGCCACAATCAGGGCCGTGTTCGTGATCGTGGTTCTCGTGGACGTTCGCCATAGAGCTCGCTTCCTCTCGGTGGAGTATGGGTGTGCCGCCAAGGGAAAGTGTACCATCTGGATGGTTCCACAAAGGAGGCCAGCCGGCGCAAGCAGATACAAGTCCCTGAAAATAAGAGGTTTACAACCCTCGCAAGACTCACTCGTGGGCCCGCAACCTCGACCGGTCGCCGCATGTCGCTATAATCAGAGCCTCGGGTTGGGATCGTGGATGGTCCTGACTCTGGTCCTAGTACGAGCATCAGACTGTGGGACACCTCATGCCAGCACCTCAAACCGCGCAACGACAAGCGATTGAGAACGCAATCAACGCTGCCTCCGGCCCGTTGAGTCCTGCAGAAGTTCTCCAAGCCGCGCGGGTAGAAGTTTCTTCCCTGAGCTTGGCGACGGTCTATCGGACGCTCAAGAGGATGGTCACCGATGGTCAGCTCTCGACCGTCGATCTGCCTGGACAGACGCCGCGCTACGAGCGTGCCCTGATCGCTCGCGAACACCACCATCACTTCTGGTGCGTGAACTGCGATTCGGTCTTCGACCTAGAAGGCTGCGTCGAAGGGCTCAAGAAGCTACTTCCCAGCGGCTTTCGCATGACATCGCACGAAATCACCCTCCACGGGCAGTGCCAGTCTTGCGAGGCGAGTTGAACCCGCCGGTCATCGATCGCTAGGGACAGAACGACGGCACCTCGCAGGACCAAGCCGCATCCCCAACTCCGCAACCCGGCCACGGCGCGGGCACAGGTGGAGTCCCGGGCAGGTAGAGCACGTTCAACAAGAAAACACAGTCGGTCAGGTTGATCGCGGAGTCCATGTTGACGTCGGCTGCCGCCAGACAGTCGAGCGCTTCTCCCCAAGGGAGGAAGAGACTCGAGAGTAGCACAACCGCATCCGAGAATGCCGTCGCACCGTCACCGTCGGTGTCCCCCCGCACGAAAAACTCGCACGCGTCCGGCACCTGGTTCTCGTTCACGTCTTCTACCAACCCCTGGAGTACATCACAGCGATCGAGAGTGCCGTTTCCATCGCAATCTCGATCGGCAACGACAAAACCGTCTACGGCTCCGCCGCCAACAGCCAATCGCGCCCCCAACCACGCGATACCGTCCACCAGCGCGAGGGCCCTGCCCGCTTCAGAGAAGTTTCCGAGGGTACCGCCAACAGTTCCCTCATTCGTCCAGCCTCCGCCGAGTCCTTCACTCCACCGAAAGAGTGTTGCCGCGCCCTGGTAGTTGAATTGGCCAGGAGCTCCGACCAATACACGATCTAACTCAATCGCGATATCGGCGCCGAACTCTGCATCTGGCTCGGGCGTGGGATTGGCAAGCCCGCCTTCGGTCCAAGAGGCGAGACCGACCTGCGAGAAGGTCGCAACGATACCCGCGTCCGCAGCGTTGGCTGCATCAACGCCAGGAGCTCCGGCAACGATGACCAGCGCCGGCCCTGTCGTCCGCACAGCGATGCTGGCCCCAAGTCGGTCGCCGGATTGTGCACTCGCCAGCGTTAGCTTGTTGACCTGCTGCCACGTTGTTCCCGTGCGCTCGAAGACGTACACAGCACCGCGGAACGAGTCCGCGCCCGGAGATCCGACGACGAGCATATCGTCGTGCATGACGACCGACGCACCAAACTGAGCCCAGGGCTGCGGATCCGTGGGCGCGATCGTCTGGTCCCAAACCGACCCGGTCGTGGCCGACCAATGGAAGATCGACACGCTACCAGCACTTCCGAGTGCCCCTGGAGCGCCGGCGACCCAGAGGTCAGTGCCCCATGCTAGCGAGGAGCCAAACAGGTCTCCGGGCGCTGTGCCTGGGGCCGTCAGCGGCGTACCGGGAGAATTCCCGAGCAACTCCATCGCGTATACGGCACCGCGACTCGGGTGCGCACCGTTCGGACCGTTATGAGTTGGCGCACCAACCAACAGGAAGCCACCCTCTAGAGCCAGCGCGGCTCCAAAAGATGCCCCACCACCACTAGTGCCCGGTCCGATCGGACTGGCTGCGCTCCAAGTCATGCCGTCCTGGACGTAGCGATGGATGACACCTGCCGCACCTCCCCCGGGGTCCGCCGCCACCAGGACGTCCGCTGAGGAGGCAACAGCGGATCCGAAAGCCGCAGCGCCGGTGGGCGGCCCCACTGTCGTGAGCACGCACTGGGCGACCCCAACTTGGGGCAAGAGCAGTAGGAGCAGAGACAGGACACCCCGCATGACGGCAACCTCCAGACATGAAACAACTTAGTGGGTCTTTCGGAGCAACCGTTGCATTCGACGGTTGCTGTGGCCAATATAGACGCGATGCGAACGCATTCGCAATCTCAAACTCCAAGCCGCTTTTGAAAGGTGGTCGGTTTCATGCGTCAGCTGCTTACTCTTAGCCTGTTCGTCGCTCTCACGGGTTCCGCTTTCGGTCAGCACCCTGGAGATCTATGGCTCGGGCAAAACAGCCAGGGCCAGATCGTAAACGTGGGTGTGGATCTGGCCTCGCCGTTCTACCTCCCCCCGAGCGCGCCGCTGGGCCCCCTGGGCGGTGGTTGGGCGCTGAACAATCCGGGCTTTGATCACGTTGTTGTGCCTACCGCGGGTGCGCTCCCGCTGGCGCCAGCGGCCAGCCTTTCCTTCAACGTTTTGTCGATGACGCCGGGCCTGCGGATGATCAGCCCGAACCTGTCCGCTGTTCTGACCAGCGCTGGCCAGAGCGGTAGCCTTGGCGGATCGGACCTCCACGTGCACTGGCACTTCCATGTGCACAGCCCAGATCACGCCAACTATGAGGACCACGCGCACTATCAGTGCACGCTGGAGATCGTGGACAACTCGGGCACGATGACGGCTTCGGAGCCGATCACGCTGTACTTCCAGACCGAAGACGTGCTCGTCGGCGACGTCGACCTCGATGGCAGCTTGACGCCGTCGGATCTCACGGCGTTCTATGCAGTCCTTGCGGATCCGTCCGCTGCCACTGCCGCTGAGCGCGTTGCCGCCGACGTGAATCTCGACGGCCAAGTCGACCAGCAAGACCTCTGTCCGATCACCGTGCTGCTGCAACTCGGTGACGGTTTCGTGCGAGGTGACGCGAACGAAGACTTGACCGTCAACATCGCAGACGCGATCTCCATGCTGGGGATCCTGTTCGGTGGCGAGGCGAGCCCCACCTTCGAGACCGCACTCGACGCCAACAGCGATACACAGTTCAACATTGCCGACCCGGTGTTCATGCTGAGTTACCTATTCTCCGCCGGCAGTCAGCCCGCTGCGCCGTTCCCAACTGCAGGCTGCCCGTAGTTATCGAATCCGGATGGAGCGAGGGGGCGACACGCCCCCTCGTTTCTTTGCTCTTGGTTGCAACTGCATTCGCAATAGCATTTAGAAAGTGAGACCACTGTTGAACCTGAAAACGACGACCCCGGCACTGCTGCTAACGATGTTGCTGGCATTGCCAGCGCTCGCGCAGCACGAAGACGACGCGGAGATCGGTCATTGGAACGGACAAGTCGCTGTCGGCTTCGATTCCAGCGAACTGTTTGCGCTTACTGAAACCTCTGGTGTCCTGACCGGCTGGACCGGTGACGAGCCTGGCTTCGTCACCCTGGATATGGATGAACCTGCAGAGGAACTCCTGGCACCGGCGGCTGGCGCCAGCTTCGTACTCGAAGTCCTCTCTCTCGACCCAGCGCTGAAGGCGCATACACCAGGCTTCGCAAGCGTCCTGACCGCACCGGGAGATAGCTGGACTATGGGTTCGCCGCCGTTCGATGATCACCCGGTCTGGCACATCGACTCCACCGATCCAGGTTTCAACCCCAACCAAACTCAATGGACGGCTGTGTTTCGCATCAACGACGTCGGCACGACCGGGTACGCGCCTTCTACGCCGTTCACCATTGTCTTCACGAACCCAACACCGCCGGGACACGATGACGACGCGGAGATCGGTCACTGGAACGGGCAAGTCGCGGTCGGCTTTGACTCGAGCGAGGTTTTCACGCTAGCCGAGACCAGCGGCGTTCTGACGGGTTGGACTGCTGACGAGCCCGGCTTTGTCACCCTCGAAATGGATGAACCCGCAGAGATGCTGCTGGCGCCTGCGGCCGGAGCCAACTTCGTACTCGAAGTAGTTTCCCTCTCCCCCGCCCTCAAAGCCCACACGCCTGGCTTTGCCAGCGTACTCACTGCACCGGGGGATTCGTGGTCCATGGGATCACCGCCGTTCGATGACCACCCGGTCTGGCACATCGACTCCACCGATCCGGCATTCGACGCCGCGCAGACTGAGTGGACAGGTGTCTTTCGAATCGTCGACACCGGGACCACAGCGTATACTCCGTCTGCTTCCTTCAACATCGTCTTCACGATCCCGACAGAGCACGGGCATGAGGACGACGCGGAGATCGGTCACTGGAATGGACAGGTCGCTGTCGGCTTTGACTCCAGCGAGGTGTTTTCGCTGGAGGAGACCACTGGCCTCTTGACCGGTTGGGCGGGTGACGAGCCAGGGTTTGTCACCGTCGAAATCGACGAACCGGGTGAAATGCTGCTCGCCCCGGGCGCTGGGGCCATCTTCGCTCTCGAGGTCGTTTCCCTTGACCCTGCGCTGCAGGCTCACACCCCCGGCTTTGCAAGCGTGCTCACCGCACCTGGTGACCTCTGGACGATGGGCTCGCCGCCCTTCGACGACCATCCCGTCTGGCACATCGACTCGACGCACTCGGGCTTCGATCCAGCACAGACCGAATGGACAGGCACGTTCCGCATTGTCGACAACGGGACGACCGCCTACGCGCCGTCCGCTCCGTTCGATATCGTGTTCACGAACCTCCCGCCTGCACTGCCGTTCATCCGCGGGGACGCGAACGCCGACGGCAGCCGCAACGTCGCGGACGCGGTCTTCATGTTGAGCGGTCTGTTCAATGGCGGCGACCTGGGCGAGTGCCAAGACGCCTTGGACGCCAACGACGACTCGGCCGTGAACATTGCCGATCCAGTTGCCCTTCTACTGTCGTTGTTCGGCGCATCCGCCCCGCTCCCCGGCCCAGGGCCAGCGTGCGGCACGGATACAACCGCTGACAGTCTCCCCTGCGTCGAGCACGACGCCTGCCTCTAGACGTACACTCGAGCTCCGCGGACGCGCCCGTCACGTTCCGCGGGGCTCGGTCTTTTGATTCAAGAGAGAACCTCCCATGTCCACACGAGCAGCAGATCCACGGCTTCCGGTCACCGTCTTGTCCGGTTTTCTAGGTGCTGGCAAGACGACTCTACTCAACCAGATCCTGAACAACCGTGAAGGGCGTCGTGTCGCAGTCGTCGTCAACGACATGAGCGAGATCAACATTGATGCTGCGCTCGTTGAGCGCGGCGGTGCCGAGTTGTCACGGACCGAGGAGAAGCTGATCGAGCTGTCGAACGGCTGCATCTGCTGCACGCTGCGAGACGACCTTCTCGCCGAAGTCTCTCGCCTTGCTCGAGAGCAGCGCTTCGACTATCTGCTGATCGAATCCACCGGAATCTCGGAACCCGTTCCCGTTGCTCAGACGTTCACCTTCGAAGACGAAGCGGGTGTAAGCCTGAGTCAGCTGGCCCGACTCGACACAATGGTCACGGTCGTCGATGCCGCCAGCTTCTTGCGTGACTATGGCGCCGCCGAAGCGTTGCAGGAACGAGGAGAATCTCTGGGCGAAGACGACGAGCGTACGGTCACAGATCTTCTCATCGATCAAGTCGAGTTTGCCGATGTCATCATTGTCAACAAGTGCGATCTGGTCAGTGAGCAGGAATCACAGAAGGTCCAAGCGATTCTGAAAGCTCTGAACCCTGGCGCGCGAACGCTGACAGCGACCCGCTCGCAAGTAGAACTGTCGAGCGTCCTCGACACGCATCTCTTCGACTACGACAAAGCTGCTCAATCGGCTGGGTGGATTCGAGAGTTGCAGGGGGAACACACGCCAGAAACAGAAGAGTATGGAATCACCAGCTTCACGTACCGCAGCCCTGTGCCCTTCGACGCGGAGAAGCTGTGGGCGTTTCTCAGCGACGAGAAGAACTGGCAAGGCATGCTCCGCTCGAAAGGGTTCTTCTGGGTCGCCGCCGCAGAGGGAATCGCTTACGAGTGGTCTCAGGCTGGAGGCGTCAGTACTGTCGACGCCGCAGGTATGTGGTGGGCGGCGATTCCCAGAGAGGACTGGGCGCATCCCGAAGGCCAGCGCCCCGACCAACAGGAGGGCTGGCACGAAAGATTCGGGGACCGGGCCCAACAGCTCGTCTTCATCGGTCAAAACATTGAGGAGAGCCGGATTCGTGAGTCCCTAGACGGTTGCTTGCTGGAGGCAGGCCTCCTCGCCCAAGACAGTGAGGAGTGGCACGAACTCCCGAACCCGTTTCCAGAGCTGCAGCTCGAAGAGCAGGTGCCGTAGTCCAGCCGGGCTATTGGCGAAACTGGCCTATTGGCGAAACTGGCCGATAGGAGATTCTGGGGTTGGCGATCTGGTATTCCCGAATCTGGGGCGCCAGCCCCTGCGAAACCGCCGGTGGGCGCGGAACTTGTGACGCCCGTGGGGAACGTGATAGACTTATAGCCGGCGAGCCTACCTGTTCTCGGCGCCTATCGCGTTGATCCGAGGGACAAGCCAAGAGACAACTGCGCGAGAGAGATGATCCAAGCCTCTCTTGCACGAGAGATATGGAGTGAAGGAATGATCACCCGACGCGGGTTCCAACTTACTTTCGTGGCTGCGACTCTCGGCCTCTTGTTGCTTCCCGCTCGAGCGCAGGACGTGCAACAAGGCAGCCCGAAGTCGGCCACCGCGAGCACCAGCGAACAATCTCTCTCGGAAGCAGCGGACGCTGGAAAGTACGCCTTCCTTTTGTTTCACCGAACTGACGACACCAAGACCCAAGCTTTGCGCACGCGTGCGAGCCAGCAGGCAAAGGCCCTCACCGATCGAGCGTCGTTGGTACAGGTCGACATCAAGGACCCGGCCGAGGCGGAGCTGATCAAGCGCTTCGACGTGAGCCGTGCGCCCATGCCGCTGGTGCTGGCCATCGCCCCGACGGGTGCAGTCACGCGGCACTGGTTCCTCGACCTCGACACGATCCAGCTGCACGAAGGCTTCGTAAGCCCTGGGCAAGCCCGATGCTTGAAAGCCCTACAGGACGGAAAAGTCGTGCTGGTGTGCATCCAAAACAAGCACACCACAGACAATGAATCAGCCATGACTGGCGTACAGACCTTCATGAAGGACCCGCACTACGCGTCGAGTGCCGCCACCGTGAAGATCGACCCCGCCGACGAGCGGGAAGCCACGCTATTGCAGCAGCTCGAAGTGTCCCCGGATACGAAGCAAGCGGTAACGGTGTTGATGGCACCGCCGGCATCGCGTCTGGCCACCCTCGAGGGAGCGACGACGAAAGCTGCGATCGTTGCAGCCGCGAAGGTCAAAGGCTGTGAGCCGGGTTCAGGTTGCTGCCCCGAGCCCAGCGAGACTGGGGCTGACAAGGCGACCAAGAAGAAGCCAAAGCCAGCGCCCCCGATCGACACATAAACAACAGTGCCGTCACCCAACAGTGTCACAACGCTTCAGGGCCACAGCGCAACAGGGCCGTAACAGAGCAGGGCTCCAACAAACGCCCCCGGAGCGGAGAGTCTAACGATGTGGCTGCGAGCCCTCGTCTGGCGAGAGATGTTCGAGCGTGTGTGTGTGTGTGTGTGTGTGTGTGTGTGTGTGTGTGTGTGTGTATGTGTGTGTG